>DAIUES010000025.1:0-19591 GCA_036844985.1 Candidatus Limnocylindrales bacterium
ACGATCCGCTCGGTCACGACCGGCGCCTCGAAGTGGGCGGTCGAGCCGGCCTTCGACAGCGGCAGGTCGGTGGCATCGCCGAGGGCGTAGACGTTCGGGCGGTCGCCAACCTGGAGGGTGTGCCGGTCGGTCGGCAGCCAGCCGCCCGGTGCCGGGGCCAGGCCGGCGTCGATCAGGAATTGCTGGCCCTTGTGCGGCGGCACCAGGATGAGCAGGTCGTACGGCAGCTCCTCGCCCTCGAGGCTGGCCACGACCTTGCGCGTCGGGTCGATCGCCTCGACGTTGAAGAACGTGTGCAGCTCGATCCGCTTGTCGGCCAGGATCGGGGTGGCCATGTCGGACACGGACTCGATCGTGAACGCCCGCCCGATCGGCGAACAGAAGTGGATCTCCGCGGCGTCCCGCAGCCCGCGCCGACGCAGCTCGTCCTCGATCAGGAAGGCGACTTCGAGCGGAGCGGGCGGACACTTGTACGGCATGCCCGCGATACCGATGACGATGCGTCCATCACGGAACGCATCGAGCGCCGCGCGCAGTCGCTCGGCCGCCTCGGCCGTGTAGAAGTGGTGGGCCTCGGTCGCGAAGTGGTCGATCTCCTCGGGGACGAGGCGCGAGCCGGTCGCGATGACGAGATAGGCGTAGTCGAACGTCCGGCCGTCGGCCAGGCGGATCTGCTGGTCGGCCTCGTCGAGCGCCACGATCTCGCCGACCTCGAGCCGGACGCGATCGTCGAGCAGGCTTCGCTCGGGCCGTTCGAGCTGGTCGGCCCGCTCACCACCCATGGCGATGTACATGAACCCCGGCTGGTAGACGTGCGATCCCGTCTGATCGAAGACGACGACCTCGATCTCGCCGCGGTCGATCCGGCGGCGCAGGCGGCGCACGAGCAGATTGGCGGTGAGGGTCCCGCCGACCCCACCGCCAAGGATGGCGATCCGTTGCATGGGAGCCTCCTAGCGTCGCTTCTCGACGACGATCTCGTCGTAGCCCTCGTGCGTCTCGACCCCGACCAGCCGATGGCCGGCCTTGTCGACCCACTTGGGGATGTCGGTCCGCGAACCCTGGTCCGTCGAGCGGACGGCGATGACCGTGCCGACGTCGGATTCGCGGATGACCCGGATGAGCTCCATCAGCGGCCCCGGGCAGTAGCTGCCGCGGGCGTCGACGATGCGCGTTGCGGCGGTGGCGGTCTCGATCATGGTGATCAGCAGGCTCCTAGATGAACAGCGGGACGGAGTCTTCGGTCAGCAGGCCGATGACGGTGGCGGCACCGACGGGCTCGCCCATGCCCTCGATCATGTCGTCGGGCTTGAGGCCGAACATATCCATGGTCATCTGGCACGGGATGAACTCGACGCCCATGGCCTGGGCGGCCTCGAGCAACTCCTTGGGGCTGGCCACGTGATGCTTGCGGGCGAGGCGCCGCATCATCCACGGACCCATCCCGAAGAAGTCCATCTTCGAGAGCTTGCGATGGCTGATGCCGGGCCGCTGCATGACCGACATCATCTTCTGCATCCAGTCATCGCCGGTGACGCGGCGGTCATCGCGAACGAACACGGGAAGGCCCCAGAACGTCACGAAGACGCGGGTCCGGACACCCATGGCGGCGCTCGTCGAGGCCAGGATCATCGTCGCCCAGACCTTCTCGAGGTCGCCGCTGTAATCGATGATGAGGAGGTCCTTGGGCTTGACCGATGCGTCGGCCGCGGGGGCGGGCTGGGGCTCGATGGTGGGCGTGGCTACGGGAGCGTCGTGCGGACGCTCGAGCGTGGCGGTGGTCATCACGGATCTCACTTTCGGCGGATGAGGAAGCGGTACACGGCGCCATCGGTGGACTGCTCGACGAGCTCGTTGCCCGTCGCCCGACACCACGCCGGGAAGTCCTTGACCGACCCGGGGTCGGTCGCGAGGACCTCGATCACGGCGCCGCTCGGCAGCCCCTTGATGGCCTGGGCGGTCTTGACGATGGGCATCGGGCAGGACAGCTGCCGGGCGTCCACGGCAAGGTCGATCTCGATCACTGGCATCACGTTCACCTCTGGGTGGATCGATTCAGATGAAGACGACCTGGCCCTCACCGGCGTTCAGGTAGAAGGCGGTGACGCCCTCGACACCGTCGACCAGGGGGTCGAGGTCCGTCGCGGTCAGGCCGAGGAGGTCCATCGACAGCGAACACGCCTGGATGTCGACCGTGCCGACGTCCTTGGCCATCCGCAGCGTCTCTGACCACGGCGCCTGGCCCTGGCGGGCCAGGGCATCGACCGCGGCCCGACCGGCCTCGCCGGCCTCCGGGGCCAGCCCGTGATCGCGCTCGATCCGGTCCGACCGGAAGGCGTCGAGCGCCCAGTACTGCAGGAACAGGTTGACGGGCTTGCCGAGCGCGGCGGCGCCGGCGGTCAGGACCGCAGCAGCCTGGAGCTTGTCATCGGTGCCCGAGAACAGGACGAGATTGAGCGGCTCTTCCATCCATGCGCCCCTTTCTCCCGCAGGGTGCGCCGAGAGGACTGCCCGGGCAGCGGCCGAGCGGCCCGATTCGAACGGGTACAACGGCCCGAGGCCCCCATGGGCGGGCCGAACGGCCCGCGCGATGGGGCCGGACGCCACGTTCCGGCACGACCGCTGGCGGCGAGGCTTGAGACACAACCACGCAGGTACCTGGAGCGCCGAGATGACCCCCAACGAGGACCGGACCGAGGCAGCCACCAGCCGCACCGTCGGCGACCTGATGACGCTGGAGCCGGTCGTGATCCGGTCCGATGCGTCCCTGTCCGAGGCCGTCCAGCTCATGGATCTGCACGCTGTCGGCGGTCTGCCGGTCGTCGACGGAGCCGGCGATGTCGTCGGGGTCATCACCACGACCGATCTGGTACACGCGCTCGCACACACGCAGTCGGCGCCGTCCTGATGTGCCTCACCTATCCCGGCCTGGTGTTGTCGGTCGACGGCGGCGAAGCCGTCGTCAGGACGGAGGGCCGACACCGCCGGGCCACCACCCTTGTCGTTCCGGATATCGCGGTCGGTGACTGGGTCATCGTCGCGGCCGGGACCATCGTCTCGCGTCTCGACCCGGCCGAAGCGGCCGCCATCCGAGGCATGATCGAGATCGCGGACGGCCACGGAGGATCACCTGATGTCCACGTCCCCTGACCTGGGTCGCGCCGCCCGCTTCGTGCCACCGATGACGGTCGGGACGGGGCTGCTGCTGGCCGGCGCGACCGCGCTCATCAGCGGGCTGTCCGTGTTCGTGAACGCGTCGGCCGTCAAGGCCGTGCCGGATCCGGCGGTGTTCACCACGCTCAAGAACGGTCTTGCCGCCATCGTGTTGCTCGGGCTCGCCGCGGCCGTCGTGCGACCGTCGGACGTGCGTGCGATCGGTGGCCGGGACTGGGGCTGGCTCACGCTGATCGGCGTGGTCGGCGGCGGCATCCCGTTCCTGCTGTTCTTCTCGGGTCTGGCGATGGCCAGCGCCCCGTCGGCCGCGTTCATCCACAAGACGATGTTCATCTGGGTCGCCCTGATGGCTGGCCCGTTCCTCGGCGAGCGGCTCGGCCCGGCGCCGATCGCGGCGCTCGGTCTGCTGCTGGTCGGCCAGGCGCTCATCCTGCCGCCGCTCGGCATCGCGTGGGGGCTCGGTGAGACCCTCATCGCGCTGGCGACCCTGCTGTGGGCGGTCGAGGTGATCCTGGCGCGCCGCGTCCTCGGACGCGTCCGCTCGCCGATCGTGGGCGTCGCCCGGCTCGGCATCGGGCTGATCGTGCTGTTCGGCTACCTCATCGCCAGCGGCCGGCTGGCGGGCATCGCCACGCTCGATGGCTCGGCCTGGACGTGGGTCGCGGTCACGGGCGGCCTGCTGGCGGGGTACGTCGCGACGTGGCTGGCCGCGTTGCGCCGTGCACCGGCGAGCCAGGTCAGCGCGATGCTCGTGTTCGGCGCGGTGATCACCGGCGTCCTCACGACCGTCAGCAAGGGCGCGCTGCCCGAGGCCACGATCGTCGGTGGCTACGCGCTGATCGCGGTGGCGGTCGCCGCCGTTGCGCTGGTCGGGCTGCGTCGTGCCGGGCTCGGCGCGGCCGTCCCCCAGTCGAGCTAGCGACTCCCGGGCCGTGACCGCGTCGTTGCCGCCACCGCTCACGCCGGTCGGCGGATCGCTCCCGGGCCGGGCCGCCGAGGCGGTCAGCCCGCCGTCCGGTCCGGTCCTGTTCGCGCGGTACGCCTACGGGCCCAACCGGCTCGGGTACTGCGGTCCGGACGACGCCGACGAGCTGCTGGAGGCCGGCGCTGCACGCCAGGACCGGGCGCTGCGCGCCCTCGCGACCCGGTTCGAGGGCGCGTACCCGTACCTCGCCCTGATCGCCCGTTCGAACGGGATCGCCGATCCGCTCGACGCCCGCGTGGTCGAGGCCTACTGGCTGGGCAACGACCTGCTCGCGGCGATCCCCGCCGGATCGTTCGGTGCTTCGCTCGACGAGCGGTTCCGCGGCCGGGTCCGGTCCGATGCGTGGCGCTGGCTTGCGACGAAACCGGAGGCCGGCGCCCGACCCGTCCACGCGTTCCACGTCCTCGACGTGTTCCCGCGTGTCGGGCTGATCCGAGGTGGCGCCGTGGACGACATCGTCACCACGATCGATTCCTGCCGTATCCGCTGGGGCCGGGTCCTCGAGCGGAGCGGTGACGAGCTCGTCGTGTCGGCGCCCCGGCTCGATCTGGTCGACGGCCGACTGCGCATCGGACGGGCCCGACCGGAGCGCGTCCGGGCGTGGCGCGACGCGACGGGCTTCATCGATGCGCCCGAACCCGGAGACATCGTGTCGATCCACTGGTCGTGGGCGTGCGACCGGCTCGATGGCCGGCAGCTCGGTAACCTGGTCGCCTGGACCACCCGCCAGCTGGACATCGCCAACCAGACGATCTGAGGCGGGGCCGAGGGCCGCAAACGAACGCGCCGTCGGCATCTGCCGGCGACGATCAGCCGGCGACGATCAGCCGGCGACCGGTCGCTGGTCCGCCCGCCCGGGCGTCATCGCCGCTGCCAGCAGCAGCACATCTGACGCGACCGCCAGACCGGTCAGGACTCCGCCGGCCACGACCAGCACGTCCCAGCCGAGCGGGACGCCGATGGCGAGCGCCGCAACGCCGGCCTGGAAGCCGCCGACCCGCAGCCCGGTGCCCTGCCCGAGCAGGCGCCGCGCCCGCGCACGCGATGGCCCGCTCCCCGGACCGATCGTGGGCACGAGATGGCTGGCGGCGCCGACCACGGCCTGCATGACCGTGCCGATGGCAAGGGGCACGCCGACGACCGCCAGCGACCAGCCCGCGGGCGTGGCGCCGTGCAGGATGACGAGGCCCGCGGCAGCCCAGACGCCGATCGCGAACCACACGCCCGAGATGACAAGGGACCAGGTCGTGAACGCGTGCCAGCCCGGATCGGTCGTCCACCGACCCCGGCTCGGCTGCCGGGCGGCCCTGCGCACATACGCGGGAACCGCCGCGGCGCCGACGATCGCGATCAGTGCGCCGACCTGCGCCAGTCCATCGGATCCGATCACGAAACCGGTGGCGACCACCGCGACCCCGATCGCCAGCCCGCCGACGGCGACCCACGCGGTCCGCCCCTCGACGATCCGGGCGCCCAGGACGGTCGGGACCAGGTGGATGTAGGTCCCCGCGATGGTCAACCCGACGAAGCCGATGAGATTGAGCCAGGCGTGGACCGGCTTGAGCACGGCCCAGCGCTCCGTCACCGGGGCGAAGGTGTGCAGCATCGCGGTCACGAGGATCACTCCGCAGATGACGAAGGCGATACCGGCGAGGTACGCGACCAGGACCGGCCAGCGCTTCGGCCCGAGCGCGTGGCGGATCGGGCTGAGGGTCACCCCGACCAGCCCGACGAGCCCGAGCAGGTAGATGCCGGCCCCGGCCAGCGAGGCGCCGCGGGCCGCGACCGGCACGGCCAGGGCGATCGTCAGCGCCCCGACGGCCAAGGCGACGATGACGCTGACGCGAGCGACCGGGCGAGCCGGGGGCGCCGCCGCCAGAGCCGCAGTGAAGAACGGCATGACCGCCCCGATGGCGACGCCCGCCCCGCCGGTGAGCAACAGGTGGAGGGCCATCCACGGGCCACGCCCGAGCACGATCGCCGCGACGGAGCCGACGACGAACGCCAGTGCCAGCGCGACCCCGGCGGCGGTGAGCCGCCGATCCGCGTCACGCCGGATCGGTTGCCGCCCGGGTCGCATGATGACCCCGGCGGAGAATGCTCCGCCGGGGTCGGACTGACCGAGGATCGGAAGGGGGCGACCCATCCCCCGATCAGTTGGTCGGGTCGCCGTCGCCGGCCTGGACGATGCCCAGGGCGCCGCGTCCGACGAGATTGAAAGCGTGGGTGACCATCGGATACTTGCCGTCCTCGGCGGTCGTGAACTCGACGATGCCGCCCTGGGCCGGCGACAGATCCATGGCCTGGGAGCCCCAGTTTCCCGGATTGCCCTTGGCCAGGTGGATGCCTTCCTTGATGACGGTGTCGAAGATGGTGCCGACGATATGGAACGAGCTGTCCATGCTCGGGCCGGCGTCGAGGACGAAGATCCGGTTGGTCTCGCCGGTGCCGACCTGGAGTGGCGCGTTCTGGTACTGGTTGGCCACGCCGTTGAAGACCACGAAGTCGGGGGCTGCTGCCGCGGCCGACGCCTTCGTCAGGTCCGACGGCTGCCCCTGCGGACCGAGATACCACTCGCTCTGCACGATGGCGAACTCGTTATCGACCTTGGGCAGGCCTTCGGCGGGCTCGACGATGACCATGCCGTACATGCCGTTGGCGATGTGGTGCAGGGTCGGCGCGGTGCCGCAGTGGTACATCCACACTCCGGCGTAGTCGGCCGTCCATTCGTACAGCAGCTCTTCGCCCGGGGCGATGGAGCGCATCTCGTCGTTCCAGGCCACCTGGCTCGCGTGGAAGTCGATCGAGTGCGACAGCTTGTTCTCCGGCGGGTTCTTGAGGTGGACGCGGATGGTGTCGCCGACCTTGACCCGGATGACCGGTCCGGGGACGGTGCCACCGAAGGTCCAGACCTGCTGGACGAAGCCTTCGGCCACGGTCATGTTCTGTTCGGTCATCACCAGGTCGATGTCGTGGACCTTGCCCGGCAGGAGCGGCGGGGCCTTGGGGTCGTAGACCACGGGGGGAGGCGCATTCGGGTCGGCCTCGACGCTGGTGGCCGGTGCTGGCCCGCCGTGGCTGTTGGGATCCTGGCTGGCGACGGCCGTCCCGGCGACCTTGACGTCGCCGGTCATGCCGGCGGCGGCATGGCCCGGGATGGTGCACAGGAAGGTCGTCCCGCCGGCGGGAATGTCGACGTCGAGCGTCACGGTCTGGCCCGGTTCGGCGAGGGCGACCTCGCCGGTCGGGAACGTGATGTCGTGGGGGATCGCGCCGGTGTTCACCATCTTGACCTGGTAGCGGCCCGCCGCCGGCACCTCGAGCGACTTCGGCTTGAAGCCCAGGTCGAACGCCTCGATCTCGAGCGTGCCGCCCGCCGCTGCCGGTGCCGATGCGGCCGGCCCCGAAGCCGCTGGCGCCGACGGCGCGGTCGACGGCGAGCCGGCCGGGGCCGCTCCACCGCTGGCCGCGGGCGGATAGGTCCAGCCCGGGGCCTTGCCCGCGGCGCACGCACCCAGGGCGAGACTCGCCCCGAGCAGCAGGATGATGATTCGGCGCATCGTCGTGAGCTCCTTCATAAAGTCATACCGTGTCGGTCATGGTTACGGGGCGTGACAGCCCCTGACAGGGCCATCGGTCATGATGTCTTCGGGACTGTCGGGACTATCGGCCCCTCTGCCCCAGCGGCCGTGTCCGGTCCTCCGCCAACGCCACGTCGGCGAGCGTCGCTCCTGCCAGAGTATCGAGCATCGCGGACTGGGCGTCCCGGAACACCCCGTGGGCGGAGCAGTAGCCGTCGTGACCGCATGGCCCGCCGCGCAACACGCAGCTCGTGCGCCGGCTGTCACCCTCGACCGCCTCGATGACCTCGAGCAGGCTGATGGCGTCGCGTCGCCGGGCCAGCACGTAGCCCCCCGTCCGCCCGGTCCACGACACGACCAGTCCGGCTCGCCCCAGCGCGGCCATGACCTGCGGCAGGAAGGCGACCGGGATGTCCATCAGCGCCGCGATCTCGCGGACGCTGGTCGGGCGGTCCCGGCCGGGCTGGGCAAGGGCCAGCATCGCCCGTACGGCGTAGTCCCCTCGGTGGGTCAGTTCGAGACGCATGTCCAGCTCCGCGCTCCGGTGCCGGTCAGATGCCCGGCACCTGGCACACGAGCGCGGTCGAGCCGGCGGCCCGCGCCGCCCGCGCGATGGGCGAGGTCGCGGCGACCGGTCCGCTCAGCGGGGCGACCCCGGCAGTCGGCTCCTGGACCACCAGGGCGGTGACCATGCCGAACATCCCGTCCCGGCCCTCGGCGTGCTGGAGGATGTGGCAGTGGAACGCCCAGGCGCCCGGTTCGTCGCAGTCGACCACGACGTCCCACCGTTCGCCGGGGTTGACGCCGAGCGTGTCACAGGTGAACGCGGCGGAACCGAGGGGATGCCCGTCGCGCGCGACCACCCGCATCGGCACCCCGTGGAGATGCCACGGATGCATCATGTTGCCCTCGTTCATGAACCGGATCGCGATCTTGTCGCCGAGGGTGGCCACGATCGGGGAGGTCGCCGGGAAGCCGCGGCCGTTGATCGTGAACCCACCCAGCGCATCGTTGCTGATCCAGACGATGTCCTGGCTCACGCCATGCAGCTTGTCGTAGCGCTGGGCCGGATCCTTGGGCTCCACGATGAACGCGCCGAGCAATCCGCGTCCGACCTGGTCGGTCGCGTTGTGGTGGGAGTGATACATGTGCGACCCGGCCGCCCGGGCGGTGAACTCGTAGGTGAAGCTCGCGCCGGGGGCGATCGGTTCCTGGGTGAGGTGCGGGACGCCGTCCATGTTGTTCGGGAGCCGCTGCCCGTGGAAGTGGATCCCGGTCGTTTCGGACATGTTGTTCCTGAACGTGACCCGGACACGATCGCCCTCGATCACGGTCAGGCGCGGTCCCGGCCACGTCCCGTTGAAGCCGAGGGCCTGGACCGGCTCCTTCTGGGCGTCGATCCGGTGATCCATCTCCTCGATGGTCATGTCGAACACCTTCACGCCGTCGACGAGGGTGGGCTCGAGCGGCTGGTTGCCGGGGTTGTCGACCTTCGATCCCTCTCCGCCGAGGAAGCGCTCGACGACCGCGAGCGCATTGGCGTCGTGATCGACCGCGGGGCTGGCCGACGGCCCGGTCGAGGGGGCGGTCGACGGCGTTGGCGAGTGGTCGGACGGCGCGCTCGCCGAAGCCACGGGGGCGCTCGCCGCGGGAGCACCTGCACCGGGCGCGGCCGACGGCCCGCTGAGCCAGCCGGACGTCGGTGTCGGGCCGGCGCAGGCCGCGACGCTCATCGCCGCGAGACCGCCGCCGGTCACGGCTGCGGCACGCAGGAACCCTCGCCGCGTCAGGGCGCTGGCAGGTTCGGGATCGGACGTTGGGGCGGGGTCTGAGCGCTCCGCGGGCTTGGTCGCAGTCTCCATGGCCCGGATTCTCGCGCGCTCATCGAGCCCGGGAAGTGACACCCGGCCCATCATGCAGAGCCGTCCGGCACGTCCGTCCGGGCACGTTCGTCCGGGCCCGCGGCCCCGGGCCGGTCCTCAGGCGCCGAGACCCTCCGGTCGCCAACCGTTGCCGAGCACGACCGCGAGGAGCACGACATCGATCGCCACGCCGAGCACCAGCCACGGCTGGAAGAACAGCCCGAGCAGGGCCAGCGACGCGATCGAGCCGAGGACGACGCCACCGACCCACAAGCCAGCCGGCAGCGCACCGAGCGTGGCGACGGCGGCAACCGCGAAGCCCGCGACGGTCGCCGCGAACAGCGCCAGCCCGATCATCCGGATGACGCCCGGGTCGAGCCCGAGCGGGGTGAGCACCCACGAGCGGCTGATCTCGAACGGCCACGACGGACCACCGGCTGTCGCCGCCGGTGCAGGGGCCAGAAAGAGGGCGTGGATCAACCCATGCATCAGCAGGAACGCAGCCAACAGCAGCTTGACGAACACGGTGGTCCTCCACGCAGCGACGGCGGGTTCCAAGTCACCCGTCGCTGCCGACGGTACGGACGATCGGCCGGGGGCGGCAGTGCCGGACGGATCGATCCGGCCCGTCCACACGTCCCGACGGCCTCGGCGAATCGCCGCGGGCGGACCTCAGCCTTCCCGAAGCGAGGCGCGCAGCTCGTCGCGGAAATCGGGGTGGGCGATGGCGATGAGCGCGGCGGCTCGTTCGCGCAGGCTGCGCCCGAACAGCTCGGCCACGCCGTACTCGGTCACGATGGTGCGGACGTGGGCGCGGGTCGTGACCACGCCGGCACCGGGCTTGAGGGTCGTGACGATGCGCGACATCGTGCCCCCGGCCGCCGTCGACGGCAGCGCGATGATCGCCCGGCCCTCCTCGGCCAGGGCCGCGCCACGGATGAAGTCCATCTGGCCGCCGACGCCCGAGTACATCCGCGTTCCGATCGAATCGGCCACCACCTGACCGGTCAGGTCGACCTCGATCGCCGAGTTGATCGCGACCATCCGATGGAACGTCCGGATGACCGCTGAGTCGTTGGTGAAATCGACCGGGCGCATCTCGACCATCGGGTTGTCGTCGATGAACCGGTACAGCCGCGACGAGCCCATCACGAAGGCGGTGACGATCTTGCCGCGGTTGCGCTCCTTCGCCTCGCCGGTGATGGCGCCGGCCTCGACGAGGTCGACCACGGAGTCCGTGAACATCTCGGTGTGGACGCCGAGATCGCGCTTGTCACGCAGGAACAGGGCAGTCGCGGCCGGGATCGCACCGATGCCGAGCTGGAGCGTCGCGCGATCGGGGATCAGTTCAGCGACGTCGGCGCCGATCCGTTGCTCGATGTCGCCGATGGGGCCCACGCCGTGCTCGACCGGGGGCACGTCGACCTCGATCGCCAGGTCGATGTCGCGGGTGTGGATGAAGCTGTCGCCGAGCGTGCGCGGCATCGCCCGGTTGAACTGGACGATGACCGTCTTCGCGGCGCGGATGGCCGCGTGCATCGCCTCGACCGATGTCCCCAGCGAGCAGAAGCCGTGCTCGTCGGGCGGGGTCGCGTTGACGAACACGGCATCAAGCGGCAGCGCACCCGAGCTGAACAGGCGCGGCACGTCGGACAGGAAGACCGGCACGTAATCGGCCCGGCCGTCGTTGACCGCGGCCCGCGCGTTCGGCCCGATGAACAGTGCCCGATGACGGATGTGGCGGGCCATGTCGGGCGCGAGGTGGGGCCCGGGTCCCTCGATGTGGAGATGGACGACGCTGACGTCGGTCAGGTCCTCGGCACGCGCCCGCGCGACGAGCGCGTCGAGCAGCACCGACGGGACGGCCGCCGCGCATTGGACATAGACCTCGCTGCCGCTTTCGATGCCCGCGACAGCTGCTTCGGGCGTGACGATCCGCATGACCGTGAGGATAAGCCGCCGGTTCGTGCTGGACCGTGGGCCGAACCGCCCATTCAGGCGGGGCCATCGGCACCCGCCCCCGGGACCACCTCAGGACGGGTGATCGGCCCGGTGCTTGGCCATGAACGCGGCGGCCTGCGCGCGGCGCTCGAGGTTGAGCTTGGACAGGATCGAGCTGACGTAGTTCTTCACGGTCTTGTCCGACAGGAAGACCTCGGCGGCGATCTCCTTGTTCGTCTTGCCCTCTGCCACGAGGGCCAGGATCTTCTGTTCCTGGGTCGTCAGCTGGGACAGCTCGTCGCCGTACGTGCCCGATGCGATGCGACGCACCCGCTCGAGGACCTTCTCGGTGACCGCCGGATCGAGCAGGGATTCGCCGCGACCGACCGTTTCCAGCGCGGCCACCAGGTCGCGGGCCCGGATCTGCTTGAGCAGGTAGCCCGAAGCGCCGGCGACGATGGCCGACAGCACCGCCTCGTCGTCCGGGTAGGAGGTCAGCATCACGACGCGCGTCTCGGGCAACTCCGAGCGGATGGTGCGGCATGCCTCGATTCCGGAGCCATCGGGCAGGCGGACATCCATGATCACGATGTCGGGCTGGTAGCGGCGGGCGGCCTCCACGGCGTCGGCGACCGTGCCGGCCTCGGCCACGACCTGGAACCCGTCGCGTCGGTCCAGCAGTGCCACGAGTCCCTGGCGCACGACCTCGTGGTCGTCGACGATCAGCAGGCGCAGCGGTCGGGCGGCGGGCGTGGCCGGATCGCGGCCTGCTTCGGTCACGCTCGTGGTCCCTCCTGTCCTGTGGCTGGCGACGCGCTCCCCGCGTCGCCGGTCGGGATGCGCACGATGATACGCGTGCCGCCACCGGCGCGAGGCTCGCTGCGATAGCTGCCGCCGAGGTCCTCGGCCCGATCGCGCATGTTGGACAGCCCGAAGTGCCGGCTCACACGGACCGCGTCGGGGTCGAAGCCCCGTCCGTCGTCGGTCACCTCCAGACGGAGCGAACCATCCTCCCGGGCAAGGCCGACGTGGACGCTCCGTGCCCGCGCGTGGCGCGCGACATTGGACAACGCCTCCCGGGCGATGAGCAGCAGCTCGGTCCGGCCATGCGACCCCAAGGCGGCCGAGCCCGTGCCGAGGTCCGTGTCGATGTCGAGCTCGACGTCGAGCCCGGTACGCACCCGGAGCGGCTCGGCGAGGGCTGCCAGCATCGCGCCGAGATCGGTCGGGTCGGGAACCTGGTCGTGCAGCCCGACGATGAGGCCACGCAGGTCGCCGATGGTGCGGTTGACATCGTCGATGGCCCGATCGACCCGTTCGATCGCGTCGTCGGGATCGGTCGGGACGAGGTCGGCGACGTGCTCGAGCGACAGGGCGATCCCGTACAGGCTCTGGATGATCCCGTCGTGGAGGTCCTTCCCGATCCGATCCCGCTCATCGACGACCGCCAGCCGCTGGACCGCCTCATGCAGTCGTGCGTTCTCGATGGCGATGGCGGCATGGAGCGCGAACAGCTCGACCAGGCGCTGATCGTCATCGCCGAACACGCTGCCGTCGATCTTGTCGGTGAGGTACAGGTTGCCGATCGGCCGGCCCTTCAGTCGGACCGGCACGCCGAGCAGCGAGTGCATCGGCGGGTGATCGGGCGGGAACCCGACGCTGGCCGGGTGGGCGGTGATCTCGGGGATGCGGATCGAGTGCCCCTCGCTGATGATCAGGCCCAGCAGGCCGTGACCCTCGGGCGGGTCGCCAAGCAGGGCGCGCTGGGCAACGCTGATCCCGCTCGTGATGAAGGACTCGATCCGTCGCTCGTCGGACACGATCCCGAGGGCCGCATAGCGTGCCCCGACCAGCACTCGGACCCGGTCGACGATCAGTTGCAGGACGGCGTCGAGGTCGAGCACGCCGGCGACCGCGCCGACCGCATCACTGAGCGCCTCGATGGCGGCCTGCTCCGCAGGGCTCGAAGCGCCGGGGCCGGGTACCGCAGGATCGGAACGGGTCGTCACCCGACCAGCCTAGCAAGTCGCCGGGGAGGCATCGGCGATGCCGGACATGGTCGGGCCCTGCGCTGCCGGGGCCGGCAGGCAGGGCCCGTGCGGGACCCGCGAGCGTCAGGTGGCGTTCCTGACGGGATCACCGCGGTTGAATACCGCCCCCGGTCGCCACGGCGCTCCGAGCGCCGGAAGCAGGTAGCGATCCAGGCCGTAGTAGCCGGCGACACGCCACGCGAGCATGAGCCCGACCGCGAGCGTGAACAGGACGGGGTTGGTGGACGCCGAGCCGGCGAGCAGGAACGACATGTTCATCAGCGCCCCGAAGAACGCGGCGATACCGGTCATCGCACCGAGCAGGAGCCCGACGCCGATCGCCAGCTCACCGAACATGACCACCCACGCGAACCACGTCTCGTGGCCGCCGTTCAGCAGGACGTTGATGAAATCGCGATACCACTCGAAGGTGATCGGCGGGCGACCGCCCTCGGGCAGCGCCACGGCGCCCTCCCAGTAGCCGCGCAGTGCCTTGCCGCCCTGCGTCCAGGCGGGGTCGCTGATCTTGTGCCAGCCGGCCTCCACCCAGGCGAACCCGACGAACAGGCGGATCGGCAGCCAGAACAGTCCGGCGCGTCGGTTGTTGAACAGGAACCGGGTGAACGCCGGTCCTTCGATCTCGACCTCGTCCGCGTCTGCGTTCTTGCGGTCCTCGAACAGGGCCACGAGCAACAGGATGAAGCTCACCCAGAAGAGGACGGTGAGGATCCGGTTCAGGTCGCCCTCGATGATGACCCATGGATTGAACAGCAACACCAGCAGGATCGCCGCCACGATCCCGATCGGGATCGCCAGCCCTCGGAGCATCGACATGACCCTTCCTCCACTCTCGTCCACCGGAGCGGCATGGCCGCCGCACCTTGGTCCGTTGGCGGTGACTATCGTCCCCGTCCTGGATCGAAGGTAGGTGCCATTGTGACCCCCATGGGGGCCGCATGTCACGAAATCTGAGGGCATGGTGTGGCACCATCGCGCGGTGGACGCCCCGCTGACGACCGACCTGCCGCAGCCGGACGACGTCGCCTTCGAGACGCTCCAGCGCGACGGATCGACCGTGCGATTGCGCGAGGTCACGCTCGAGGACGCCGCGATCCTGGAGGCGCGCCAGGACGACCCGACGATGGGCGGGGAGTTCAACGACCTCGGCCCGCGACCGGGACCACGCCGCCCTGTCACAGAGCTGTTGGCGGACGGCGTGCGGATGGTCGGGCCGGAGCGTGGCCGGCTGGTCGTCGAACGTCTGCTCGATGGCGAGGTCATCGGCGATGTCAGCTGGCACGCCGTGATGTACGGCCCGACCGAGCGCTCCCGGGCGCTCAACATCGGCATCGCCCTGTACCCGCAGGCGCGCGGGCGCGGGCACGGCGCCGAGGCCCAACGCCTGCTGGCGGAGATCCTCTTCGCCCGGTTTCCCATCGAGCGGGTCGAGGCCAGCACCGACGTCGACAACGTCGCCGAGCAGCGGTCGCTGGAGAAGGCCGGCTTCAGCCGCGAAGGGGTGATCCGGCGAAGCCAGTTCCGCGCCGGCAGCCACCACGATCTGGTGGGCTATTCGATCCTGCGCGACGAGGTGTAGGGGTCCACGCGCGCGGTACGGTGCCAGCCACGGCGGCAACGGCGGTCACGCCCCCGGCGACAGCGCCCCGAGATGCTCCGTGAGCCGCAGGTTCTCGCGGTAGTCGATCGGCACCTCGACGAGCGACGGCCCGTCGTGATCGAGCGCTCGGCGCAGGGTCGGCAGCAGGTCCGCCGTGGAGGCCGGGCGATAGCCCGCGATCCCGAATGACTCGGCGTAGGCGACGAAATCCGGGTTCCCGAACCCGACGCCGAACGGCTGGCCGAACTCGTTGCGCTGCTTCCAGTCGATGAGGCCGTAGGCGTCGTCGCGCCAGACCACGACGCAGATGTTCGCGCCGATCCGCTTCGCCGTCTCGAGCTCCTGGCTGTTCATCAGGAAGCCGCCGTCGCCGCACAGGGCGACCACCTTGCGATCCGGGTGGACGAGCTTGGCCGCGATCGCGCCGGGGATCGCGATACCCATCGCCGCGAACCCGTTGCTGATGATGACGGTGTTCGGCTCGTAGGCCTGGTACAGCCGCGCGACCCAGACCTTGTGGGCGCCGACGTCGGACACGACGATGTCCGATGGGCCGAGCGCCGACCGCAGGTCGGCGATGGCGCGCTGCGGCGTGATCGGCCAGGCGTCGTTGCCGCTCTGGCTCGCCAGCTCCTCGAGCAGCTGCGTCCGCAGGTCGGCGTGGACGAGGATTTCGCGCGAGGCGTGCCGCTCCGAGGCGTCCCGTCCACCGATCCCCAGCGGGAGGACGGCCGCCAGCAGCCGCCGCAGGCTGCCCTCGATGTCCCCGATCAGCTCGACCTCGGGCTCGTACGCGGCGTCGACCTCGGCCGGCTGGGTATCGATGTGGATGATCCGCTTCGACCCATCCGGATCCCACGACGACGGTGCGTACTCGACGAGGTCGTAGCCGACGCACACGACCAGGTCCGACCGGTCGAAGCCGGACAGCACGTGATCGCGTGCCTGCAGCCCGACGGCCATCAACGACAGGTGCGACCGGTCGTCGATCGCGCCCTTGCCCATGAACGTCGCGGCGACCGGTACGTGGAGGCCGCGCGCGAATGCCCGCAGCTCGGGGGCGGCATTGCGTCGCAGTACGCCGTTGCCGGCGAGGATGATCGGGCGTTCGGACGCTGCGATCAGGCGCGCGGCGTGGGCGATGGCTTCGTCGGTGGGCTCGGGGAAGTAGGTTCGCCCAGGGGTGAGCGGCACCAGCGGCCGGCCGCCGGCCGCCGGCTCGAGGGCCGCCGCGGCGAGGTCCTCGGGCAGCTCGATGTGGGTCGGGCCGGGCTTCGACAGGGTCGCGATCCGGAACGCCTTGCGGACGATCTCGGGGATGGACCCGACCCGGTCGATGCGCGTGTTCCACTTGGTCACCGGTTCGAGCATCCGGACGATGTCGACGACCTGGTGGGCTTCCTTGTGGAGCTTGGTCGAGGCGGCCTGGCCGGTGATCGCGACCATCGGCGCTCGATCGAGGAACGCGTCGGCGACCCCGGTGACGAGGTTCGTCGCGCCCGGGCCCAGCGTCGCCATCGCGACCGCGGCCCGGCCGGTGAGCCGGCCGTGGACGTCGGCCATGAACGCCGCACCCTGCTCATGGCGGGTCGTCACGTGGCGGACGGCCTCGTGGCGCGACAAGGCGTCGAGGATGTCCATCGTCTCCTCGCCGGGAACCGAGAAGACGTACTGGCAGCCTTCGGCCGCGAGGCAGTCGACGAGCAGGTCGGCGGCGGTCCGGGTGGTCCGGGCTGGGGCGGTCATCAGATCAAGGGTACGTCAGCGCCCGTGCCCGGGCCGGGAGGGCCGTCTCGTACGGTCCAGGCCCGACAGCGTTCGATCATGTCGCGCGCCCGCTGGCGGAAGGCGAGCGCGTGGGGATCGCCGGCAGCCACCGCGGTCTCGAGCGCGTCGAGCGTGTCGTAGACCGCGTGCCATGCCTGTCGTTCTTCGGTCACGCGGGCGGCGAAGCCCGAAGCGTCGGTCGTGGTGGCGAGGGCGTCGCGCAATCGTGGCGCCCCGATCGAGGCCAGCTCGGCGGCCATCTCGCCGTCGCCCTCCTCGGCGATCCCGAGCAGGCGCAGGGCAAAGCGCAGCAGGGCGACCGTGATCGGCGTCGCCGACACGAAGCAGCCGGTGAAGGGATCGAGCAGCGCCTTCAGCTCGATGGCGGTCAGGCCGCCGGGCGCACGGGTCGCATCGATCGCCGCGGCGTACGCCGAGAACACGAGGATCCGGATGTCGTCGCCGATGAGCTTGCCGACGTGTGCGGCGGCGATGGCCTCGCCGGCGTAGGCCTCCTTGTCGTGGCGCATGAGCAGCCCGGCCGCGTGGACGTAGGCCAGGCGCGATCCCGCGGCGCCGAGTGTCGAGAGCACGTAGGCCTGGTCCTCCGCGCGGCCGACGAACGACGGCGTGAACGGTCGGTGGCGACGGAGCGCGTCGATGCGGATGCCGTTGGTGCCGCCGGTGACGTGGATGCGCTCGAGCACGGTCCGGCGGCCATCGGGCCGGGCTCCGTCGTAGCGCTCCATCATCTCCGCCCGGGTGGAAGCCGCCTGCGGCAGCACGCTGAAGAAGACCCGCTCCTCGGGACGGCGGGGCAGACCCGGGACGGCCACGTCCGGGGTGAACAGGCCCGCCCCGATGTCCCGCTCGTTGACGAGGGTCCCGGCGATCATCCCGAGCTCGACCGGACGGCCGGCATGGTCACGCCCGTCGGCACCCCAGGCCGGGGTCTTCAGGTGCTCGAACGCGGATCGGCCGGTCGTCTCGACGAGTTGCGCCTGCGGGAAGACCTGGTCGAGGTCGATCTTGAATGTGGCTCGAACGCCGGGGTCGATGAGGACCTGCCAGACCGCGGCGATGGCCTTGAGGAACGAGTAGTGGCGGCCGTACTCCCCGTCGACGCCGATCACGTCCAGGCTCGGGTCCAGGCCGAGAAAGTGGCGGGCGGCCGGCGCCACGACGTCGTCGACGATGTGGCGTGCATCGGCTTCCGACACAACGAAGACGTCGAGTTCGCGGCCGCCCCCGACGCGTTCGAGTTCACGCTCGACATATCGGCGAGCCGCGGCCTGCAGCGCCGGATGGGTCACCGAGACCGACAGGAGGCAGGCGAGCCGGCGCTCGGCGTCCGGCCCGGGACGACGGTCGCGCTCGAAGGCGACGGCGGCGTCGAGTCCACGCAGCCCGTGGAGCATCTCGTTGCGCTCGGGCTCGATGCCGATCGGGATGGGGTGGTCGTACCAGAAGCGCTGCCCTTGTGCGAGCGCGACGTCGATGGCCCTGGCGACCTCGGGATCGGGCTCTGCCGTATCGGGTCGGTCGCGGTCGAGCGGTACGGTGAGGAGCACGTTGGAGGTGAACAGGATCTCGCGCAGCGGGTCCTCGATCGGCGTGCGAGCCGGATGCTCGACGTCGACGATCCGGCGCTCGCGGAGGGCGTCGATCTCGCCCTCGAGATCGCGCAGCGGGCCGACGCCCTCGGGGAACAGCACCGACCAGAACGCGGCGACGTCCCACCCGGCGTCGGCGGTCTGCGCGGCAGCGCGGAGGGCAGCAGCGAAGCCGGGGTCGATCGCGCTTCGGCCACGGATCTCGGCCCGGATCGCGGGGATGGTGGCCCGGTACAGGGTCACCAGGTCCGCGGCGGCCCCGACCGGGGTGGCGGCCAGGACCGCTTCCGCCCGATCGGCCAGCGGCTGGTCCGGACCGGCCAGCGCGACGAGGAACGCCGCGGTCGCCACGGCCGCCGATGGTCGATCGCGTTCGCCCTCGTCCGCGGCGGCCGTGTCGTCATCCTCGTCCGCGTCGGCGTCGTCGGTTAGCCAGCGGGACGGGTCGACGTCGCCGGGGCGAGCCTCCGTGCCGGGCCGCGCGAACAACCCCGCGACCAGCGATCCGAACGCATCAGCAGCCACAGCCGGGTCACCATAGCGACCCGGCGAGGCCGCGTCCACGCACCAGCGCCGCCCCGAGCCCGACCGTCGGAACGTCGCGCCGGAGTCGCCGTCGAGTGCGCTACGCTCGGGCGACCAGATCAGCGGAGGGATGCGTGCGACCCAGGCTCGACATGTTGGCGCCCGAGCTCATCGACCGGATCATCGACGAGGCGAAGCGGGTGCTGGCCGAGACCGGCATGGAGATCCGCGGGCCGGAGATGCGTCGACGCCTGCTCGAGGCGGGCCTGCCAGCCGACCCCAGTGGGCAGCGCATCCTGTTCCCACGCGACGTCGTCGAGCGCGCCATCGCGACCGCCCCCTCGTCGTTCTGGTTGTACGACCGCGACGGCAACCCCCACGCCGACATCGGCGGCGACCGGGTCCACTTCGTACCCGGCTCGTCCGGCCTCAAATGGCTGGACCATCGGACCGGCGAGGTGCGCCTGGCGACCTCGACCGACTTCGTCGAGTACG
>DAIUES010000026.1:0-1756 GCA_036844985.1 Candidatus Limnocylindrales bacterium
ACCCCTGATCTCCACCTTGAAAGGGTGGCGTCCTAGGCCTCTAGACGATGGGGGCGATCGGGCGCGCCGGTCGCCGAGTCTAGCAGAGGCCCGCCCGCGGGCCGGCCGTCAGCGCGGACCGCCGATCAGCGCGGACCGGCCGTCAGCGCGGACCGGCCGCGACCTGGAACAGGATGATCGCGCCGGCGACGCAGCCCGCCGCGGCGATCGCGGCACCGCCGCCGACCAGGGCGATGAGCAGCGCTCGGCCGCCGCGGTCCTCCGCGCCCGCCCGCCAGATGGCGCGCAGGCTGTAGCCCGCCAGTGCCGCGAAGACGAGGGCGAGGACCACCGCACCCGACGCCAGCAGCGGGATCTGCGACGCGTCGCGGACCGTGACCGCGTACGCCATGTACGCGATCGAGCCGATGACGGCGAGCCCGAGGAACAGGACGCCCGGTGACAGGCGCCGACCCCGGGTCGGTTCGGCGTCGTCGTCGCGGTAGGACACGCGAGGAACGTCCGGACGGGCGCGTCGATCGCTCATGGATGCTCCTCTCCGAGGGTCCGGTGGTACACCGCGACGTTGTACGACAGGCGGGGCCGGGTCAACCCGGCCCCGAACTCGGTCCCGGCGATGCCGAACGCGTCGGCGAGGAACGAGCGAGCCGATTCGATCGAGTCGTAGGTCCACCAGCAGTGGATGACCCGGATCTTGAAGCCTTTGCCCAGGAACGGACCATCGGGACGACTCCACGGGCCGTGTTCGGGCAACGGACCGCGCAGCACCGACACGTCGTCGCGGCCGTAGTCGTGGACGACGAGCAGGCGGCCGCCCGGCCGCAGCACCCGGGCCGCCTCGGCCAGTTGTTCGGGCGCGTCGCCACGGAACGCCGACCAGCAGGCGACGACGGCGTCGGCCGATGAATCGGGCGCGTCGAAGGGCAGCGGCGCGCTCGAGTCGACGAGCGTGACGCGCGCTCCGAGTTCGGTCAGCTGCCGAGCGCGGATCCCGCCAGGGCCGTCGACCAGGATGACGTCCCGCCCCGCCACCGGACCCAACGCTTCGAGTGCCCTCGGGATCTTGCCCTCGACATCCAGGACCCGGGCCAACTGCTCGGACAGCCCGGCGTCCAGGTCGATGGGAAGATCAGCCACAGGGCGGGAGTATAGGGCGGGCCGGGCCATCGGACGGTCGATGCCGTCAACCCGTTCCGGCACTCGCGACCACACGCCACACGCCCCCCGACCGGGCGGTCATGGCGAGGGACGCCCGCCCGTCGACGATCGACGATGGGCGCGGCACGGGTGTCGCGTCCCAGCCATCGAGCGCGACGGGTTCGAGCCGACCGGTCGCACCGCCGTCGATCACAACGCCGATGTCGAGCGGCTCGGCGCCGGCGTTGACGGCAACGACCAGCCGGTCCTGACCCAGGCGGCGTTCGATGGCGATGGCGTCGCCCGTGGCGCCGACGACGACCGTCGATCCGTGGCGGAACGCCGGTTCGTGCCGGCGCAACGCCAGCACCGCCTTGACGAACGTGCGCAGGTCGGTGTCCCAGCGAGCCGGGTCCCACGGGAATGCGCCCCGACAGGCCGGGTCGTTGCCGCCCTGCAGGCCGATCTCGTCGCCGTAGTAGATCGATGGGGCGCCCGGCAGCAGGCACTGCAGCAACGTGGCCAGCCGCAGCGCGGCCGTGTCACCGCTCAGGACCGTCAGCACCCGGGGCGCATCGTGCGATCCCAGCAGGTTCAACTGGACCGCCACGACATCGGC
>DAIUES010000026.1:1766-4870 GCA_036844985.1 Candidatus Limnocylindrales bacterium
ACACCCCGAGCAAGTCCAGCAGCCGAGCGGAGAACGACGGTCCGTCGAGCGGCCGGATGTTGCTGGCGTACTCGTGGTGACCGCGGACGACCGCCATGTCCAGGCTCGGGCCTCCGACGAACCCGACGAGCGCCTCGGCCAGCGGGTAGTCCATCAGCGCGTCGAAGCGGTCACCCGCCACCCATTCGGGCGCGGTCTCCCAGATCTCGCCGACGAGGTAGGCATCGGGCCGGACCGCCCGACAGCGCTGGCGGAACGCCGACCAGAACGATGGATCGTCGATCTCGGTCGGGACGTCGAGCCGCCAGCCGTCGATGCCGAACCGAAGCCAGTGCTCGGCGACCGACAGGAGCATCTCGCGGACGTCGGGGTGGTCGGTGTTGAGCTTCGGCAGCGCCGGCAGGCCCCACCACGCTTCGTAGCCGAGCGAGGCGCCGGTCGGCTCGTCGCCGCGCGGGTAGGGGGTCAGCTCGCGGCGCCCGTCGAGGACCTCGCGGTCGAGGTGGAACCAGTCGCGGTAGGGCGACGCGGCGCCGTTCTCGAGGATGTGGTGGAACGGCCAGAAACCGCGGCCGGTGTGATTGAACACCCCATCGAGGATCACCCGCATCCCGCGTGCGTGCGCCCGATCGAGCAGCACCCGCAACGCCTCATCACCGCCGAGGAGCGGGTCGACCTCGAAGTAGTCGTAGGTGTGGTAGCGGTGGTTCGAGGCGGACTTGAAGATCGGCGTCATGTAGATCGCGTTGACGCCCAGATCCTCGAGGTAGTCGAGGTGATCGACGATGCCGAGGAGGTCGCCGCCCTTGAAGCCGTGCTGGGTCGGTGGTGCATCCCACGGCTCGAGCGGTCCGGGCTTGGGCACGTGCTCGCTGGCCGCGAACCGGTCCGGGAAGATCTGGTAGAACACCGCGTCGCGGACCCAGGCCGGCGTATCGACGCTCACGAGGCTCGTCCTCCGGACCCGATGCGATACTCCACCCGATGTCCTCCCGTCGTGTGTCGCCGGCTTTGCTGGCGGCGTTCGTGCTCATCTCGGCGTGTGGCGGCCCGTCGGCGAGCGGCGGTCCGGCGGCCAGTCTGACGCCGACGCCGGCCTCGACGCAGACCGCCGCGAGTCCGGCCGCCACGGCGGCCACCGGACCGCCGGCCTGTGTCGCCCCCAGCGTGCCGGCGGTGGCCGACGGATGGTGGCAGGACCGCGTGTTCTACGAGGTGTTCGTGCGCAGTTTCGCCGACTCCGACGGAGACGGCATCGGCGACCTGCGCGGACTGACCGATCGACTCGACGACCTCAACGACGGTGACCCGGCGACGACGGACGACCTTGGCGTCACCGCCCTGTGGCTGATGCCCGTCGCCGAGTCGCCGAGCTACCACGGCTACGACGTCACCGACTACCGCGCGATCGAGCGCGACTACGGCACTGCCGACGACTTTCGGGCGCTCGTCGCCGCCGCGCACCGGCGGGGCATCGACATCGTGGTCGACCTGGTGATGAACCACACCTCGATCGAGCATCCATGGTTCGTCGACGCGCGGACGCCTGGCTCGGTCCACGACGACTGGTACGTCTGGTCCGCCACGCGACCGGCCGTCGCGGGCCCCGGCGGTCGGCCCGTCTGGCATGCCGCCGGCGATCGCTTCTACTACGGCTACTTCTGGGAGGGCATGCCCGATCTCAACCTGGCGAACCCGGCGGTCACCGCCGAGCTCGACGACATCGCCCGGTTCTGGCTGGAGGACATGGGTGTCGCCGGGTTCCGGCTCGACGCCGCGCGTCACCTGCTCGAGGACGGCTCGACGCTCGAGAACACGCCGGCAACGTTCGCCTGGCTCGAGGGATTCCGGGCGCGCCTGAAGGCCGTCGACCCGGGCGCGCTGGTGCTCGGCGAGGTGTGGGATGCGACGTCGATCGCGTCGCGCTACGTCCGCGACGGCGCGCTCGACCTCACGTTCGACTTCGGGCTGGCTGGACAGATGCTGGCGGCGGTCCGCAACGGCGACGCCGGTTCGCTCCGGATCGTGCAGCGGGAGGTGTCGGAGGCGTATCCCGGTGGCGGATATGCCGCGTTCCTCACCAACCATGACCAGGACCGGGTGATGGATGTTGTGGGCCGCGATCCCGCGGCGGCGCGCCAGGCGGCCACGCTGCTGCTGACCGGCGCCGGTGTCCCGTTCATCTACTACGGGGAAGAGATCGGGCTCATCGGGCGGAAGCCGGACGAGCGCATCCGGACGCCGATGCCGTGGACGGCCGAGGAACCGGGGCATGGCTTCACGACCGGGACGCCATGGGAACCGTTCGCCGACGACGTTGCGACCGCCAACGTGGCCAGCCAGACCGGGCGAGACGACTCGATCCTGTCGTGGTACCGGTCGCTCATCGCGTTGCGCGGATCGCACCCCGCGTTCGGGACGGGGGCATCGCTCACGCCGGTGGAGGCGTCGGCACCGTCGGTGTACGCCGTGCTGCGGCACGATCCGGTGAGCGGCGAGTCGGCGGTCGTGGTGTCGAATCTGGATGACGCGCCGGTCCCCGATGTGACGCTTGATGCGGTCGCCGGGCCGCTGTGCGGCACGCCCGGCGTCACCGTCCTGCTCGGCTCGGAACGCGCCGACCTGGATCGGCCCGACCTCGCGGCGCCGACCGTGTCCGCCGGCGGGGGTCTCGTGTCGTGGCGGATCGGCGAGTTGGGGGCGCATCAGGATCTGGTGATCAGCCTGGGGGATGGGCCGGGGTGATGGCGGGATCGTCAGCGCCGTCGCGGCACTGGGCCTGGCGAGCCACCTCGATCAGCTAGCCAAGCCGCCACATCCCCTGCCGATACCGCCGAGATCGCCGGGCCAACGCGGTCCGAGGCCACCCCGCCGAGACCGCCGAGACCCGTCGAGACCGCCGGGTCACCGCGGTCGGACGCCACGCCCCGAGACCGCCAAATCCCCGCCCCATGGGCGTTAGGCGTGATTGCGACGGCTCCGGGGCACCTGGATGGGCAGTTCTGGGCCGCGTCGAGGGACGGATCACGCACGAATCGGCGATCGACGGCCGCTCCGGGTCGACCGATCGACATCCGAGCGCGCCTGATCGCCACCCGGCGGAG
>DAIUES010000026.1:4970-18255 GCA_036844985.1 Candidatus Limnocylindrales bacterium
ACGGTGCCGGCGCGACACGGTCGCGCCGAGCGACCGGCCTGAAGGCAACCACCCGATGACCTTCGGGGCCTTGCCTCACTCCAGTCTGCCGCCGACGATGGGGGCATGACCCGACCGCGCCTCTACCTCGTCCGTCACGGCGAGACCGACTGGAACGCGGAAGGGCGTCTCCTGTCCGTCACGGATCGACCCCTCGACGACCATGGCGAGCGCCAGGCAGCGACGTTGGCGGTCGACCTCGTCGGGATCCGCTGGGACCGTGCCATCTCGTCACCGCTCGTGCGCGCCAGGCGAACCGCGGAGATCCTCCTCTCTGCTCGACAGGACTCGCCGTCCCTGTCGATCGACGACAGGCTGCGCGAGATGGACTTCGGCCCGTACGAGGGCTGGTCGGAGGCGGAACTCGAAGCCGATCCGGTTGCGGCCACGAGACGGCGCGACGGAGCGCAGCTCCCTGGCGTCGAGCCGGAGGAGGCGGTGGCGGAGCGAGCACGCTCCTTCCTCGCGTCGATGAGCGACGTTGGCGGCACCACCCTCGTCGTCGGGCACGGACGAATGTTGCGGATCCTGATGGCCGTAGCCCTCGGGTTGCCGGCCTCGTTCTCGCAGTCGCTCCGCATGCGCAACTGCCGCCCGGCGGTCCTCGAACCAGGGCCGCGGCCACTGCTGCTCGCACTCAACGCCGGCGATCCCTCGTTCGAGGCGCGACTCGAGTCCTGAGCACGGTCCGCAAGTCCGGCACGGACTGACCGGCCACTACCCGATGACGCCGTCGGGGCAACGTCGGTCAGTCGCCCGGAACGGCCGAGACCGCCAAATCACCGCCGGGTGCGCGCCGGAGCGGGCCGACCGCCACTACCCCTTGACGCCGCCGATCGCCAGGCCGCCGACGATGTACTTCTGCAGGAACAGGTACACGATCGACACCGGCAACGCGAACATGATCGCGAACGCGCTGAACTCGGACCACGGCGTCTGCGTCGCGTACTGCCCGACCATCCCGTTGAGGGCGACCGCGAGCGTGAACTGCTTGGCGTCCGACAGGAAGATGACCGAGAAGTAGTACTCGGTCCAGCCAGCGATGAAGCCGAGGAACCCGGTCACCGCGAGGGCCGGAAGGGCGAGCGGCAGGATGATCCGCAGGAACGACTGGTTGCGGGTCGCGCCGTCGACCGCGGCCGCCTCCTCGAGCTCCTTGGGGATCGTATCGAGATAGCCCTTGAGGTTCCAGATGGCGAACGGCAACGTGCTGGCCGTGATGGCCACGAGCACGCCCGCCAGCGTTCGACCGAGGGTGAAGTCACCGATCTGGAACCGGGTGAGCAGCACGAACAGCGGCGCGATCGTGGCGACGGCCGGCAGCATCAGGACGGCGAGGATGGCGACCATCAGGACCTCGCGCCCGCGGAACCGAAGGCGCGAGAACGCATACGCCGCGCTGACCCCGATGAGGACGGACACGACGGACGTCCCGAACGCGATGATGAAGCTGTTGCGGGCCAGCTCGGGGAACGACACGGGGTTGCTCGTCGGCTGGCGGAGCACGTTCGCGTAGGCATCGAGCGAGGCGCCCGGCGGGATGAGGTTGAGCCCATCGGGCCGCGTCAGGTTCCGCGGATCGAGCGACAGGCTCAGGATCCACAGCAGCGGGAAGATGACCGTGAACCCGATGAACACGCAGATGGCCTGCAGGACGACCTGACGCCCGACGCCGAGGCGCCGTTCGCCGCTGTGCTGGCGTGTTCGGCGCCCCAAGGCGAACCGGGAGCGCAGGCCTGGTCGGGCGATCGATGTCATCGGGCGTCCTCCTCAGGCGTCATAGCTGGCGGTCGCCTTGGCCAGGCGGTTCGTGATGAGCGTGATCGTGAGCAGGATGAAGAACATGATGATCGCGAAGGCCGCGCCCACGCCGTACAGCCGCTGCTCGTTGACGAGTCGGAAGGCCTGCGTCACCAGCAGCTCCGTCCGTCCCAGCGGCTGCCCGCCGGTCATGAAGTACGACAGGTAGAACAGGTTGAACGTCACGACGAACCCGTAGATGGCGTACGGCAGCATGGCCGGCCGCAGGTACGTCAGCGTGACCGTCTTGAACTTCTGCCAGCCCGAGGCGCCATCCATCTCGGCGGCCTCATACAACTCGCCGGGGATGCTCTGGAGTGCGCCCGTGGCGACCACCGAGTTGAGAGGCCAGCCGAGCCACGTGTTCGCGGTCAGCAGCGCGAAGTACGACAGCGGCAGCGGGATGAACGGGATCGGGTCCTCGATCTGGCGCAGCCAGTTGATCTGGAACGTCTCGGGCGGGATGGTGAACGCTCCGCCGATGACCGCCAGCGCCTGGTTGATCGCCCCGTACTGCGTGTCGAACATGTTCCGCCACACCGTCGCGACGATGATCGGCGGGATGACCACCGGCAGGATGTAGATCGCTCGCCAGAAGCGCTTGAGCTTGAGGCCGGACGTGTTGAGCAGCACCGCGATCGCCACGCCGAGGATGACGTGGATGACGACGTTGCTGAACGCCCACCACAGGTTGAAGAAGATCAGACGGAAGAAATGGAAGTTGGGGATCCCGAGGTTGCTCTCGAGGATCTTGACGTAGTTGTCGAGGCCGACGAACGGCGGCGCCTCCGACCCGAGCCGCAGGTTCCGCAGCTGGAAGTCGGTGAACGACATGTATGTCTGGTAGACCAGCGGCCAGAACGTGATCAGCCCCATGACGATGAACGCCGGGGCGAGATACATGATCGCCGTCCGCGTATCGCGGCCGATGCGCATGGAGCGGGGCCTGGCAGGGGCCTGGGTGGACGCCGCGCTCATGGGTCCGACCTTCCTCCGTTCCGGTCAGGGACGACGATGTTCCGAATGATGCACCAGCGGGGTGCCGCCGGGCACCCCGCTGGAGAACGATCCCGAGGGGATCGGCTTACAGGCCGTTGGCCGTGTTCATGGCCGCACACGCGTCGGCGACAGCCTTCACGGGATCGGCCTTGGCTTCGAGGGTCAGCTGCAGCGCGTTGCCGAAGTTGCCCCAGAAGTTGTCGAGCGCCTTGACCTGCGGGCGCGGGAAGCCGGTGGCCACCGCGTCCGCGAAGCCCTGGGTGATCGGATCGGAGATGGTGTTGTCCTTGTTGGCCGGGATGTGACCGGCCTCGACGAACACCTGCTCTGCATCGACGTCGGTCATCGCCAGCGCGAAGTTGACCGCCAGATCGAGGTCCTTGGTGTTGGGGTTGATGTACCAGCCGTCCACGCCGGCGAGCGGCTGGGCGGGGCCGGACGGACCGGCGGGCATCGGCGCGGAGCCGACCGTCGGAACCTCGGCCTTGTAGCCACCGGTGGCCCACGGACCGTCCACGATCAGGTCGATCGTGCCGGCCTTGAAGGCGTTGGCCATGTCGTCGTAGTTCGGGTAGAACTTCGCACCGGCGGTCTGCAGGTCCTGCAGATACTTGAGGGAGTCGGCCACACCGCCCTGGTCGGCGATGCACTTGCCGGTGTCATCCATGAGCTTGCCACCGAACGCGGCCCACCAGCCGAAGTTGTGGTACAGGCCGTTGACGCCACCGAAGAAGCCGGCCTTGATGCTGCCGTCCTTGACTCCAGCCATCAGCGCATCGGTCGTCGCCGGCGGAGTCGCGATCTTGGCGGTGTCATAGAACAGGCCGACGGCCTTGAGCGACTCGGGGACCATGTACAACTTGCCGTCGACCTTGGAGCCGCTGACGGCCGTGTCGGTCTTGCCATCGAGCTTACCCGCAAGGGCCGTGTCGAGGTCGGCGATGACGCCCTCCCGGGCCTGGAAGCCCAGGCTGTCGTTGGGAGCGATGAACAGGTCAGGCCCCGCGCCGGTGGCGGCGTCGGCGTTGTACTTGTTGAAGATGTCCGCGAAGGGAACCTCGAGGACGGTGATATCGAGATCGGGGTTGGCCGCGCGGACCGTCCCGAGGACCGTGTTGAGGGCGTCGAGCTCGGTGCCCGCGCCGGACGAGTAGGAATGCCAGATCGTCAGCGCGCCGGTCATGGCGGCCGGAGCTGCCGAGGACGGGGCTGCGGAGTCAGCCGGCGTCGACGGAGCCGTCGAAGCAGGCGCGCTGGGAGCGGTCGTGGCCGCAGGGGTCGAGCAGGCCGCGGCGATGATCGCCATGCCGGCAACGATCGCAGCGAACCGAAGTCGCTTCTTCATCAGGTGTCGTTGTCTCCTCTCTTGTGGGTCGGTCGGAACGGTTCCGACACGATCCCACCCACGTGGTCCGTCATGACGGACCGGTCGGCCGGCTGGCCGACCGTGATCGCCGCCGAAGCGGTCGGGCTCGGTACGTTCGTGGTGGCGAGTCGCACCGGACTCGGGGGTCGCTCGCCGTCGATCTCAGTCTCGCTCGCCGGTCACCTCCCGCCGGTGCTTGGGCACCGGACCCGTGGAGCCACGGACGATGAGCCGCGTCTCCATTCGTCGATGTTCGGGCTTGGCTTGACCCCGTCGTTCCACGACGGTCAACAACGCACGAACCGCTTCCTCGCCCTTCCGACGGATCGGCTGATGGACCGTCGTCAGCGGGGGGTCGACGTGCGGGGCGAGATCGATGTCGTCGAAGCCGACGACGCTGACATCACCCGGGATCGAGAGGCGCAGGTCGCGCAGGGCACGCATCGCGCCGATGGCCATGGCATCGCTCATCGCCAGTACCGCCGTGAATCGCAGGCCATCCTCCCAGGCCCGGTCGGTGATGGCGATGCCGCCCTCGATGCTGGCCGGGCCGACGATGACGCGCTCGTCGGGGATGGCCGCATCGACCGCCGCGAACGCCTCGCGATAGCCGCGCAGGCGCCGGCTCGTGACGCCGTCGGGATCCGGTCCGCCCGGAGCCGGCGGTTCGACGCCCAGCACGAGGACGTCGCGGTGACCGAGGCTGGCGATGTAGCTCGCCGCGGCGTACGCCCCGCCGACGTCGTCGATCTCGACCGAGCCGTGCTCGGGCAGGGCGGTCGAGTCGACCAGGACGATCGGCAGGCCGGCTCGCCGGATCTGCTCGACCTCCGGGTGGGCGCCCGACAGCCCGACCGCCACGACCCCGTCGACGGTCGCTCGATTCAGCGCCCGCAGCAGGCTGCCCTGCAGCGGCGAGATGAAGTAGAGCCCGTAGCCGTGCTCCTCGGCCGCGACCGCGACGCCCTCGCTGAACGCGCCGAAGAAGGGGTTGCTGAAGATGACGCTGAGCGCCTGCGGGGTGAGCACGCCGATCGTCATCGTCTGACGCTGGGTGAGCATCCGCGCCACGGGGTGCGGGGTGTAGCCGAGCTCGTCGGCCACCGCCCGGATGCGCAGGGCCGTCTCGGGCGCCAGCCGATCCGGCGAGTTGAACGCGAACGACACGGCCGTCTTGCTGACGCCTGCCTCGCGGGCGACGTCGGCGATGCGCGCGCGCTGAGTCCGTTGCTCCACCGGGTCGTGACTCCGATCGTGTGCTCTGGTCCGTCCGCCTCCCGACGGTCCGGTCCGCGCGGCGATGTCGGCGGTCCGCGCAGGTGTGCAGCGGTGACCGGACATCGTGCAAACCGGTTTAGCAAACCGGTTTAGGTGACTGTATGCGTGGGTACGACCGATGTCAATACCCGCTCGCTCAGGTCACCAGCCTCGAAGCCGCTACCATCGTCGCACCGTGGCTGACCGACCTGACCACCCGCCTGCCGCCCGTCGCTTCGACGGCGCCATCACCCTCCCGGGCCCGGGCGCCGAACCGACCGATGCATCGGTCGAGCCTGCCCCCGCCCGCCCGCGTCGGCCCCTCCTCATCGAGACCGCCGCGGCCATCCTCATCGTCGGTGGCCTGACCTCGATCCTCGGCTCACTCGGGACGCTCGGGGCCACCACCGGCGCCCTCGAGGTCGTGTTCATCGGCCTGGCCGTGCTGACCGTCGTCGTCGGCCTGCTGGTGCGGGCCGGTCGGGCCTGGATCCTCGCCATCAACGTCGTTGCGGTCGTCCTGTTCCTCGAGGCGACCGCCCTCCCCTCGGCGGTGGCCATCGTGTTCGTGACCCTCGACACGATCGTGCTCTATGCGCTCATCCGCCACCGCGCCTGGTTCGACCGGCCCGAAGCGCCGGCGGCACCGCTCGGGTCCCCGCGATGATCGATCGGGTCCGGGCGATGCCGGGCGGGGTCCGGCTCGTGCTCCTGTACGCCCTGTTGATCCTGGTCGGCATCGGGCTGAGCATGCGCTTCGTCGTCGACCAGGCCATCGCCGCGCCGGTCTCGCTCGTGGGCATCATCGTGATGGTCCTGCTCGCCTACACCATCTTCACCACCACCCTCCTATGGCAGCGCAAGCAGGCGGCGTTCGGTCTCGCCGTGGGACTCGCCAGCCTGACCATCCCGCTCACCCTCCTGCTGGCAACGAGCCCGGTCCATCCGGCCCTGCCGCTGTTCGCTGCGGCCTTCGGGATCCTGCTGTTCCGCGGTCTGCTGCGGCCCGAGGTGCGGACCTACCTCGACGAGCCGTGATCCGCGGAACACGGACGGATTCCCCCGGGACCGCTACCCTCTCTCCGCGCGGCCCCCGTCGCCGCCGGGTCCTCGAGCGCACCCGGCGACCCCTTCGACCGCAGCGAGGAACACCGTGAGCAAGGAATCCCGTCGACGCCAGCGTGCGCTCGGCCAGGCATCGGCGACACCCGACCCCACCCACCCCGTCGACTCCGCTGACTCCGCCGGCGGCGGATCGAGCATCGGCTCCGCCAGTCGCTCCGGTCACGCCACCGGGCCGCGCGGGACCGAGCGGGTCGGCCGTCGCGAGCGCGCTCGCGCCACGGTCAAACCGTCGTTCGTCGAGCGCTACCGGACGCTCCTGTTCGCGGCGGCCGCCGTGGCGGTCGTGGCCGTCGTCGGGGTGGGCGTGTTCGCCGCCGCGACCAAGCCGGCCTTTGCCTGCTCGATCGCGGTGCCGCGGAGCCCCGCGCGTATTGGTCGCTACGGGACGTCGCCGCAGCCGGGTTACGCCCAGCCCGACATGGGTCACACCCACGTCGCCGTCGGTACCCAGGTCACGTACACCTACTGCCCACCGGCCTCGGGACGCCACTACAACGCCGCGGCGAACGGGCCCATCACCGCCCGTGTCTACGGCCCGGGTGACGCCGTGATCCCCGAAGGCTGGGTCCACAACCTCGAGCACGGGGCCCTGGTGCTGCTGTATAAGGGTGAGACACCCGACCAGGCGGCCCTGCGCGCCGCGTTCGATGCGATCGGGCCGAGCCCGGTCTGCGGCTTCCAGCCCGGTGGCCAGTCGCCGGGACCGCTCGTCGCCCGGTTCGACCAGATGACGTGGCCATATGCGGCCCTCGTGTGGGGCCGGGTCCTGCCGCTGCAGACGGTGGACATCCCGGCCATCGTCGCCTTCTACGCGAAGTACGGCGAGCAGACCAACCCCGAGAAGCTGTGCACCCCGTCGGCAAGCCCGTCGGCGCCGGCTCCATCGGGTTCCGCTTCCCCGAGCTGATCGGCGGCGCCCGATGCGCCTGTACACGTTCGCCGGAGATGTCGGGTTCACCACCGGGCGCATCGACGGCGACGAGGTCGTCGTCGTGGCCGACTGGCGCGATGACATCTCGGTGGCTGCTCGCGACGACCTCGACGCCTTCCTCGTCGCCCAGGAGCGCGGCGCGATCGAAGAGCGCCGCCGGTTGGTGGCCGTGCGTCCCGGGCCCGCCGTCCCGCGGCCCGGCAAGATCGTGTGTGTCGGACTGAACTACCGCGCCCATGCGGCCGAGGGTGGTCGCGAGCCACCGACCCGGCCGCTGCTGTTCGCCAAGTTCGCCAACACGGTGATCGCCGACGGCGAGCCGATCATCCGGCCCGAGGGCAGCCACGCACTCGACCTCGAGGTCGAGCTCGGGGTCGTCATCAGCCGGACCGCCCGCCGCGTCACCCGGGCCGACGCCATGGACCACGTGGCGGGCTATGTCACGGTGAACGACGTGAGCGCCCGTGATTGGCAGGGCAACCCCCAGGCGCTGCGGCCCGGCCAGAAGGGTGACGGTCAGTGGCTCCGGGCGAAGGGCAGCGACACCTTCCTGCCGATGGGTCCGCAGCTGGTGACACCCGACGAGATCGACCTGGCTGTCGGCGTGCGCCTGCGCAGCTGGCGGATCGCCCCCGACGGCACCGAGCAGCTCATGCAGGACGGCACGACGGCCGATTTGATCTGGGACGTACCGGCGCTCATCGCGTACATCAGCGCCGCCATCACGCTCGACCCGGGGGATGTCATCGCGACCGGCACGCCGGCAGGCGTCGGGGTCTTCCGCGACCCACCGGTGTTCCTCGAGCCGGGTGATCGCGTTCGCTGCGAGATCGACGGCATCGGTAGCGTCGAGAACCCGGTCATCGACTGGACCGAGGCGCCCGACCTGGCGCCCGACTGACCTGACCCGGCCCGCGTCGACGCCGCGCGCGGTACGCTCCGGTCATGCAGGCCCTCCTCAAGACCGCGGCCGCGCCCGGCCTCGAACTGCGCGACGTCCCGGTGCCGACCATCGGCATCAACGACGTCCTCATCCGGGTGCACAAGACCGGCATCTGCGGCACGGACCTCCACATCGAGGCATGGGACCCGTGGGCCCAGAAGACGATCACGCCGCCGCTCGTGGTCGGCCACGAGTTCGTCGGCGAGGTGGTCGAGGTCGGGACCAACGTGACCGGGTTCCAGACCGGCGACCTCGTCAGCGGCGAGGGTCACGTCGTGTGCGGTCGCTGCCGCCATTGCCTTGCCGGCCGCCGGCACCTCTGTCCCAACACGATCGGGCTCGGCGTCGGGCGGGATGGCGCCTTCGCCGAGTTCGTCGCGCTGCCGATGACCAACGTGTGGCATCACTGGCACGGCATCGACGAGGAGATCGCCGCGATCTTCGATCCGTTCGGCAATGCCGTCCATACCGCCCTCGCGTTCCCGACCCTGGCCGAGGACGTGCTGATCAGTGGCGCCGGCCCGATCGGACTGATGGCGACCGCGGTCGCCCGCCACACCGGCGCCCGCCACATCGTGGTCAGCGAGCCGAACCCGTTCCGACGCGATCTGGCCATGCGGATGGGCGCGACGATCGCCATCGACCCGCGCGAGCGGTCCCTGGAGGACACGTTCCGCGAGCTCGACATGGTCGAGGGATTCGATGTCGCGATGGAGATGTCGGGCAATGCGGTCGCGCTGCAGGCCGCCATCGCCGCGATGGCCCACGGCGGGGGCGTGGCCATCCTCGGCCTGCCGACCGCCGACATCAGCCTCGATGTCAACGCGGTGGTGATGAAGATGCTGACCCTGCGCGGCATCTACGGCCGGGAGATGTACGAGACCTGGTACGAGATGACGGTGATGCTCCAGTCGGGGCTCGACATCACCCCCGTCATCACCCATCGCTACAGCTTCCGTGAGCACGAAGCGGCCTTCGCTGCCGCACGTACGGGCGAATCCGGCAAAGTGATCATGGACTGGACCACCTGAGGTGAGGACGATGGAGGTCCCATGGACGACCGAGCGCGTGATCCCATGAGCCAGCCGCCGCCGACAGACCCGCTGGCCTTCCTCGAAGACGAGGTCGCCGCCCTCCGCGAGCGGCACCTGTATCGAGCGCTGCGCGTGATGAGCAGCGCCCAGGGACCCATCGTGTCCGTCGACGACCGACGGCTCATCAGCCTGTCATCGAACGACTACCTCGGCCTCACCCACCACCCGCGACTGCGTGATGCGGCGATCGCTGCCGTGCGCGAGTTCGGCGTCGGATCGGGAGCGGTCCGGACCATCGCCGGCACGATGACCATGCATGAGGAGCTCGAGGCCGAGCTGGCGGTGTTCAAGGGCACCCCCGCCGTCCTGACGTTCCAGTCCGGCTTCACGGCCAACACCGGGGTGATCCCGACGATCACCGGGGAGACGGACCTGATCGTCAGCGATGCCCTCAATCACGCCTCGATCATCGACGGCATGCGCCTGTCCAAGGCGCCCCGCAAGATCTACCAGCACGCCGACGTCGAGTCGCTGCGCGCGGTCCTCGACGAGGCCGTGGAGCACGGCCGGGATGGCACCGGCGAGCCATACCGACTCATCCTCGTCGTGACGGACGGCGTATTCAGCATGGACGGCGACATCGCGCCACTGCCCGGCATCGTCGAGGCCGCCGAGGCGGCCGGCGCGGCCGTCTTCGTCGATGACGCGCACGCCAGCGGCGTGCTCGGCCGTGACGGGCGGGGCAGCGTCGACCACTTCGGGCTGCACGGCCGGGTGGCCATCCAGGTCGGCACGCTGTCCAAGGCGGTCGGAGCGCTCGGCGGCTATGTCGCCGGCTCGATGGCCCTGCGCGAGATCCTCACCCAGCGAGCCCGGCCGTTCCTGTTCTCGACCTCCCATCCGCCGGCCGTCGTGGCCGCCTGCCGCGAGGCGATCCGGGTGATGCAGGACGAGCCCGAGCTGCACGAGCGACTGTGGGACAACACCCGCTACTTCAAGGCCGAACTGGCGCGTCTCGGGTTCGACACCGGGCGATCGGAGACGCCGATCACGCCGGTCATGATGGGTGACCCCGAGACGGCGATGCGCTTCTCGGACCGGCTCATCGGCGAGGGCGTGTTCGCCCAGCCGGTCGTCTTCCCGACGGTGGCCCTCGACCAGGCCCGGCTGCGCACGATCGTCACCGCCGCCCACGCCCGCGAGCAGCTCGACCGCGCCCTCGAGGCCTTCGCGACCGTCGGGCGCGAGCTGGCGGTCACGGCCGGGTGACCGGAGCGCCGGGGGGCCAGCGCCGATGATCGATCGCCAGGCCCGCGATCTGCCGCTCGACGCGCATCTCCACACCGACCTGTCGCCCGACAGCGATGTGCCGATCGATGTCTTCGCCCAGCAGGCGGTCGAGCGCGGGATCGCCGAGCTGGCGATCACCGATCACGTCGATTTCGAGCCGGGCGCACCGGCCTACGGCTACGCCACGTTCGAGCAGCGCGAGCGCACGGTGCGCGAGGCGGCCGAGCGCTGGGCCGATCGTGGCGTGGCGATCCGGTTCGGGGCCGAGCTGACCTACGACCGTGCCTGGGAAGCCGACATCCGCGACCACCTCGCTCGATATCGATACGACTTCACGGTCGGCTCGTGGCACGACCGCCCGACCTCGCCGTATAGCCCGGCGAACGTGGCCGGCTGGGTCGCCGGGCGGTCGCTCGCCGACATCATCGAGCCGGCGTTCACCGAGGTCCTGGCCGCCGCCCGCTCGGGCCTGTTCGACACGCTCGGCCATCTCGACGTCGTCAAGCGCTACCTGCACCCGCACGTCACCGCCGCCGATCTGGCGACCGTGCCCGAGCTGTACGAGCCGATCCTGCACGCCCTCGTCGAGAGCGGCACCGCGCTCGAGATCAACACGAGTGGGTTGCGCCACCCGGTCGGCGAGACCTATCCATCGCCTGCCATCGTCGTCCGCTTCCGGGAGATCGGCGGGCGAGCGGTGACGATCGGCTCGGATGCCCATCGGGCGCATCAGTTCGGGTGGGCGCTGGCCGACGGCTATGGAGCCGCAGGCGCGGCCGGATTCGAGACGCTCGCCTTCCGGCGCGGCGAGGCACCGGTGTCGATCGACATGGCCGGCGTCCCTAACGTGTCGAGCGGACGTTCGTTGTGACGCTCGACGAGACCGCGATCGAGCGGCTGGTGGGCGAGGCCCGCAACGGCGATGCCTGGGCATTCGGGCTGCTGTTCGACCACTACCACCTGCCGATCTACCGCTACATCGCCAGCCGCGTCCATCGCCCGGCGGATGCGGAGGACCTGACGCAGCTCGTGTTCGTCAAGGCCCTGGAAGCGCTCCCGCGATACGAATCACGGGGCATCCCATTCGGGGGCTGGCTCTTCCGGCTGGCCAGGAACACCGTCATCGATCACGTCCGGACCCGCCACGAGCACGTGGATCTCGACACCGCCATCGGCCAGACCGACGGCGAGGCCGGACCCGACGACGTGACCGTCGCCCAGCAGGAGCTGGACGAGGTCGCGGTCGCGCTCGCGACGTTGACGGACGACCAGCGAGACGCCATCGCGCTCCGCTTCTTCGCCGGCCTGTCGGCCCGCGAGGCGGCCGAGGTGATGGGCAAGCAGGAAGGAACGGTCCGCGGGCTCCAGTTCCGGGCGATCGCCGCCTTGCGGCGCCAGCTCGGGATCGACCCGGCAGCGCATCCGACAGACGGCGATGCCGTCGATGGGCGCCGGAGGAACGCGCGGTGAACGACGACATGATCGACCTGATGGCGGCCGACGTCGCACTGCGGCGACGCCTCGAGACGTACGCCGATAGCGCGCTGACGCCGGACCTCGCGGCGTCCTCGCGGATGCGCGCGCGCGTCCTCGCCGTCGCCCACCGCAGGGACGACCTCGATCGCCGGGACCGAGCGGCGCTGACGGTGCTGCCGGGCGGTGGGACGCCGGCACGAGCCGCCAGCCGATCGGCCGGGCGCACGCCAGCCCGGGCGACGGCGCGGCACCGGCGCTCGCGAGCCGTCGCCTCGTTGCTGGCCGCGTCCCTCGGCATCGCCGTCCTCGCGGGCACGGCGGCGGCTGCTCGCCCCGGCGGCGCGTTGTACGAGACCCGGCTGTGGGCCGAGACGATGACCCTCCCGGCCGATCCGTCCGCACGGTCCATCGCGGAGCTCGCCCGACTCACCGACCGGATCGAGGAAGCCCGCGAGGCCGCGGCGGCCGGCGACGGAGCGGCCGCAGGCGCGGCCCTCGCCGCCTACGAACGGATCATGGAGGAGGCGACCACGGCAGCGCTGTCCAGCGGGAACCCAGTCGCTGCAGCGGCGCTCGAGGCGGGCGTCGCCGGCAACGTCGTGGTCCTGCGCGAGCTGCTCACGCGCATCCCGCCGACCGCCAGCGCGGCCGTCGGTCGTGCCCTGGATCGGGCGATCGAGCACAGCGCGTCGAGCGTCGAGGCGATCGGGACATCCACCGGACGGGGACGCGCCGGCGCCGGTGGGAGCGACGATCAGGGTGCTGGATCCGACAGCCATGGCACCCGGGGCGGGAACGGGTCGGGTGGCGCTGGTGGCAACGGGGATGCGGCCTCACCGAAGCCGACGAAGCCGCCGACCGCCGCTCCGACCGTCAAGCCGACGAAGCCCACGGCGACACCGAGGCCCGAAGCGACCCCGAGGCCGACTCCCAGGAGCGGCGGGGACCAAGGCCAGAAGCCGGACGCCACCCCTCGGAGCACCGCCCCGCCACATCCGGGCTGAGTCTCCCGCCGGCCCGTCCGG
>DAIUES010000026.1:18355-19578 GCA_036844985.1 Candidatus Limnocylindrales bacterium
CGATGGCCGCCGATGACGTCTCCGCCCTCCGGCTGGACGTGCTCGGGGCCGGGCCGGCGTACACCGATCGCGTCGGGTCGGCGGGCGCGGCCTACCTGATCCGATCCGGCGGGACCGCCATCGTCCTCGATCTCGGCCAGGGGTCGTTCCCGCTCCTGGCCTCGACGATCGATCCGAGCACGCTCGATGCGGTCGTCGTGAGCCATCTCCACCCGGACCACTTCATCGACCTCGTCGCGCTTCGTCACTACCTGCGCTGGCAGTTCCACCCTGGTCGACGGGTCCGGGTGATCGCGCCGGCGGGGCTGGCGGACCGTCTCGACGCGCTGCACGCCGAGCCCGGGTTCACGGCCGCAGCCCTCGACGTGGAGACGGTCGAACCCGGACGGTCCGACATCGGCGCCCTGTCGCTCCAGGCTGGCCGGGTCCACCATACGGCCGACAGCTACGGCTTCCGGGTCGCGTCACGTGAGGCGGACGGCCTTGGCCTCGTGTACTCGGGCGATTGCGGACGCGCCGAGGATCTCGACGCACTCATGCGACCCGGCGACGCATTGCTGTCTGAGGTGTCGTTCGGGCCGGGTCCCGTGCCGCCCGGCGCGAAGCACCTCGATGGCCCGGCGGTCGGTGCGCTCGCCGCGCGGACCGGCGCAGGACGCGTGCTGCTCACCCACATCCAGATGGGGTTCGACGAGGACGCGACGATCGCGGCGGTCCGGGCCCGCTACGACGGGCCGGTCGATCTCGTCCGACCCGGGCAGACCTTCACCCTCGAGCGATAGGTCCCGGACAAAGAGACGGGCGGAACGCCTCACGGACAGCGAGGCGTTCCGCCGGGTCTCGGGGACCCCAGGGTGGTTGGGGCGCGGGTCAGCGCGCCCAGGACGTCAGCGGTCGTCGTCCTTGCGACGCACGACCGATCGAGCGGGCGTGAGCAACAGGGCCGCGGCCAGGATCCCGGCCATCGACAGCAGCACGATCCGCCAGCTGTCACCCGGTAGGGCAGCGCTGATGCCGTCGAGCGTGCTCGTCGAGGGCAGCGTCGGCGCCGGTGCCTTGGGGGTCGCTGTCGCACCGAGCACGCCACCCTCAGGCGTCGGAGTCGGCGTCGGGGTCGGGGTCGGGGTCGGCGTCGGCTCGGGGGTGGGCGTCGGCTCAGGGGTCGGTGTTGGGACCGGAGTCGGAGTCGGTGTTGGCGTGGGCGTCGGTGTTGGCGTGGGCGT
>DAIUES010000027.1:0-8015 GCA_036844985.1 Candidatus Limnocylindrales bacterium
GTGGGTTTTTGAAGTGTCTCACGCACTGACGAGTAATTGAGAAGCCGGCGAACCCGGTGGCGGTCTTGAAGTTTTGTAGAGCGCTCGTCAACTCGGCGATGCCGGACAACGTGACGAGATGGCGAGGTCGGCGATTCGGCGTGCGATGTCGACTGTGTTTTTGTTGCCGGTAACGTGGCGGGTGACATAGGCGCCCTCCATTATCAGGCACAATTCCTGAGCTAATAATTTCGGCTCGTCAGCACCCGCTTCTTCGGATCGGGGGAGTCGAAGAGGTCCATGATCTCCGCTTTGCCGCCGATGGCTCCGAGCGGTCCGCGCGCCTTGGCCACGGTCTCGTCCCACTCGGCCGCCGGGTTGCTCCCCCAGGTGATGCCACCACCGACGTGCAGGGTCAGGCGTCGGCCGTCGGCCACGAACGTGCGGATCAGGATGCTCGTCTGCATCGCCCCGTCGGGCCCGACCCAGCCGAGCGCGCCGGTGTACGGCCCGCGGCGCACAGGTTCGAGGCCCTCGAGGATCTCCATCGCCCGGATCTTCGGCGCGCCCGTGATCGAGCCGCCCGGGAAGCTGGCGCTCAGCAGGTCGAACGCGTCGGCCGCGGGGCGCAACCGGCCGGTGACGGTCGATACGAGGTGCTGGACGGCGGCCGTCCGTTCGAGCCGGCACAGGCGTGGCACGCGAACGGTGCCCGGCACGCACACCCGCCCCAGGTCGTTGCGCAGGACGTCGACGATCATGACGTTCTCGGCGCGGTCCTTGGCGCTCGCCAGCAGCTCGCACGCCAGGGCGCGATCCTCCGCCCGGTCGCGGCCGCGCGGTCGAGTGCCCTTGATCGGGTCGGACGCCACGATCCCGTCGGTGTCGACCGACAGGAACGGCTCCGGTGAGGCCGACAGCAACGCCCGTGGCCGGCCGCTCTCGGGCGACGCCCCGAGGTCGAGGTACGCGGAGAACAGCGACGGATCGCCCGTCCGCAGCCGACGGTAGCGGTCCCACGGGTCGCCATCGAACGGTGACTCGAGCCGGCGGGTGAGGTTCGCCTGGTAGATGTCGCCGCGGGCGATATGGTCGCGCACCGTGCGGACGCCGTCCTCGTACTCCGCGCGCGACAGCGACGACCGGAAGCGCAGGCCCTCGCCGCGATCGATCGGGACCGTCGCGGGGTCGCTCGAGCGCATCTGCGGCCGGGTCGCTCGCCCCTCATGCGTGGTCAGGCGCGCGTGCACCTCGTCGAGCCGGCGGCCGAGCCGCCGCGCATCGCCATCGAGCGCTCGACCGCCGAGCCAGGCGTAGCCGGTCCGCCGGTCCCACGCGACGACCCAGTCGTGCAACGCGAGGCGGAGCGGCGGGAGGCCCTGGTCGTCGAGGGCGACCGACGGCAGCCGTTCGAGGACATGCCCGATGTCGTACCCGATGAAACCCACGAGGCCACCGAGGAACCGCGGCGCGTCGGCCGGCACGACCGGGGTGTCATCGAGCCGGGCGACCAGGCGACGCGCGACCGCGAACGGGTCGGGCCCGGCGGCCGGTGCCTCGAGCACCGCGACCGGGTCCGCGCACAGGTACGTCCAGCGCGCATTCCGTCCCGGGCGTGCGCTCTCGAGGAGGGCCAGGCCCGGAAGATCTCGGAACGCTTCGGCCGCGTCGATCGGACGGCGGCCGGCGACGCGGTCGGGCAGGCGCCGCAGGCGAACCGTGGAGGGGGACGTGCGGGGCGTACCGGGCGCGCCGGGCAGGTCGGGGCCGACGGGGATCACGCCGGCGATGATACGGCCGTACCGCGGACCGGTCGCGGAACGGGTCGCGGACGGGTCGCGCCCGGTGCCATTGGCCGCTACCCTCTGGCGATGCGTGCACGCGATCTGGGCATCACGATCGGGCGGGGGCGACCCGGCCCCCACAACTCCATCACCGATGTCGCCGGGGTGACCGTCGGTCACGTCACCCTCATCGAGGGCGACGGACCGCTCGTCGTCGGCGGCGGACCGATCCGGACCGGCGTCACGGTCGTCTGCCCGCGTGGCGCGGCGGCCCTGACCGAGCCCGTGTTCGCGGGTTGCCACCGGCTCAACGGCAACGGCGAACTGACCGGGCTCGAATGGGTCCGCGAGTCGGGCATGTTGACGACACCGGTCGCGATCACCAACACCCACAGCGTCGGGGTCGTGCGCGACGCGCTGGTCGCCGCGTCGATCACCGGCGACGATGCGACGTGGTCGCTGCCCGTCGTCGGCGAGACCTACGACGGGCTGCTCAACGACATGAACGGCTTCCACGTCCGGGCGGAGCACCTGCACGCGGCGCTGGCCGATGCCCGGGACGGACCCGTCGCTGAGGGAACGGTCGGGGGCGGGACCGGCATGATCTGCCACGAGTTCAAGGGCGGCATCGGCACGGCGTCGCGGGTCATCGATGCGGCCGCTGGCGGCTTCACGGTCGGGGTGCTCGTGCAGGCCAACTACGGCAAGCGCGACTGGCTGCGGGTCGATGGGGTCCGAGTCGGCGAGGCCATCCCCGTGTCGGAGGTTGCCAGCCCATACGACCAGGTCGGGCGGAGCCGCTCGACGCCCCCGCCGGGCTCGGGTTCGATCATCGTCGTCGTCGCGACCGATGCCCCACTCCTCCCCCACCAGTGCGAACGGCTCGCCCAACGCGCCGGCCTGGGCATCGCCCGTGTCGGTGGCACGGGCGGCCATACCAGCGGCGACCTGTTCATCGCGTTCGCGACCGGCAATCGTCTGCCGCCCGTCGCCGCGGACGACGACCCTGGCGGTCTCGGCACGTACGGCGTGCGGATGGTCGGCGACATCGTCATCGACCGCCTGTTCGACGCGGTCATCGAGTCGACCGAGGAGGCGATCGTCAACGCGCTCGTCGCGGCCACGACGGTGACGGGTCGAGATGGCATCACTGCTCACGCGCTGCCACACGACCGGCTCGTCGAGGTCATGGCGGCCCACGGACGACTCGGCCCGGTCGGGGCATGAATCGCGAACGCGGCGCCCGACGGCACCGCGTTCGATCGTCGGCGCGGCCGTCGGCGGACCGACGGAACGCGCGCCCTATTCGGCGGCGACGGGCACCGGCTTCTCGATCGGGACGCCGATGAGGCTGCCGTACTCCGTCCACGACCCGTCGTAGTTGCGCACCCGCTCGTAACCGAGCAGCTCGTGCAGCACGAACCACGAGTGGGACGAGCGCTCGCCGATGCGGCAGTAGGCGATGATGTCCTTGTCGGGCGTGACGCCCTTGGCGGCATACAGCGCGCGCAACTCGTCCGCATCCTTGAACCGGCCATCCTCGTTGACCGTCTGCGCCCACGGGACGGACGCGGCACCCGGGATGTGGCCGGCCCGCTGGGCCGTCTCGCTCATGCCGGGCGGGGCGATGATCTCGCCGTTGAACTCGGCCGGTGACCGGACGTCGACCAGCGCGAGGCCGTCGTCGCCGAGGCGCGGCAGGATGTCGTCGCGGTAGGCCCGGAACGAATCGTCCAGCTCCGGCAGCTGGTAGCCGGTCGGGTCGTATGTCGGCTCGTCGACGGTCAGCGGCAGCCCGTTGTCGAGCCAGTACTTGCGCCCGCCGTCGAGGATGCGGACGTCGCGGTGGCCGTACAGCTTGAGCTGCCAATAGGCCCACGCGGCGAACCAGTTGTTGTTGTCGCCGTACAGGACGACGGTCGTGTCGGGCCCGATGCCACTGTCGGACAGCAGCTGCGAGAAGTCCTCGCGCGACGCGATGTCGCGGCGCACGCCATCGGCGAGCTGGCTCGTCCAGTTCCAGGCGACGGCGCCCGGCAGGTGGCTCTGGTCATAGGCGGTGGTGTCGACGTCGACCTCGACGAAGCGGACGGTCGGGTCATCGAGGTGTGCCCTCGCCCAGTCGGCATCGACAAGGGCGTCGGTCGTGGCATAGCCGGTCGTCATCGGGGTTGGATCTCCTGGGGCGTGGCGGGATGATCGGACGAGGAGGAGGGTCGCGGCCGGAGGAAGGTCAGCCGCCGGACGACGGTCGGTCGCGCCGGCTGAACTCCGCGAGCCGCTCGGTACACTCCGCCTCGGCCCGCCTGGCCTGGCGCACGATCCACGGGTCGACGCGGCTCGAGTCCTCGATCGTCAGCGTCGGACCCAGGGCCCCGTCCTCGACGACGATGCCCGAGCCGTTGCGGTAGTCGGCCATCCAGTTGGCCTGGAGCTGGAGCGCGACGTCGACCACGACCGAAACGGGGAAGAGCCAGTCGAGGTAGGTCGCATCGAGCCGATCGGCGAGGTCCTCGGCACGGATCGGTCGCCCCCGCTCGATCCGAGCGAACAGGTCGATGACCCGGATGGTCGTGAACGGGTCGCGCGCCTCGGCGATGGTCGGCGGCGCGATGGCCGGATCGGGCAGCCCGACCGGCGCCGGCCGCAGCGGCCCGAGGCCGATGGTCGCAGCAGGCGCGTTGGTCACGAGGGTTGTCATCTCCGAGTCAGCCACTAGGGATTGCGAGTCTAGCGCAGCGATCGGGGAGGGTCCAGCGCACGGGCTTCGCCCCGTCGGCCCACAAACGCCGGTGGACGAACCTTCACCCGACTCCAGCCCCGCCCGCAACCGATCTGCGGCATCCTTCGCGTGCCGGGCACATCCGTCCGGCATCCTCCGCGCGGTTCCGCGCGGTGCGATCGACGTCATCGCCACACGAGTCCGATGCCACCCATGGACAACGACCGGATCCCGACCGACCCGACCACCGACACCGAGCCGCCGAGCGTGACCTCCCTCACGCCCGGTCCCTCCCAGGCAGTGGTGTCACCGGCGGCCGGCCGCGGAGGCCGAACGTCGCTCATCGGTGTCGTGGTCGGACTCGCGCTGGTCCTGACGTTCAGCGCCGGGATCGGAGTCGGTCGACTGATCGCGCCATCGGACGCGACCGTCGGGACGGCTCCGAGCCCAGCGTCGGGGCCGGGGGCGTCGGCGCCGACGACGTTCGGCCTCATCAAGGAAGCGTGGGACGTCATCCACCAGCAGTACGTCGGCAAGGACGAGCTCGACGACCGGTCGCTCATCTACGGTGCGATCGACGGCCTGACCCAGGCGGTCGGCGACACCGGCCACACCGACTTCATGACGGCCCAGGAACGGGAACAGCGCAACGACTCGCTGTCGGGCTCCTACGTCGGGATCGGGGTGCGCATCGATCCGACCGACGACGGCCTGCCCCGGGTCGTCGACGTGTTCGACGGCAGTCCGGCCGAAGCCGCCGGCATCCGTGTCGACGACGTGATCCTCGAGGTCGACGGTCGATCGACGACCGGCAAGACGATCGGCGAGGTCGCCGAGTGGGTCCGCGGCGAGGCCGGCACGACCGTCAAGCTGACGGTCCGCCAGGGCGCCGATGGACCGAAGCGCGAGCTGTCGATCGTCCGCGCCGACGTGCCGGTCGAGCCCGTGACGTGGACCCTGGTGCCGGGCACGACGACCGCACTCATCCGGCTCGAACAGTTCTCGTCGGGCGCCGCGGACGAGATGGTCGTCGCGCTCAAGGCGGCGCGGGCCGCGGGCGCCGAACGGCTCGTCCTCGACCTGCGCGGCAACCCGGGCGGCTACGTCAACGAGGCCGTCGGTGTCGCCAGCCAGTTCCTCTCGAGCGGCCTCGTGTATATCGAGCGGAACGCGGCCGGCGACCGGACCGAGCATCCGGTGTCGCCCGGCGGCGTAGCCACGGACCTGCCGCTGGTTGTGGTCGTCGACGGCAACACCGCGAGCTCGGCCGAGATCGTGTCGGGCGCCCTGCAGGATGCCGGCCGGGCGAAGATCGTCGGCGCCACGACCTACGGGACCGGCACGGTCCTCGGAGAGTTCGTCCTGTCCGACGGCTCGGCGCTGCGCGTCGGGACCGTCGAGTGGCTGACGCCGCAGGGCCGCCGGATCTGGCACGAGGGCATCGCGCCCGACGTATCGGTCGCCCTCGCCAGTGGCGACACCCCCCTCACACCCGACGACGTCCGGCGACTCACGGCCGCCCAGGCCGGTTCGTTGAGCGATCCGCAGCTGGCGCGTGCGCTCGAGGTCGTGGCGTCGCAGGCGGTCGCGGCGCGGTAGGTTCGGTGGCCCGTTGGGGCGTGGGCGAGGCGCGTGCGCGGGCGCGAGCACGGCGGGCGCGGGAGCGGGGCGCCGGCGCGAGCACGGCGGGGTCGGCGCCGTCCCGGGTCGATTCCAGCCTCCCTGGTACAAGCGGCACGACGGCGTGGGCAGCGGTCGTAGGTTCAAGTCGGGCTGGTGCATTCGACTGAATGGGGCATTGATCGGTCGCAGATCCCAGACGGGCTGGAACGTCCGACCCCGCGCGTGATCCTTGTTCCAGCCTGGCTGGGATCGGTACGACTGGAAGAGGACCGCTAGAAGGGAGTCGGCCTAGCCGTGCCCCACCCGGGCCGCAGGCCCTATCCGTCGGCCATCCCCGGGTCGTCCTCGCCACTCCCCTCGGGTCGGCGATCGGACGCGACCTCATCCGGGAACAGCACCTCGAACTCGCCGCCGTCCTGGCCACTCAGCCCGCGTACGGGTCGGGCCTTGGCGACCAGCTCCTGGACCGGCGGCGTCGTGCGGAAGATCTGCTGATCGAAGCCGACGATGATCCCGCCAAGCGTCCCCGACACCGAGCCGCGCTTGCGCTTCATCACGTCGAGGCCGCCCCGGCCGTGACCGCGGCGGGGGCCGGGCGATCGGGTCGGCGGATGGCCAGCGCCGCGAACCCGGCGATGATCGCGATCCAGCCGGCCGCAACGAACGCCGCCGCGTAGTCACCGACGTTCTCGCGGACGACACCCGCCACCCAGGCCGCGAGGGCGGCACCGATCATGTGCGCCGCGAACACCCAGCCGTACACGACGCCGACGTTGTGTCGACCGAACCGATCGGCGACGAGGGCCACCGTCGGCGGGACCGTGGCGATGTAGTCGAGCCCGAAGAGGATCGCGAACGCCCCGATCGAGACCGCGTCGTGGATGAACGGCAGGAACAGCAGGCTCACGCCGCGGAAACCGTAGTAGATGAGCAGGAGTCGACGCGGATCCCAACGGTCGGTGAGCCAGCCGCTCGCGATCGTGCCGGCAAAGTTGAACACGCCCATGACGGCGAGCGCACCCGAGGCCGCGACGGCCGTGAATCCGTGATCGACCGCGTGCGGGATGAAATGCTGACCGACGAGCCCGTTCGAGGTCGCCCCGCAGACGAAAAACGTCCCGGCAAGGAACCAGAAATCGGACGTGCGGACTGCTCGTCGCATCACGCCACGGTCGGGTGGCAGGGCGCGGGCCGGCGTGTCCTCCGCGGCTCCGAGTGGACGTGCTCCCACGTCGGCCGGGTCCTCACGCAACCAGATGAGGACGGGGATGACGAGGGCGAACGCGAGGACGCCAAGCACGACCGCCCCGAGCCGCCAGCCCGCCGTGACGCTCAAGGCGGTGAGGAGCGGGAAGAAGATGAGCTGGCCGGTGCTGTTGCTGGCCCCGAGGATGCCGACCACCAGGCCTCGGTTGCGAACGAACCACCGGGTCGCGATCGTCGGACCCAGCACGCTCGCGACGAGACCCGTGCCCATGCCCGAAACGAGGCCGAAGAACAGCGTCAGCTGCCAGATCTCCCGGACCAGGCTCGTCGCGATGAGCGCTCCGCCGGTGATGGCGAGGCTCGCGAGGACGACCGACTTGACGCCGATCCTGCCCATCAGCCAGCCGCTGACCGGGCCGCTCAATCCGAAGACCACGAGGCCGACGGCCGCGGCGAATGAGACCGACGCCGTCGACCAGCCCGGCTCGTCGATCATCGTCAGCAGGAACGCGCCCGGGGCCGACCGAACACCGGCCGTCACCAGGACGACGATGGCCGTGACCGCAACGACCACCCAGCCGTAGAAGAACGCTCGACGCATCGCCGGATGCTACCGCGGACCGACCCTGCCGGGCCGGTCGATCAGGCCGTCGGTTCGGGCGTCGGCGTCGGGTCCGGGGTCGGGTCGGGAGTGGGGTCGG
>DAIUES010000027.1:8115-19567 GCA_036844985.1 Candidatus Limnocylindrales bacterium
GAGTGGGCTCGGGTGTCGGCTCCGGTGTCGGGATCGGTGTGGCGTCCGGGGTCGGGTCGGGAGTGGGCTCGGGTGTCGGCTCCGGTGTCGGGATCGGTGTGGCGTCCGGGGTCGGCTGCGGGGTCGACGGTTCGGGTGCACCGGTGGGCGGCGAGGTCGGCGTCGGCTCGCGACCCGGATCGTCGGTTCGTGGAGCGACCGGTGTCGTGACGCTCGGGGGCGCTACGCGATCGGAGCGACCGCTCGGATCGCCTCGACCGGGCTTGTCCCGATCGTCGTCCTTGTGGTGGTGGTCGCGTTCCTTCGTCTCGCAGCGCACGAACGTGTCGTTCCGATTCCCGATGCAGCGGTCGTGGTTCGCGCCGCCGTCGAGCAGGTCGTCGCTGCGGTCACCGCCGTAACCATCACCCGACCAGCCATCGTGATCATCGCCGCTCGAGTGTCGATCGTGGTCGTCGTGATCGTGGTCGTCGTCATGGCGCAGATCGGCGTCGACCAGCAGATCGTTGCCCGTGCCGCCATACAGCCGGTCCTTGCCCGACCCGCCGGCGAGGATGTCGTTGCCGTCGTTGCCCAGCAGGACGTCCGGCCCCGACTCGCCGTGCAACCGGTCGTCGCCATCGCCACCGACCAGGCAGTCCTTGCCCTGGCTGCCGATGATGACGTCGTCGCCGCCGAGACCGAAGATGAGGACCGGGCCCTTCTTGTTCGATGGCCGCAGCACGTCGTCCCCTGGCGTGCCCACGATCGTTTCCTCGAACGTGCGGCCGCGGCACGCGTCCGGGAGGGTCGGGGTCCCGGGCTCGTCGGGGAACAGGGCGATGAAACCCTGGGTGATCGCCCCCGCGTCGGTGAAGTAGGCCGCCGACGTCCCGACGCCGGCGACCAGGAGGAATATCGCGACGAGCCCGATGCTGCGGCGCCGTCGTCCAGCCATCAGCCCTGGACCTTCGCGCGCTCGCGCAGCATCCGCCGGATCTCCTGGCTGATCGACCGGACCTCGCCGACGATGAGGTAGCCGCCGGTACCGAGCAGCAGCAGCAGGAAGGCGATCGGTTGTCGAAGGACGTGGACCGCATAACCGACGTACGGGATCGACATGATGCTCGTGCCGACGACGTTCACGCCGAACCGGCGTTCCAGGTCGGGCGCTTCGTTGGCGTCGCCCTTCGTGGCGTACGTCCCGTCCTCGATCGTCACGACCCGGTGGGTGATGATGTCGCCGTTCGCCTCGCGGAACGAGACGATGTCGCCGACCGCCGGGTCACGGGCGTCACGGTCGATGATGATGATCGACCCGAGGTGGACCGCTGGCTCCATGCTGCCGCCCCGAACGATCAGTGCGTCATACGACGTGAGGCGCGGCAGCGCGACGAGCGCGAGGAAGCCGAGCAGGACGACCCAGAGGATGCCCTGGATGGCGATGGCGACGGTGCGCTGGATGGTTCGCATGACAGGGATGTCAGGCGGGGCGACGACGCCCCGCCTGGCCTGATCCGACTACGAGGTGCGGCCTTCTAGGGCCGTGTTCAACTTCAGGTACCCACCCTGGAGATAGTTCTGGTCGCCCGAGCTATCCCATCGGTTGTACAGGATGAAGTAGGTGCTGGCGCCGGGCGCCAGGCTGATCCCCAGGGAGACCTGCCCGGCCGTCGCTTCGCTGACGGCGGCTGCCCATGGTCGGAGCCCACCCGTCGACACGCAGTTGTTGTTCGCCGTATCGGCCGCGACCTGGAAGAACGTCGCCATGTCCGGATGGCTGTACGCGGTGAGGGTGAGCTGGCTCGAGAGGTTCAGCGTGTACACGCCGGTGTTCTTGACGACGATGCAGTTCGACGCCTCGATCCCGGGTCCCGTGGTCTGCGAGGTGCTGAACGTGTAGCTGTCCAGCGTGGCAGTAGATGAATCGCAGAAGGCGCCGAGCGGACCGCAGAAACCGAACTTCAGGTCGGCGGAGCCGGTGGTGAACGTGTAGTTGTTCTGGTTGATCGTATCGCTGAAGTAGGCGCCGGTGGCGAAGATGCCCACCCCCAACAGCGAAACGATGACGAACAGCGATGACATGATCTTGCGCATGAGTGCGAATCCCTTCCCAAGGGACGCCGAGCGGGGCCAAGTCGGGCGCCGATCGGCGTCGGGCGCGCGACGCATCAGGTCGCTCTGGGTGCGGTGATGCGCGTTCGCCATCGGTCTCGCGCGTTACGGCCGATGGATGCGTGGCCATCGCGGATCCGGCCGGGCCACCCCCGCCCCTGACAGGTCACCCTGGGCCGAGTGACCATCCCCATGCGCTACGGCGCTGGCGGCACCCTACCACTAACGAGATGGGGTTTGGTAGGGTCTGGGCCGATCTAGAGCAGTTCCCCGTGCGCCGAGGCCGTCGGTTCGCCTTCGCGCGGCCGGGGTTCCTCTCCCGGTCCGAAGTCGGGCGCCACCGCGGGCTCGCTCGCTACGCTCACGTCGCCGGACTCCAGGACACGCAACGGGGCGCCGGCCTGGCCCTCGATCGCACCGACCCCGAACGGCACCCACTTCGATGGGTCCTGGAGTCGATGCGCCTCGGTGTTGCCGCGCTGGTGGACCTCCTCGAACCCCTTGGGCTCGATCCACATGCGCTCGCCCTCGAGCAATCCCAGGACGCCCGACTGCCCGGGTTCGGGCCGTTCGTGCTGGCAGTACGCGCAGGCAGCCGAGTCGTGCTTGCGGTACGTCTCGGGCTCCTCGTAGGTCGTGATGTAGCCCTCGTAGTTGCGCAAGACGACCTTGTGGTCGGAGTACGAGATCAGGTAGTTGGGCATGACCGGGATCTTGCCGCCGCCGCCGGGCGCGTCGATCACGTAGGTCGGCACCGCGTAGCCGGAGGTGTGCCCACGCAGCCCTTCCATGATCTCGAGCCCCTTGCCGACCGGCGTCCGGAAGTGACCGGACCCCTCGACGAGGTCGCACTGGTAGAGGTAGTACGGCCGGATCCGATTGGCCACGAGCTTGTGGACCAGCGAGCGCTGGATGTGCACGCAGTCGTTGACGCCCGCCAGCAGCACGCTCTGGTTCCCGACCGGCAGGCCCGCCTTCGACAGCTTGTCGACCGCCCGCGAGACCTCGGGCGTGATCTCGTTGGGGTGGTTGAAGTGGAGGTTGATCCAGAGCGGGTGGTACTGCTCGAGCATCGCGCACAGCTCGTCGTCGATGCGCTGCGGCAGGAACACCGGCACCCGACTGCCGATCCGGATGATCTCGATGTGCGGGATCTCGCGCAGGCCGCGCAGGATCTTCTCGAACAGCTTGGGGGCGAGGGTCAGGCCGTCACCGCCCGAGATGAGCACGTCGCGGACCTGCGGGGTCCGGCGCAGGTACTCGAGCTGGGCCTCGTGGTCGCGGCGGTTGAAGTTCTGGGTCGGGTCGCCGACGATGCGCGACCGCGTGCAATAGCGGCAATACGACGCGCACTGGGTGGTGACCAGCATCAGGACGCGGTCCGGATAGCGGTGCACGAGCCCGGGCACCGGCGAGTGGCGGTCCTCGGCCAGCGAGTCCTCCATCATCGCGGTGAACGCCTGATGCTCCGAGCCGATCGGGATCACCTGGCGGCGGATCGGGTCGTTCGGGTCGTCGGGATCGATCAGGCTGATGAAGTACGGCGTGATGTCGACGCGGAACTTGTCCGGCGCCGACAGGCCCTCGCGTTCCTCGTCGGTCAGGTTGAGGATGCGCTCGATGTCCGCGAGGTCGTTGACCCGATGGCTGAGCTGCCAGCGCCAGTCGTTCCACTGCTCGTCGGGGACGTCCTCGAAGATCGGGGCACGTCGACTCACGGCCGGCTTCCCGTCCGGTCCGAGCGCCCGCGCCGGATCGGTCAGGTTGACGAACGGCGGCTCCGCCGCAGCGCGCGCCGCGGCCTGGTGCGCGACAGCGGTCTTGATCTCCTGGGCGTCCAAGTCGGGCGGCCTCCGGGTGTGCGTCGACTTCGGGGAGTGCATAGAACCTATGCACTCTGCAAGTCCCGGAATGATAGCCCGACGTCGTCGTGCCGGTCCACCGCCTGTTGGTCCGGGTGGGGCATGGCAGCGCGGGCGGTCGGGGCTCGGGATCGGGGCTCGGGGTCGGGGTGCGGGGTCGGGGTGCGGCCCGTGCGTTCCGGACGTGTTGCATTGGACGGGCGAACCGGCGATCGGAGTCGGACCGGACGGCCCGGATCGGTCGAATCGACGGGTTCAGCCGCTGGACCTTGCACCGCACGGCACGTCCGACGAACGAGCAAGCTCGGCCCGTCGTTCGTTCGTCCGTTCGCCCGCTCGACGCAACATCGGCGGCCGGCACCGGGCGACGACGGCAGGTACGGGGTGGGCACTCCGTCTGGGCCGGGTGGCCATGGATCCACGAGGGACCGCCGGGCAAGCCCCTGCCCTGCCCCGCCCCGCCCCGCCCCGCCCCGAGCAGCCTTCCCTCAGTCCCGCAACGCCCCCAACAGATCGCTGTACCGATCCGTCCACGGCCGGCGTCCCTCGGCATGGGCCGTACGCCACTCATCACCCTCGACCAGACCCGCGACATCGGCATAGGACCGAGCCACGATCACCCACTGCGACGCATCCGCCAGCCCGGTCAGGGACGCCGCCGGCAGATCGGTCCCGAGGATCGACACCAGCCCGAGCGACTCGATGGCCGACGCGACGACCGGCTCGAGATCGAGATAGCGGTTCGAGATATGGACCGCGATGACCCCGCCCGGCGCGACGGTCGCCATCGACGTGCGGAACGACTCGACCGTCAACAGGTGGACGGGCACGGCATCGGACGAGAAGGCATCGAGCACGAGCAGGTCGAACGAGCCGGGCGCCACGCGCTCCAGCTCGAGCCGCCCGTCCCCGACGACGACCGTGATCGGCGCCGCCGCGTCGGCAAGGAACGTGAAGCTCGACGGGTCGCGTGCGATCGACACGACGGCGGGATCGATCTCGGCGAACCACAGCGAATCGGTCGCCCGGCCGTATGCCGCGATGGCGCCGGCTCCCAGCCCGACGGCGCCGATGCGCAAGGCCGGTCGCTCGGCCTGCAATGACGTGATGACCTGACCGAGCGGCCCGCCACGGTAGTAGTAGCTCAACGGCTCGCCGGCGTACGGGCCAGTGAACGTCTCGCGGCCATGGATCGTCGTCCCCGAATAGAGGACATGGAGCCCGGGCGATGGCTCGACGACCCGATAGACGCCATAGAACGTCCGCGCCGAACGCAGCACGTCGCCACCACCGACAAGGGCGACCACGACTGCCACCCCGAGCGCGCCGAACGCCGGCGCCCCGACGAGGCCCCAGCGGCCCCACGCCCCAACGACGATGGCGACGCCCACGGCCAGCACGAGCCACCCCTCGGTCGCGACCGGCAGCAGCAGCGGTGCCAGGATCCCGGTCGCGATCCCGCCGAGCGCGCCCCCGAGCGCGACCTGCAGCGAGTAGCCCGTCAGCCAGGCCGGAGACGGTCGATCGGCGGCCAGGCGACCGTGCAACGCCAGACCGACCGCCGCCAGGGCCATGAGGTCGAGCCCGATCGCCGGACCGATCGCCAGCCGTACGACCCCGGCCGCCGACAGCCCGACGACGAGGGCAACCACAGGAACGATGATCGCCCCGACCCGTCGCGCGATCGGCTGCGGCCGGGCATACGCCAGGATCAGCGTCGCGAGGTAGATCGTGAGCGGCACGATCCAGAGGAATGGCACCGCGGCGATATCGGTCGACAGGTGGGTCGTGACCCCGACGAGGAGCGCGGCCGGGACCGCGGCCAGCAGCACCCAGCGCGCCCGGCGCCGAACCGACGGCTCGCCATCGACCTCGATATCGATCGCCGCCGGACGATCGACCGCGTCCGACCCCCGCCGGCGCACGACGAGCGCCGCGCCGATCGACAGGACCGCGAACAGCCCGAACCCCACCGTCCACCAGCGGCCCTGGTCACCCAGGTCGAGATTTGGCTCGACGAGGGTCGGATAGGCCACCAGGCCGACGAGGCTGCCGAGGTTCGACGCCGCGAACAGCCGGTACGGCTCGGTCCCGCGGGGCAGGGCCGCGAACCAGCGCTGCGTCGTCGGGCTCGCGCTCGACAGGACGAGGAACGGCAACCCGACCATCGCCCCGAGCACCATCGGCAACCAGACGAAGGCGGACACCCCGACGGGCGGTCGGGAGAACCCGGGCCGATCGAGCGGAACGAAGACGAGGAGGACGAGCGCCGCCACGACGACCACGGCCTGGAAGACCGCATGTCGTCGAACGCCCAGCCGCCGGAGGCTGAAATGACTCAGCCCGTAGCCAGCCAGCAGCGTCGACTGGAAGAACACGAGGGCCGTCGTCCAGACCGCGCTCGTGCCGCCGAACACGGGCAACAGGAATCGCGCCGCAAGGGGTTCGACAAGGAACGCGAGCGCCGCCGCGAGGAAGGCGATGGCAACGAAGAGTGCGGTCTCGACGAGGGAGACCGCCCGGATTACTCCCCGATCACGGCCCAGATCAGGCCCATCATGATGAAGAACCCGGTGAACAGGCCGATGAGTCCCATCGCGCCGTACGGCGAGCTGGCGCCGATGTGCGGCACGAGCTGCAGGCCGATCCCGAACACCAGCGCCCAGGCGATGAACAGGAACGTGAACAGGAACTTCGCGTTCGGGTTGGTGATCATCCGGACCCAACGCGAGCCACCTTCGCTCGACAGGGCCGACTTCAGGATGATCAAGATCATCAGCGTCACGACGGCGCCGCTCACGAGGAACGGGATCGGCTGCTGGAAGGCGACGAGGAACAGCTGCATCGTGACGGCGATGCTAGCAGATGGGCAGGACCCCGGACAGGGCGTGCGACGGGCACTTCCGACATCCGACGTACGATTTGGCCCGTGACCCCCTTCGATCGACTCGGCCGGTTCGTCGTGCGCCGCGCGCGCTGGGTCATCGTGGCGTGGGGCCTGCTGATCGCGCTGGCTCTGCCCCTGGCGCCGCAGGTGCCCGGCGCTCTGAGTGCCGGCGGGTTCATCCGTGACGACCTCGAGTCGGCCCGCGCGAAGGCGCTCCTCGAGCGGGAGCTCGGCGCCCCGCCATCGGCCCTCGTCATCGTCTTCTCGAGCCCGACCCTCGAAGCCGGCACGCCCGAGTTCGAGCTGGCTGCGACCGCTGCGACACGCGACATCGCCACGGCCCCACACGTCGACCGGGTCATCTCGCACCTGCTCCAGCCCCGCCAGATCTCGGCCGATCGACACACCGCCTATGACGTCGTGTTCCTCGACCTGCCCCCGGACGACTCGCCCGAGGCGCTGCCGATCCTGCGCGAGCGGCTCCATGACGCACCGGGCCTGACGGTCGAGCTGGCCGGCGGCCCCGCCTTCTACGGCGACGTCCAGGAGGTCAGCGAGCGGGACCTGCAGCGCAGCGAGATCATCTCCCTGCCCCTCGCCGCGATCGCCCTGCTGATCGTGTTCGGCTCGGTCATCGCGGCCGGGATCCCGCTCGTCGTCGGTGGCGCCAGCGTGCTCGTCGCCCTCGCCGCGATCTTCATCATCGCGTCGGCGACACCGATGAGCATCTTCGTGCTCAACCTGGCGACGCTCCTCGGTCTCGGCCTCGGAGTCGACTACTCGCTGCTCATGACGAGCCGCTTCCGCGAGGAGCTCGCCAAGCGACCCATCGACGCCCCGGACCGCGTCGCCGAAGCCGTTCGCATCACGGTCGCGACCGCCGGTCGGGCCGTGTTCTTCAGCGGACTCACGGTCCTGCTCGGCCTGCTCGGCCTCGTCCTGTTCGAGTTCATGATCCTGCGTTCGGTCGGGATCGCTGGCGCGATCGTCGTCGGGCTGGCGGTCGCCGCGGCGTTGACGCTGCTGCCGGCGATCCTGTCCTTGCTCGGTGGTCAGGTCGACCGCTTCGCGATCCGCCGCGTCGCACCGCGCCCACCCGGCGACGGGCCGTGGGCGCGCCTCGCCCGATGGGTCATGCGCCGCCCGATCGCCGTGTTGGTGCCGACGCTGGCGGTGCTGGTCGTGCTCGGTTCGCCGTTCGCACACGTCCGCTTCAACGCGCCCGACTCGAGCATCCTGCCGCCGTCGGTCCCGTCACGCGCCGCGTTCGATCGACTCCAGGCGAACTTCGGCGAAGGCGAGTTCGCGCCGATGTCGCTGGCCATCCGGACGACCGGGCAGGCGACCTCGCCCGACAACCTCGCACGCCTGTATGCCTATTCCCGCGAGCTGGCCGCGGATCCACGCGTGACCCGCGTGGACAGCCTCGTCGACGTCGACCCGCGACTGACCCTCGAGCAGTACCGGCTGCTCTACGGCGACCCGAATGGGCCGCGCGACCGCTTCGTTTCGACGGCCCTGGCGGCAACGACCCGCGGCGACCTGACGACGTTCTCGATCACGACCCCCTACGGCCCGAACCGCGACGAGGGGCGCTCGCTCGTGCGCGACCTGCGAGCGCCGACCGGGGCGCTGGCGGTGCCGGAGGGCCTGACCGTGCTCGTCGGCGGCGGCGCCGCGGACGTCACCGACGTCGTTGACGGGGTGGCGGCCGACTTCCCGCGCACGGCCCTGTTCATCATCGTGACGACGTACCTCGTGCTGTTCGCGCTGCTGCGCTCGGTCGTGCTGCCGATCAAGGCTCTGGTCATGAACACGTTGTCGATCACGGCCAGCTTCGGCGCCCTCGTCTGGATCTTCCAGGATGGCAACCTGTCGGCGCTCCTCGGGTTCCAGCCGCTCGGGTTCGTCGAGACGACCCAGCCGGTCATCCTGTTCTGCGTCCTGTTCGGCCTGTCGATGGACTATGAGGTGTTCCTGCTGTCGCGCATGAAGGAGGTCTGGGACGCCACCCACGACAACACGGAGGCGGTGGCTCGCGGCCTCGAACGCAGCGGCCGGATCGTGACGTCCGCGGCGCTCATCGTCGTCGTCGTCGCCGGCTCGTTCGCGTTCGCCGACATCGTCCTCATCAAGGCGCTGGGGCTCGGCGTGGCGGTCGCCGTGGCCCTCGATGCGACCGTCGTCCGGGCACTGCTGGTGCCGGCGACGATGCGCCTGCTCGGCCACTGGAACTGGTGGATGCCCGGCTGGCTGGAGCGCTTCGTCGCCAACCGGCTGCCCGCGTCCGAGGCCGAGACCGAAGCGGCGGTGGCGGGATGAGGCGCCGGATCGCGATCCTGCTCTCCGCCATGATCGCCCTTTCCGGCTGCACGACCGCTGACGCTCCGATCCTCGCCAACCCACCGGCCGCCCGACCGTCCATCCCGGCCCCGAGCGACCGACCGGTCAGCCGACCGACCGACCCTGTCCCGGTCGTCCTGCCGCGTGACGACGGACCCCACGATCGATTGACCGAATGGTGGTACTACACCGGCCACCTGCGTTCCCCTGGGCGCATCTCACCTGAGGAGGATCGGCGCTTCGGGTTCGAGTACGTCATCTTCCGGGCCGAGCGTGGCGACTTTCCGACGACCTGGGCGTCGCATCTCGCCATCACCGACGAGAACGCCGGTCGCTTCTACTACGCCCAGCGCCTCGAGGTCGGCGAGGGGGTCGACCACTCCCTGCGCGACGCATCCGGATCCCCGACCGGGTTCGACCTCCGCCTGAGCGGCATCGATCCGTCCGACCCGGCGACCTTCGATCGCCCCTCGTGGCGGATGACCGGATCGAACGGCTCCGACCACCTCGGGGCCACGTTGTCGAGCGAGGAAGCCGCCGGGTCCCGCCTCCCGGACGGTACCGACCTCGGCCTCGGCCTCACCCTGACCAGTCGCAAGCCCCCGGCGCTGCACGACCGGGATGGCTGGATCGACTTCGGCGCGGCAGGCTCCTCCTACTACTACTCGCGGACGTCCATGGCTGCCGACGGCGGACTGACCATCGGGCGGAGGGTCTTCGATGTCAGCGGTGACGCCTGGTTCGATCATCAGTGGGGCGACTTCATCAGCGTGGGCGGCGGCGGCTGGGACTGGTTCGCGGTCAACCTCGACGACGACACCGATCTGACCCTGTCGCTGGTGCGCGACGCCAACGGCTCGTACCCGCTGATCTACGGCACGCTGGTCCGGCCCGACGGCTCGATCGTCCATCTCGCCAAGGATGCGTTCTCGGTCACGGTCACCGATCGGTGGACCAGTCCGAGGACCGGGGCGGAATACCCGGCGGGCTGGACCATCACGATCCCTGACGAGGAGCTCGAGATCAAGCTCAGCCCGACGGTCGCGGACCAGGAGCTCGACACCCGGGCGACCACCGGCGTCGTCTACTGGGAAGGGTCACAGCGAGTCGAGGCGACGCGGTTCGGTGAGCCGCTCGGTGGCGAGGGCTACGTCGAGCTGACGGGCTACGCCCCGTCCGACTAGGGGGACGTCGGAGCCAGCGGCGGCAGATCGATGTCGGCGTCCGTCGCCAGCGCCCGCGATGCGGCGTCGAGCGTCGGCAGGTTCCCGAGCACGACCAGCATCCGGCGGGCCGCGTCGGCATAGGCGCGCGCGTTGGTCATCGATGCGGCAAGACCGTCGCGAGCGACGGCACCGATGGCCGCATAGAACGTCACGAGATCCGCCGAGACCGTGGCGCCGGCGTCCCAGCGCGCGATGTCGGGCGCGAATCGGTCGCCGTAGCCGGCGTTCGTGGCGAGGCCACGCAGCAGCGGCGCGATGTCCTGGGCGCGCGGTGAGTTGACCGCGACGGCTGCGGCGAGGCGCTCCGCGTCGGCCAGGACGCGCTGATTGACCATCGCCGACTGCCGCAACGCGGAGACGGCGGCGCTGGGGATGGCCGGATCGACCGGGACGACCGGCACGCGGGTCGGGACCGGCACCACGCTCGGCGTGACGACGGCCGGCTCGGCGGGGACGACGGCGCTCACACCCTGTGGTCGCGACATCGAGACGAGAGCCACGCCGCCACCACCGAGCAGGGCGCCAAGGGCAACCCCGGCAGCGATAAACCCGACGGCCTTGGTCAGGCGGATCCCCGCCAGCAGGCGCGTACCGCAACCCGGACAGCGGCGGCTGCCCGTGGCCAGCGGTCGGGCGCAAACCGGGCAGTCGACGATGTTCGCGTCGGCCTCGCCGATCGGCAGGTCCGTGTCCTGCGGGCGGCCGGGGCGGGTGAACCGGCGGATCTTCGTGCCGGAGGTTTCGACCGTCATGGGACCCCTTCGTGGCCGGTGGGTGCCGGCCCTGCGGCGGAGTCTGGACCTCAGGTCTGCCTCCGACACCTCTCTCGATGGTCCGGGGTGGCGCGGTATCGTCAGCGATGGACCGGGGTGGTCGGGACGTGTGGCATCGCGCCGACGGGCCGTTCGGATGTAGGCGCCACGAGCGACGCCGCCTAGGCTCGAGCCATGACCACCCTGGTTGTCCCTGCCCATCGAGTGCCTTGGCGGGCGGCTGCGATCGGGCTTGCCCTCGCGACGATCGGGCTCATGATCGCCATC
>DAIUES010000028.1:0-19305 GCA_036844985.1 Candidatus Limnocylindrales bacterium
TGCCGCCCGACACGAGCGCCACCGATTTCGTCGGCCAGATGGCGCGGCTGTCGGGCTTGCCGGCGTCCGCGGCGCGCGAGCGCGCGGCCGAGGTGCTCCGCCATGTCGGGCTGTACGAGGAGCGCTACCGGCCGATCGGCGGCTACTCGACCGGCATGCAGCAGCGGGTCAAGCTCGCCCAGGCGCTGGTCCACGATCCCCGCCTGCTGCTGCTCGACGAACCGACCAACGGCCTCGACCCCGCGGGTCGCGACGAGATGCTCGCGCTCGTCAAGCGGACCGGCACCGAGTTCGGGATCGCGGTGATCGTCGCCAGCCACCTGCTCGGGGAGATCGAACGGGTGTGCGACTTCCTCGTCGCGATCGACGGTGGACGCCTCGTCCGCGCCGCGCCCCTCACGTCGTTCACGGAACGGACCGGCGTCCTCGCGGTCGAGGTCGAGGAGGGCGCGGCCGGCCTGGCGGCGGCGCTCGGAGCGGCCGGCGTGCAGGCCGTCGTCGACGGCCGGACCGTACTGGTCGACCTGTCCGACGACCGGCCGTGGGACATCGTCCGCGACACCGTGGCCGAGCTGTCGCTGCCGCTGGTCCGGATCGAACAGCGACGGCGTGGGCTCGAGGAGCTGTTCCGATGACGGCCGAGCCGGCCACCGGCAACATCTACGACCTTGGGTACCAGGGCTACGACGGGCCGCGCCTCGGTCGCCCGCTGGTGGCGCTGGGCCTGCTCCGGCACACGCTGGCGTCGGCCTACGGCATCGGGCGTGGCGGACGGGCCAAGATCGCGCCGTTCACCCTGCTCATCCTGGCGGTCCTGCCGGCTCTGCTCGCCGTCGGCATCTCGGCACTGGTCGGCCAGACCGGCCAGGGCGACGTCCTCACGGCCAACTCGCCGATCCGCCACGAGACGTACCAGAACCTGACCTCGACCCTGATCATGCTGTTCTGTGCCGCCCAGGCACCCGAGCTGTTCGGGCGCGACCAGCGCTACGGCGTGCTGCCGCTGTACTTCTCGCGAGTCCTGACCCGGACCGACTATGCGCTGGCGCGGACCGGTGGGCTGTTCCTCGCGGTCCTGCTCGTGTCGCTCGTGCCGCAGCTCGTCCTGACCGTCGGGGCGGTGCTGGCCGCACCCGATCCGCTGACCGGCTTGCGCGACGATGCCGCCGATATCCCGCGCTACCTCGCGGTCTCGTTGTTGTCGTCGGGCCTGCTGGCCGGGTTGGCGGCGCTCATCGCGGCCTGGACGCCGCGACGGGCCTACGCCACCGCGGCGATCATCGCGGTGTTCATCATCCCGCCGATCATCGTCGCCCTGCTCTCGAGGCTGGCCGCCGGCGATGCGGCCAGGATGATCGTCCTGCTCAGCCCGGGCGACGTCATCGAGGGGCTCAACGCCGCGATCTTCGGGACGATCGCCGACAGCCCGGCCGTCCTGGCCGCCGACCTGCCCGGCTGGGCCTACGTGGTCGCGGCGCTCCTCGGGACGGTCGCGTGTGTGGTGCTCGTGGTGCGCCGCTACCTGCGGGTGACCGGATGACGACCCCGGCCGACCCGCCGACCCCGCCGGTTGCCGGCTGGCCCGTCTCGCCCGACACGCATCCGTCGCCGCCGATCCTGGCCGGCGGGGTCGTACCCGCCATCCAGGTCGACCACGTCTCGCGCTGGTACGGCAATGTCGTGGCGGTCAACGACATCTCGTTCGCGCTCGGGCCGGGGGTTACTGGGCTGCTCGGGCCGAACGGCGCGGGGAAGTCGACGCTGCTCCACATGCTGTCCGGCCTGCTGGCGCCGTCGGCCGGCAGCGTGCGGATCGCCGGCCGGGTGGCGTTCGGCGACCCGTCGATCTATTCCGTCCTCGGGCTCGTGCCCGAGCGCGAGGCCGTGCCCGGGTACCTCACCGGGCGTGACTTCGTCCGCCTCAACGCGGACCTGCAGCGCGTCGCCGACCCGGTCGCCGCCGCGGAACGGGCGATCGCCACGGTCGACCTGACCGACGCCGCGCAGCGGCCCATCCGGACCTACTCCAAGGGCATGCGTCAGCGCATCAAGGTCGCCTCCGCGCTGGTGCACGACCCGCACATCCTCCTCCTCGACGAGCCGTTCAACGGGATGGATCCTCGCCAGCGGCTGCACATGATGGGCCTGCTTCGCTCGATGGCGGCCGACGGCCGGACGATCCTGTTCTCGTCGCACATCCTCGAGGAGGTCGAGCGCCTGGCCGACGCGGTCCTCGTGGTGTATGCCGGCCGGCTCGCGGCGTCGGGCGACTTCCGCTCGATCCGGCGGCTCATGACCGATCGTCCGCACCGGTTCACGATCCGCTCGTCCGATGACCGCAGCCTCGCCGCAGCCCTGCTCGGCCACCCGGCCGTATTCGGAGCCGAGCTGACCGACGGCCTGCTCGCGGTGCGCACGTCCGACTACGGCGCGTTCACGAGGATCGTCGCCCCCACCGCCAAGGCCGCCGGCATCCGCATCCACGAGCTGCGCCCCACCGACGACTCGCTCGAGAGCGTGTTCAGCTACCTGGTCCGTCGATGACGGTGTTCGGCGCGCTCGTCACCGTCACGCTGCGCGCCCTGCTCGGGCGGCGGCGGATCGTGCTCATGATCCTGCTCGCCGCGCTGCCGATCCTGGTCGGCCTCGTCATCCGCCTCGGCGGTGGTCGATCGGACGCCGGCGACATCCTCGACGCGCTCGTCATCCGGACGGTCCTGCCGCTCATCGCGCTCATCATCGGCACCGCCGCGGTCGGCTCGGAGATCGAGGACGGGACCGTCCTGTTCCTGCTGCTCAAGCCGATCGCCCGCTGGCAGATCGCCCTCGCCAAGGTCGTCGTCGCGGCCGGCCTGACCGCGGCGCTGGTCGTGCCGGCGATCCTCATCACCGGGCTCCTCGTGGGTGGCGGCGGGTCGGATTCGATCGGTCTCGCCAGCGGCTACGCCATGGCGGCGATCCTGGGCGGCAGCGCCTATGCCGTGGCCTTCACCGTGCTCGGCATCGTGACCTCCCGGGCGCTCATCATCGGCCTCGCCTACACCCTGTTGTGGGAGGGCGTCCTGGCCGGGCTGCTGGCGGGGACGCGGTTCCTGTCGATCCGCCAGGCGACCCTGGGGATCGCCGCGGAGCTGACCGGCACCGACGTGGGGGCCGATCCACTCGCGCCGGCGGTGGCCATCGCCATCGTCGCCGTGGTCATCATCGGTGGCTGGTCGCTCGGGGTCGTCGCCCTGCGCCGGTTCCAGGTGCGCGCCGGCGACTGAGCCGCAGCGTGACCGCGGGGTGCGGTCGGTCAGGCGTGCGTCGCGTCCTCGAGCCGTCGGCGGTCGGCCGTCTCGAGCTGGAAGGTCGAGTGCTCGATGTCGAAGTCGCCGGACAGGCAGCGACACAGCTCGTCGAGCACTGCCGGCGGATCCGCGTCGGGGGTCAGGACGACGTGGGCGGACACCACCGGCATCCCCGAGGTGATGGTCCAGGCATGCAGGTCATGCACGTCCTCGACCCCGGTCGCATCGAGGATATGGTCGCGCACGCGGTCGAGATCGACGCCCTTGGGGGTCGCCTCGAGCAGGATGTCGAGCGCATCGTGGGCCAGCGTCCAGGCACGCGGCAGGATGAACACGGCGATGGCCGCCGATGCCAGGGCGTCGGCGGGTCTCCAGCCGGTCACGGCGATGACGATCGCCGCGATGACGACGGCACCCGAACCGGCCAGGTCGCCGAGGACCTCGAGGTAGGCGCCGCGCATGTTGAGGCTGGCGCGCTGGGCGTCGCGCAGCAGCCACAGCGACAACGCGTTGACCGCGAGGCCACCAAGGGCGACGACCAGCATCGGACCGGACGCGATGTCGGGCTCGGTCGTCAGCCGGCGGACGGCCTCGACGACGACGAACACGGCGACCCCGAGCAGCAGCACGGCATTGACCAGCGCGGCCAGAATCTCCACCCGCAGGTAACCGAAGGTCCGGCCGGCGCTCGCCGGCCGCCCGCCGATCCAGATGGCGCCGAGCGCGAGGCCGATGCCGACCACGTCGCTGAACAGGTGGCCGGCATCCGCCAGCAGGGCCAGGCTGTTGGCGACGATGCCGCCGACCAACTCGACGGCGAAGGTGGCTGCCGTCAGCGCGAAGACGATCGTCAGGCGCCGGCGGTGGACGGCGGCGGTGGAGCGGTGCGCTGAGCCCATCTATCGAGTATGGGCCGGAAGGGCGCATCCGTGGCGGAACGGCGATGCTTGACGCCCGCCGCGACCTGCTACTAGCATGCCCGTGACAAGGCGCCTTGCACTGGCGATGAATGATGCCTTGCCCCGCGGCGCCGAAGCGCCACCACCGACGGGAGATCGACACCGATGGATCTTGGAGCGCTCAGCAGCGGCCTCCTCACCGGCTTGCGCGAGGGTGTCGAAGCGGCGCTCATCGTGGCCATCATCTGCGCCTACCTGGCGCGTACCGGCAACCGCCACCACTTCCGGCCGGTATTGACCGGGGCCGGACTGGCCATCGTCCTGAGCGCCGTCCTTGGAGCCGCCCTGTACATCACGGTCGGTGAGTTCCAGGAGCCGTACGAGCAGCTGTTCGAGGCGGCCACGATGCTGCTGGCGGCCGGCGTCGTCACGTGGATGCTGTTCTGGATGCGTCGCCAGGCGCGGGGCGTGAAGAGCGAGCTCCATGCGGCGGTCGATCGCGCGCTCGACCAGGGCTCGGTGACGGCTCTCGCCGTGCTGGCGTTCGTGGCGGTGATCAGGGAGGGGCTGGAGACGTCGCTGTTCCTCGTCGGCCAGGCGAACTCGGCCGCCGACGACGCGATCTGGGTCCTGGTCGGGGCAGTCGTCGGACTCGCCATCGCGGTCCTGCTCGGGCTCGGGTTCTACCAGGGCTCACGCCGCATCGATCTGGCCAGCTTCTTCCGCTGGACCGGCGTCGGGCTGGTGTTCATCGCCGCCGGACTGGTCGCCACGGCCGTCCACGAGCTCATCGAGATCGGCGTCATCGGGTTCGGGACCGCCACCCTGTTCGACCTGTCGGCGGTGCTCCCGCATGACGCCGACTCGGGCAACGTCCTCGGCCAGTTCCTGCGGGCGTTGTTCGGCTACTCGGCGACGCCCGAGACGACCACGTTCATCGTGTGGGCTGCCTATGTCGTGATCGTGCTGGCGCTCTTCCTGCGGCCGTCGCGGCCACCCGTCGCGCCGGCCCCGAGTTCGACGGTGTCGGCGGCCTGACCCGGAGCCGGGGATGCGCGGCCGGCGCCCGCCGCGGCGGGCCCGGGTCAGAACGGCAGGATCGTCTCCAGCGACGGCAGTGCCACGTCGAGGCCGGCCACGAACACGATGCCGAGCACGAGGCTGAACACCCCCGCGATCGCTCCGACCACGACATAGACCCGTTCGCGGGTCTGGCTTGCCACGAAGCCGATCGAGCTGACGACGACGATCGCCAGGTTCGAGATCAGCAGTCCGAGCACGAACGCGAGCAGCATCGGGATGCCGAGCCCGGCGCTCGCGGCGCCGCCGACGGCGGCGATGAGCAGGACCTGGCTGCCGGTCTCGGCGCCGATGCCGTGGATCATCCCGACGCCCAACGCGGTCCGCGCGCCGTACGAGCTCATCTCGAGCGGCTCGACGTGCTCGTGGCCGTGGAGCCGGGCCTGCAGCCGACGCCAGCCGTAGCGGGCGCCGTCGAACACGAGCATCCAGCGGCTGCGCAGCCGGAATGACTCGCCGCCCCGAGCGTAGCGGTAGACCGAATAGAGGACCCACAGCCCGAGGCCGAGCAGCGTCAGGCCGACGATCCGGCCCATGATCGGGTCGAGCCACTCCGGCAGGAGCGTGCCGAACGACAGCGCCGCGACCCCGAGGGCGATGACCACGAGGCCGTGACCGACCGCGTAGAGCGTGCCGAGCCAGATCGCGTCGAGCTGTTCCCGCCCGAACCGACTGCCGCGTGCGGTGCCCGGCAGCGCGGGTGCCAGGGTCGCCGCGCCGGGTCCGGTGTCGTGGGCGCGCAGTTCGACGGCCCCGCCATGCCCGTGGTGCGGGCCGCTGATGGCCTCGTGCTGGCGGACGTGGGCGTCCTCTGCAGCGCTCGCCGCCGCGGTCGTGCTGGTGATGTCGGTGATGGCCGCGATGTGGTCCCAGTCGATGCCGTGGCGGATCCCGAGAGTCAGCCCGGTGAGTAGGACGCCGACGCCGGCCGGAGCGGCGACCTGGGCGATGATGTCGAGCACGTGGTCCCTCTGCGCTGATGGGCTGGCTATCGTACCAACGCGACCGGTCGTATCGCAACCAGTTGCAACTGCAGCGTGTCGCGTCGGCTCACCTATACTTCGCGCGATGGACGCTCTTGGATCACTCCCTTCGGCACGCTCGACGTCGGCCTGGACGGACATCCCCGACCGGCTGCGCGCGCGTGGCCTGCGCTGGACGCCCCAACGGCGGATCCTCGTCGAGGTCCTGTCCCGCACGGACGGGCACGTGACCGGCTCGGAGCTGGTCGAGCGCTGCCGGCTGATCGACCCGGGCACGATCCCCTCGACCGTGTATCGCACCCTCGACGTCCTCGAGGAGATCGGGGTGTTGAGCCACAGCCACGGCGCCGACGGCCGCGAGGAGTTCCACGTGCTGCCCGAGGCCGAGCACGGCCACCTGTACTGCCGCCGCTGCGGCGGCGCGTGGGACCTCGCCGCCGACGATCCAGCCGTCGTGCAGGCCCGCGACGCCTTCGTCCGCGAGCGCGGGTTCGCCCTCGACGTGTCGCACCTGACCGTCAGCGGGCGATGCGCGCGATGTGCCGACGATGGGGTCATCGCCCATTGAGCCCGTCGACCCAGCAGGGGCCGAGCGGCCCGGATCAAGGGGCCATTCGGACCGTTCCGTGGTCGCCGCCGATACGCTTTCATGAGGGCACGACGCGGCCGGATGCCCCCAACCGGCCGCGTCATTCCACGTCCGGTCCGGAGCGTTGATGTCCGCCACCACGGTCGAACTGTTCTACGCGATCCTCGCGGTCGCCGCGATGCTCGTCATCGTCGGCCTCGTCGGCCTGCGGCTGCTCGCGCTGGTATCGGCCGGGGCCCGGGAGCGCTACGACGACGTGGCGGACGCCATCGGCCCCTACGCGTTCAGCCTCGCCTGGTTCGTCGCCCTCCTGGCGACCGCCGGCAGCCTCTATTTCTCGGAGGTCGCCGGGTTCACCCCGTGCACCCTGTGCTGGTACCAGCGCATCGCGATGTATCCGCTGGTCGTCATCCTGGCGATCGGGGCGGCGCGTCGCGAGCGTGCCGCGGCCTGGTACGGCGGCGCCCTGGCGGGCATCGGGGCACTGATCGCCGCGTACCACGTCGCGCTCGAGTGGATCCCCTCGCTCGATTCCGGCGCGTGTGACGCAAGCACCCCATGCACCCTGGTCTGGTTCCGGGTGTTCGGCTTCATCAGCCTGCCGACGCTCGCCCTGACCGCGTTCCTGCTCATCCTCACCCTGCTCGCCGTTCGGCTGTCGGCCGCGGCCGGCCACGACCCCGACCAACCCGATCCCGCACGGAGCACGCCATGACCTCGAAGTCCCGTTCATCCCGCCGCGAGGCGGCCCGCGCCCGCGAGCGTTCCGGATCCGGACGCCGCTGGCTGCTGCCGGCGCTTGGCGCGGGCGTCGTGGTCGTCGCGGCCGTGCTGGCCGTCGTCCTGTCGGGCGGCCTCGGATCGACCGGTGGCTCGTCGGCGCTGCCATCGAGTCGACCGTCGACCTCGATCGTCCCGGGCGAGCCCGTGCCGGTCATCGGCGGCGCGGCGCTGCCCCGCTTCGACGGCCCGACCGGGGACGCTGCCGTCGGTCAGGCGGCACCGACGGTGCGCGGCTCGGCGTTCGACGGATCGAGCGTGGAGATCGCCGCGGACGGTCGTCCCAAGGTCGTGATGTTCCTCGCCCACTGGTGCCCCCACTGCCAGGCCGAGGTGCCGGTCGTGCAGGGGTGGATCAACGCCAAGGGGATGCCCGACGGCGTCGACCTCGTCACGGTCGCGACCGGCATCGATCCCAACGCCCCGAACTATCCGCCCGATGCCTGGCTCGCCCGGGAAGGCTGGACGGTGCCCGTCATCGTCGATCCGACCGATAGCATCGCCCAGGCCTACGGTTTGTCGGCCTACCCGTTCTGGACGTTCATCGGTGCCGATGGCACGGTCCGTGCCCGGGGCACGGGGGAGATGTCGGTCGCCGACATCGAGGCGAGGATCGCCGGCCTGACCGGGGGCTGACCGCGACCCGCCCGGTGGGAGCCGCCCGGCTCAGTCGCCGGTCGGCACGCCCACGATGTTGAACCCGCCGTCCACATACAGGACCGCGCCGGTGACGGCCCTCGCGAGGTCCGACGCGAGGTAGACCGCGCTCGCCCCGACATCCTCGATCGAGATGTTGGCCCGCAGCGGGGCGATCTCGTCGAACGCGCCGTACATCTGCTTGAAGCCGGCGATCCCGGCTGCCGCCAGGGTCCGGACCGGGCCGGCGCTGATCGCGTTCACGCGCACACCCTCCGGCCCGAGGTCGGCGGCGAGGTAGCGGACCGACGCCTCGAGCGCGGCCTTGGCGACCCCCATCACGTTGTAGTTGGCGACGACCTTCTCCGCCCCGTAGTAGGTCAGCGTCAGGACCGATGATCCGGCCCGGAGGTACGGCCGCGCCCCGCGGGTCAGGGCGATGAGCGAGTAGGCCGACACGTCCATCGCCAGGGCGAACCCATCGCGCGACGTGTCGGTGAAGCCGCCTGACAGGTCCTCGCGCTTCGCGAACGCCAGGGCATGGACGAGGATGTCGAGCCGGTCGTGCGTCTCGCCCCAGCGGGCGAAGACGCGCTCGATATCGGCGTCGGACTGGACGTCGCACGGCTCGACGAACGTCGACCCGATCGATTCGGCCAGCGGCCGGACGCGCTTGTCGATGAGGCTCTCGATCGACGAGAAGCCGATCGTGGCGCCCTCGGCGTGGAGCGCGCGGGCGATGCCCCACGCGATCGAGTGGTCGTTGGCGACCCCGAACACGAGCGCGTGCTTGCCGTCGAGCAGACCCATGCCGTCCTCCTCCGGTAGCGATTACCCTGCCATGATGCCCGACCTGCATGCGGCACTTCGGGGCGTCCGTGCCCTGCTGCTCGACTTCGACGGCGTCATCGTGGTCGCCGGGGAGGCGATCCCCGGTGCGCCCGAAGCGATCGAGGCCCTCGAGCGCCGCCGGTTCCCGTATCGGATCGTGACCAACACCTCGGCCGTGAGCCGCACGACACTGGCTCGGTCGGGCGAACGGATCGGCGTCCGGATCCCGGCCGAGCGGTTCGAGTCGGCGTTGTCGGCATCGGCGGCGTGGACTGCGAAGGCCTTCCCGGGACAGCCGCTGTACGTGCTCGCCTCCGAGGACGCCCGGACCGAGTTCGCGGGCCACTGGCTGTTGAGCCATGAGGAGGCGGGCGCTCGCGGGGCTATCGCCGCGGCCGTGGTCATCGGCGACTCTCCCGAGGAGGCGACCTTCTACAACCTGAACCGGGCGTTCCGGCTCGTCCGGGGCGGGGCGAGGCTCGTGGGCATGCACCGCAACCCGTGGTGGCTGACGCCCGACGGGCCGACGCTCGATTCGGGGGCGTTCGTCGCCGGCCTGGAATTCGCGACCGAGACCCGGGCGACGGTGGTCGGCAAGCCCTCGGCGATGTTCTTCTCGATGGGCGTGGCGGACCTCCGTCGGCAGGTCGGCCGTGATCTCGCCAGGGCCGACATCGCGATGGTCGGCGACGACGTGCGGACCGACATCCGGGCCGCCCAACGCGCGGGCCTGCGCGGGATCTTCGTGCTCACCGGCAAGCACGGGCAGGCGGACGTCGAAGCTGCCGCCAGGGAACGTGGCGGTCGCCGGCCGGATGCCATCGCGCCCTCACTGGCCGAGGTCGTCGCCGCGCTAGACTGAGCGCAACGACACCGCCGCCCGGTGCGGCGACCCCCGACTCCGACCACGAGGAACCGACGACCATGACGTCCGAGGCCAAGCCCCGCATCAAGATCACCTACGCCACGCTCAAGGCCGACAACGAGGACCTCCACAGCGGGTTCGAGGACGGCGTCGCCCGCATGCGTTCGGCGCTCGGTGGCAACCATCGCAACTATGTCGACGGCGCCTGGCGCGACGGCGCGAGCACGTTCGACGTCCGCAGCCCGATCGATCGCGACATCGTGCTCGGCACGTTCGCTGCCGGGACCGCGACCGACATCGACGAGGCGGTCGCCGCCGCCCGCGCCGCGCAACCGGCCTGGGCGGCCATGCCATGGCGCGAGCGGCTGGCGATCCTGCGCCGGGCGGCGGAGTTGATCAGCGACCGGCTCATGGACCTGTCGGCGATCATGAGCGTCGAGGTCGGCAAGAACCGCATCGAGTCGCTCGGCGAGGTCGAGGAATCGGCCGACCTCATCCGCTACTACTCGCAGACGATGGAGGACAACGCCGGGTACGACCACGAGATGGGCAACCTCGGCGACAGCGCGGTCCATACCCGCTCGATCCTGCGCTCGCACGGCGTGTTCGCGGTCGTCTCGCCGTTCAACTTCCCGATGGCCCTCGCGGCCGGTCCGACCAGCGCCGCGATGATGGCCGGCAACACGGTCGTGTTCAAGCCGAGCTCGTCGTCGCCGTGGTCGGCGGTCAAGCTCGTCGAGGCGTATATCGACGCGGGCGTCCCCAAGGGCGTCATCAACCTCGTCATGGGCCCGGGCGAAACGGTCGGCCAGGCGCTCCAGGACCACCCCGGCATCGACGGCATCGTGTTCACCGGCTCGTACGACGTCGGGATGCGGCTGTTCCACTCGTTCAGCAAGCAGTGGCCGCGTCCGTGCATCGTCGAGATGGGTGGCAAGAACCCCGCCATCGTGACCCGCAACGCCGACCTCGACGAGGCGGCGGAGGGGATCATGCGCGCCGCGTTCGGCTTCGGTGGCCAGAAGTGCTCGGCCAACTCGCGGGTGTATGTCGAGCGCCCGGTCCACGACGATCTCATCGCGAAGCTGGTCGAGAAGACCGAGGGGATCGTCATCGGTGATCCGCTGGTCCGCGCCAACTGGCTCGGGCCGATCATCGACCAGCGCGCGGTCGATCGCCACCAGGCGGCGGTCGCCGAGGCGCGTCGCGACGGGACGGTCTTCACGGGCGGGGAGCACCTCGCCGACGGCGATCTCGCCCGCGGCTTCTATGTCGAGCCCACGGTCGTCGGCGGCCTGCCCGCCGACCATCGGCTGTTCCGCGACGAGCTGTTCGCGCCGCTCACCGCGGTCCACGCGGTGGACTCGCTCGACGAGGCGCTGACCCTCGCCAACGACTCGGTCTATGGCCTGACGGCGGGCGTCTACAGCGAGGACGAAGGAGAGGTCCAGACCTTCCTCGACCGGATCCAGGCCGGCGTCGTGTACGTCAACCGGCGGGCCGGCGCGACGACCGGGGCGTGGCCGGGCATCCAGGCATTCGGTGGCTGGAAGGGGAGTGGCTCGACCGGCAAGGCCGGCCTGTCGATGTACTACGTCGCCCAGTTCATGCGTGAGCAGAGCCACACGGTGGTCGACTAGACCGACACCACCCGGTCGCGACCGGCGCGCTTGGCGGTCAGCAGGGCCGAATCCGCGGCGCGGAACAGGGCGTGGCCGTCGACTTCGTCGTCGAGCAGCGAGGCCACGCCCGCGGAGATCGTCACCCCGATCGGCGGCGTGTCCACGCCCCGCGCCTGCGCCGCTCCAACAGCCGACCGGATCCGCTCCGCGATGGTCACGGCTTCGTCAGCACCGGCGCCCGGCAGGACGACGACGAGTTCCTCGCCGCCGTAGCGGATGACCGTGTCGCCGGCGCGGACGCTGTCGCTCACCGCACGGGCCACGCTCCGCAGCACGGCGTCGCCCACGGCGTGTCCGTGTTCGTTGTTGACGGCCGAGAACCGGTCGAGGTCGAGAACGACGAGGCTCAGCGGCAGGCCGCTCCGGCGAGCGGACGCGAAGGCACCTTCGACCACCTCGTCGAACAGGCGTCGATTGAGCAGCCCGGTGAGCGGGTCGCGGGCAGCCGCGTCGGTGACCGTGGCATGGCGATCGGCGTTCTGGAGGGCGACCCCGACCTGGATCGCCAGCAGGTCGCCGACGCTCCGTTCGAGCTCGCCGAATGGCGCCGACCCATCCGGCCGACTGGCCACGAGCACGGCGACGACGTCGTCGGCGACGCGGATCGGGAGGGCGATGACGCCCGGCGCCACGATCGCGTGTCGGGCGGCGATCGCTTCGAACGCCACCGCGTCGTCGGCCGGATCGAGCGTTCGGGTCCGCCAAGACCCGACGCCCGGATCGCTCAAATCACCCTCGAGCCGGAAGTCGCCATCGGGCCCGCGGCCGGCGACGATGACCTGCTCGGCCGACAACAGATCGACGGCTGCCTCCACGACGGCGCCGATCGTCCGCCGTCGGTCGAGGTCGGACAGGACACCGCGGCTCACGGTGAGGACGCGCTCGATCGCGTGCAACCGGTCGCGCCGCTCCTCGTCGAGACGAGCGGAGCGGAGCGACGCGGCGATCGCCCAGCCGAGCATCTCGGCGAGGGCCACGTGGGTGGTCCCGAGCGGGCGGCGCAGGGTGCCTTCGAAGTTGATGACGCCGAGCAGCTCCCCGTCATGCACGATCGGCGCGGCGACCTCGTTGCGCACGTCGTCGCGGGCGGCGCGGTAGTCGGGATCGGCCAGGACGTCGGCCACGAACTGGGTGGTTCGCGTCGAGGCGGCGCGACCGATGACGCCGACGCCCGGCTCGATCACATGGAACGGGCTGTGGTAGCCGGCGACCCCGACCATCGACAGGCGTCCGTCGGCGCGCGGCAGATAGATCGACACGAGCGCGATCTCGAACTCGCGCGACACATCGTCGACCACGCCCTGGATGACCTCGTGGACCGATCGGGTGCCATCGAATCGACGGACGATCCGCTCCAGTCGCTCGAGGTGATCGACCCGCCGGCCGGACTGCGCGGCCAGCCGCGCTGCGCGGTCCTCAGCCGTCGTCGCGATCCGCACCACGAGATACATGCCGGTGGCGGCGACGAGCGCGACCGCCGCGCGAACGACGAATTCGTCGCTGACGAGGGCGGCCGGTCCGGCGACGAGCGCACGCCCGGCATGGGCGATGGCGATCGTCACGGACGACCCCAGGACGATGAGGGCCGCGATCGGGAAGCCTGGCGTGATCGCCGCGAAGGTCAGGCCGAGGACGACGAGGGGTCCGGCCGCCGGTGGCGTCAGCGTGGCGACGTCCGGCAATCCGCCGGCTGCCATCGCGACGAGTACCGCGATCGGCCCGAGCAGCAGGCGAACCAGCGGCCGATGCACGACGGTATCGAGCCGCCGCGACCAGCCGAGCGCGAACGTGGCGAGCGCGGCCGGGGTCGCCAGGAGCAGGGCTCGATCGAAGTTGGCGTCGGCCGGATCGATCAGCTTTGCGACGAGCGCGAGGATCGCCATGGCAGCGAACGTGATCGCCGCCCAGCGGACCTCCGCCAGGGCGCGGTCGCCCATCCACAGGGATCGCCCGACGCGCGCCAGGATGCGGCCAGGTTCCCAACGACGGGTCAACGGCGGGCGGCGTACCGCGGTCGGTTCGAGCGTCGCCCGGCTGGTGGATGGGATCACCGACGGACCGTAGGCCGTCCACGACCGTCCGTCAGTGACCCATCAGGACTACTCCGTACTATTCCAGCCGGCGGGCCGAGCCATCGGGCTGGCCGGGACCGTCTGCTAGACTCGGCTCACGATATCCAGTCTGCATACTCGTTATGCATCATGACCGTCAGAGGTGCCCCTTGACCACGGCCGCGCGCGGCTCCGCGATCGCCGGAGATCGACCCGTCCCGCACATCGTCACGGAGCTGCCCGGGCCGAAGGCCCGAGCCCACGTGGCCTTCGATGAGACGTGGACCTCGCCCAGCCTGCCGCGGGCCTATCCGATCGTGCCGGTGCGCGGCGAGGGTCTCGTCGTCGAGGACATCGACGGCAACCTGTTCCTCGATTTCGCCGCCGGCATCGCCGTCACCTCGACCGGACATTCGCACCCCCAGGTCGTCGCCGCGATCAAGGAACAGGCGGCCGAGCTCATCCACTTCTCGGCGTCCGATTTCTACCTGCCGATCTATCCCGAGGTGTGCCGTCGGCTGGCCGAGATGGCCCCCATCGACGGTCCCGCCCGGGCCTACCTCGGCAACTCCGGGACCGAGGTCGTCGAGGCGGCCATCAAGCTTGCCCGCCATGCCACGAAGCGACCCTATGTCGTCGCGTTCCTCGGCGCGTTCCATGGTCGGACCTACGGCTCGGTGTCGCTGACGGCCTCGAAGGCCAAGTACCACGCCGGGTTCGGGCCGTTGCTGCCGGGCGTGTTCCACGCGCCGTACGGCCGGGTCGAAGACCTGCGCTGGTTCGACGAGGTCCTGTTCGACAAGCTGGCGCCGGCCGATGAGGTGGCGGCCATCATCGTCGAGCCGATCCAGGGCGAGGGCGGTTACATCGTGCCCGAGGACGGCTTCCTCGAGGGCCTCCGACGGATCTGCGACGAGCACGGCATCGTCCTCATCGCCGACGAGATCCAGTCCGGCGCGGGGCGGACCGGGCGGATGTGGGCGATCGAGCACTGGGGCGTCAAGCCCGACATCCTGCTGACCGCCAAGGGCATCGCCTCGGGCATGCCACTCGGTGCCATGATCGCCCGGGCGGACCTCATGGAGGCGTGGGGCCCGGGCGCGCACGGCTCGACGTATGGCGGCAACCCGGTCGCCTGCGCGGCCGCGCTCGCCACGATCGACCTGCTCGAGGGCGGGCTCATCGACAACGCCGTGGCACGCGGGGACCAGGCGACCGCTGGCCTGCGCCCGCTGCTCGACCGCTACGACGGGCTGGTCCGCGACGTTCGCGGCAAGGGCCTGATGCTGGGCGTCGAGTTCGACACGGCGGAGCACGCCGAGGAGGTCCAGTGGGCCGCGTTCGAGCGCGGTCTGCTCGTCCTCGAGTGCGGCAAGTCGAGCGTGCGCATGTCGCCCGCCCTGACCGTGACCGAGGCGGAGATGGCGATCGCCCTGCGGATCTTCGGAGAGGCCGTCGCCCAGGTCGCCGGTCATGGCGACGAGGTCCTCGCCGAGGTCGTCGGGGCCGACGCGCTCCACGAGATCGAAGCGGCCGGCTGACACCCGGTCCGGCTGGCATCATCGCGGGGTGAGTACGTCCAAGCTCGCGTCGATGCGCGACGCGATCGCCGAACTCGTGCGTGACGGCGATACCGTCGCGATCGAGGGCTTCACCCATCTCATCGGCTTTGCCGCCGGGCACGAGATCATCCGTCAGGGCCGCCGCGACCTGATCCTGGCCCGCCTCACCCCGGACGTCGTGTACGACCAGATGATCGCGGCCGGCGTCGCTTCGAAGCTCGTCTTCTCGTGGCTCGGCAACCCCGGCGTCGGCGGCCTCGGGGCGATCCGCCGCCGCATCGAGGGGACCGTGCCGGACGAGCCGCTCGAGGTCGAGGAGTACAGCCACTTCGGGATGGTCGGGCGGTATACCGCCGGCGCGATGAACCTGCCGTTCTTCCCGCTCCGGTCGTACTTCGAGACGGACCTGCCGGTGGCCAACCCGCGCATCCAGCCGATCCGGTCGCCCTACGGCGACGAGACCATCTACGCCGTCCCGCCGTTGCGACCCGACGTGACCATCATCCACGCCCAACGGGCGTCGGCCGCCGGCGACACCCAGGTCTGGGGCCTGCTTGGCTGCCAGAAGGAGGCTGCGTTCGCCGCCGAGCGGGTCATCGTCGTCGTCGAGGAGGTCGTCGCCGACGAGGTCATCAGGGCCGATCCGAACCGGACGATCATCCCGGGTCTCATCGTCGACGCGGTCGTCGTCGAGCCGTGGGGCGCGCACCCCTCGTATGTGCAGGGCGCCTACGACCGCGACAACCGCTTCTATCTCGACTGGGATCCGATCACCCGTGACGAGACCGCGGTCCAGGCCTGGCTGCGCGACTGGGTGTACGACCTGGACGGACGCGCGGCCTACGTCGAGAAGCTCGGTGCCGAGCGGCTGGCGGCACTGCGACCGGCCGGGCCGGCACCGTCGGGCAGCGTCGATTACGGGGCGTACGGATGAGCGGGCCCTCGTCCGACGCCGCCTTCAGCAAGTCCGAGATGATGATCGTCGCGGCGGCTCGCGCGCTCGAAGGACAGCGGATCTGCTTCGTCGGGGTGGGCCTGCCCAACATCGCGGTCAATCTGGCCCAGCGCACGGTGGCGCCCGAGCTCGAGATGGTCTACGAGGCGGGCGTGTTCGGGGCGCGGCCCCAGCGGCTGCCGCTGAGCATCGGCGACCCGACGATCGTGACCGGCTCGACCGCGGTCGTGTCGATGCTCGAGCTGTTCGGCTACTACCTGCAGGGCGGCCTCATCGACGTCGGCTTCCTCGGAGCGGCCCAGATCGATCGGTTCGGCAACATCAACACGACGGTCATCGGGCCGTACGACCACCCGACGACCCGGTTGCCCGGATCGGGCGGGGCGTGCGAGATCGCCATCAACGCTCGCCAGGTGTTCGTGATCATGCGCCAGAGCCGGCGCAGCTTCGTCGACACGATCGACTTTCGGACATCGCCGGGCAACCTCGGGGGCGCCGAGCAGGCCGAGCGCATCCGGCGCGAGGGTGGCTGGCTCGGCCGTGGCCCGTCGGTCGTCGTGACCGACCTTGGCATCTACCACTTCGGCGAGACGGGCGAGATGCGGCTCGATTCGCTCCACCCGGGGGCCACGCTCGAGGCGGTTCGCGACACGATCGGCTGGGACATCGATGTCGCCGGCAGCGTCGCGACCACGCCGCCCCCGACGGCCGCGGAGCTGCGGCTGGTGCGCGAGGAACTCGACCCGGGCGGGGTCTACACGAAGTAGCGGTCAGGTCGCGCCGGCTCGGGGGCGCGCGATCGACGGCCGCCCCGGCACCCGGGACGGCCGTGCTTGCGTCGCGGCGCCTCGCGACGAACGCGGCTACCGGCGGGTCACTTGAAGCGGAAGATCGAAGTGAACGTCGTGCCGTCGGTGAACCTGACGTCGAGCCGGTAGCACGAACCCGCGTAGCTCTTGGGTGTCTTCCAGGTGTACTTGTACTGGTCGGCCTTCGCGTCGTAGGTGAGTCCGCTCGCGGAGGTCGTCGTCTCCTCGACCGGCGCGACCGGGTCGCCAGCCACACACGCCATCCTGGTCGCCTTCGGGTAGCCGGATGCGAAGATGGCCAGCCCGCGATCGCCGCCGAGGCTGAACTTGACCGGGATCCCACTGCCCGCCTTCGCCTCGTTCACGATCGGTGCGTTGTCGACCGGGGAGAAGAACCCGGTGAACGGTGCCACGACGAGCGAACCGGTCGCGGTGCTCCCCAGGTAGGTCCGGTCGCCGGCGAACGTCGCTGTGATCGCGTAGCTCCCACCGGGCAGGTCACGCGGCAGCACGACCTGGCCGAGGTAATCGGTGATCGTCGAAACCGTCCGGCTCACCGGACCCGACAGCTCGACGGTCACGGTCTGGTGGATGAGCGGCTGGGCCTTGCCGCCGACCGTTGCGATCAGCGTCGACACGACGCCGCTGTTCGTCGCGCCGGTCTTGACGACGAACGGGCCGAACGCCGAGAAGGCCGATGGTGCCTTGGCGATCGTGAACGGGGCCGTGTCGGCGGAGCCCCGGAACGCGTCGTCCTGGGCGAACGACGCCACGATCTGGGTCGCGCCAGGGGCCGAGTTCAGGGCCACCGGGATGATCACCCGTCCGTTGGTCCCGGTCAGCCCGACCGCCCCGGCGCCGCCGATCGCGATGCTGACGGCCTTGCCAGCCAGCGGCGAGCCGTCGCTCGTGAGTTCGGCGGTGATCGTCGGCGTGTCGCCGAAGGTCCCGCCACTCGGCGGCGAGAGCAGTTCCAGGGCCGTCGCCGCCAGCTCGGCTGGAGCTCCATCACCGGTCGGCGTGAAGTACGAACCGCGGTTGTCGTCGAACGCGACGAGGCCGATGCCGTTGGCGGCCTGGACGACGTAGCGCACGTCGACCGGAGCTCCGGACAGCGAACCCTTCCAGATCCGCGAGTCGTTGGTCGTCCCGCATTCGGCGGGCAGCGGGGCGACGCACTGGACCAGGTCGATCGACGCCCACGAGCCAGTGCCCGAAGCCAAACTGGTCTTGCCGGTCCAGGTGACCCACACGCTGTGGATCCCCGCCGCCGGGTCGCCGATCACCTGGGCGGTGAAGGCGATGTCGGTGCCCGTGCGCTGAGCGGAGACGTCGACGATGGTCGGCGCATCGGACAGCGCCGCATCGGTCAGGTTGGAGCTGTAGAACAGCTTGAGATCGAGACCCGAGTACTTGCGCTGGAGGCTCGTGCCCAGGGTGGCGTTGTCGGTCCTGTGCTGGACAGGGGTGACCAGCAGGTTCGTCCCGCCGATGGGGCCCAGAGCCCCGAAGTAGTTCGGGCTCCACAGCTTCATCGGATAGAAGACGGGCGAACTGAACGGGGCATGGACACCCCGCAACTCCGTCGTCGGCGCGCCGGTCAGGGGAAGCACCCCGGCCGTGTCCACGAACGAGCCGCCACGGAAGCCGACGCCGCGCAGGACCTGGGCGGCGTTGGTCGAGGTCGCGTTGACGGCCTGCAAGGGCAGGGCCGGCTCGGCCGGGTTGGTCACGACCCCGTTCGGGCCCTCCAGCCACCGGGCGGTGACCTTCTGGCCGAGGTCCGTGTATGGCGCCTTGACGAGGTCGATCGACTTCGGCGTCAGGCTCGGGCTCAGGCTCAGGCTCGCCGTCGACAGGCCGAGGTCCGTGCCGTTGACCGGGGGGACCGCGGTCGTCGAGATCGGCGAACCGGTGCCGAACGTGCCCCCGCGCCCGGCCGGCATGTTGACCCCGAGCATCGGCAGCCCGAACAGCGTCGCTTCGAGCAGTGCCTTCTCGTGGATCCCGCGGATGTCGGGCGTGGTCGCCAGGTACCGGATCTTGGCGCGAACGAGCGCCTCGCCGATCGCGATCGCGCCGGTCCCGGCCCGCAGCTCACGGGCGAAATCGCGATAGAGCCGTTCGCTGTACTCGAGGAAGTCGGTGTCGCCGTACTGGTAGCCGGTCCCCGCCACCAGGGTCGCCCGCTTTTGGGCGAACGCCTGCGACCAGTCGAGCGGCTGGGTGACGCCGGTCACGGCGTCGCCATCGACGAGGTTGTAGCCGGAATGGCAGCCCGCGCTGAAGACGA
>DAIUES010000029.1:0-18985 GCA_036844985.1 Candidatus Limnocylindrales bacterium
GGGGGCAGGGCACGCAGGCTCGGGCGCACGGGCGCCGGGGTGCCAGGGCCGCCGTCGAAGGCGATGAGCTCGAGGCGCTGGGGCGAGCGCTCGTCGATCCCCAGGATCCAGCTCCGCGATGGATGGATCGCGTCGTGGAAATCGATCGTGATGCGGGTCGGTCCGGTCGTCGGCATGTCGCTCTCCTCGTGCGCGCCGGAGGGGGAAGCGGCGAGGTGGCGATGCTAGACGTGGCTGTCGTATCAGTCCAATCGAATGTACTGATGTCGTACATAGACGACGCTGATATCACCACGCTAGCATGGTGCCATGCTGCTCAGCCAGGTGGAGGCGTTCCTCGAGACCGCCCGTCATCGCAACCTCAGTCGCGCGGCCGAGGCGCTGCACGTCACCCAGCCGGCACTCACGGCTCGCCTGCAGGCCCTCGAGTCCGAGCTGAAGACCAGCCTGTTCGTCCGCGGTCGGCGGGGCATGGCCCTGACCGACGAGGGCCGGGCGTTCCTGCCGTACGCCGAACGGGCGGTCGTCGCCCTGGATGCCGGGGCGAGCCTGCTCAGCGAACTCCGCCACGGCGGCACCGGCGAGCTGGTCCTCGGGGCGGCCCCGGCGGTCAGCACCTATGTCCTGCCAGGGCTGCTCGTCCGGTTCACCGAGCGCCACCCGAACGTCCGGCTCGTCGTGCGCACCGGGCACTCGGAGGAGATCCTCGAGCTGGCGGTCCGGCGCGAGATCGACCTCGGGCTCACGCGCGAGCTGTACCACCCCGACATCGAGCAGCGCCCGCTCTATGAGGACGAACTCATCCTCGTGACCGCCGGCAGCCACGCATTCGCCGAACGATCCACGGTCGGGCTGCGCGAGTTGGCGGCCGCTCGGCTGATCCTGTTCGACCGGACGTCGAGCTACTACGACCTGACGAACGCGTTCTTCCGCGAGGCCGGCGTCGCCCCGAACGGGGTCATGGAGCTCGACAACATCGACGCCGCCAAGCAGATGGTCGGCGCCGGGCTGGGCGTCGCGCTGCTGCCCCACGCGTCGGTCGCGGCGGAGGTCGCCGACGGGCGTCTGCGAGCGATCGACATCGAGGGCGCCTCGCCCATCCGACGACCCATCGTCGTCATCCGACGACGCGACCTGGGGCCCGCCACGGGGCCGGTCGCGGCCTTCCTCGAGGTCCTCGCGACGATCGATGCGTTCGTGCCGGGCGGCGCCGATCGCCGCCCGTGACGTCGTGCGCGGCCGTCAGCCCTCGTCGGCGGCGGTCGCCTCGGGCTGGGCCTCGCTGCCGGCAGCCTCGCCCTCGCCCTCGGCGGCAGCGGCCTCGCCCTCCTCGCCTTCGGCGACGGCCGGGGCTTCCTCGACCTCGATACGCGGCTGCTGGACCTTGGCGATGATCTCCTCACCATCGGTGAGCAGGGTCACGTCGCTCGGCACGATGAGGTCGCTGACGTGGAGCGTCGCGTCGAAGTCGACGAGCGACTCGACCGAGTACTCGATCGACTGGGGCAGGTGATCGGGCAACGCGCGGACCTTGACGGTCTCGGTCGGGTGCAGGAGCGTGCCGCCGAGCTGGGTGACGGCGAACGACTCACCGATCGCCGAGAGCGGCACGTCCACGGTCAGCTCCTCGGTCATCCGCACCAGGAACAGGTCGGCGTGGAGCGGCCGGCGGTTGACCGGATGGATCTGGACCTGGTTGATGAGGACCGGCTGCGCCTTCTGGCCATCGACCGACAGGTCGACCAGCGAGTTCGGGCCGGTGTGCTTGCGCAGGAGCTCGAACTCGTGCGCATCGACCGACACGTTGGTGGATCCCTCGCCGCGCCCGTAGACGACCGCCGGCAGACGACCCTGCTTGCGGATGTGGCTGACGGCCTTGCCGACGATCTCGCGGTGCTCGGCGGCCAGCGTCGGACGGGCGGTGGACATGGGGCGGGACCTCAGGATGTTCGGGTTCGTTGATCAGACCGGGCTGCGGCTCGCCGGCGGGGCCGGAGTGGCGAGGCGCCCGGAGCGGGAGCGTAGGGTATCACGAGGGCCCGGAAGGCGACCCGGTGTAGCATCGCGCGGTGGCCGCCACGATCCTCATCGTCGAAGACGAGCATGCCGTCGCTCGCGGCATCCAGTATGCCCTCCAGCAGGAGGGCTATGACGTCGGCGTCGCCCGGTCCGGCGAGGAAGGCCTCGAGATCGCGACCCGCGAGGCCCCGGACCTCGTCGTGCTCGACGTCCGGTTGCCGGGCATGGACGGCTTCGAGGTCCTCCGCCGCGTCCGGGCGGCCGGCGCCAAGATGCCGATCCTGGTCCTGACCGCGCGCGATGACGAGGTGGACAAGGTCATCGGGCTCGAGCTCGGGGCGGACGATTACCTGACCAAGCCGTTCGGCCTGCGGGAGCTGCTGAGCCGGATCAAGGCGCTCCTGCGCCGTTCCTACGGCGACCTCGCCGATGCCGCTGGTGGGCGGGTCATCCGCCATCGCGACCTCATCATCGACCTCGAGCGCCGACGGGTGCAGCGCGGGGCGCGGCGGATCAGCCTGACCCCCACCGAGTTCGAGATCCTGCGCCACCTCGCGTCGCGGCCCGGCCGGGTGTACACCCGCAGCGAGCTGCTCGAGCTGCTGCGCGACTACGAGGCGCTCGACCAGGACGAGAAGACGATCAACGTTCACGTCAGCCATCTTCGCGAGAAGATCGAGGACGACCCCGCCGTCCCGGCCTTCGTCCTCACCGTTCGCGGCGTCGGCTACGCGTTCGCCGAGCGCTGACCGGCCGATGCCTCGCCCTTCGCGCATCCGGCGACGTGTGCGCCACCTCATGCCGCGCACCTTCCAGGCCCGCCTGACGATCGCCTTCGTCACGGTCATCGCGCTGAGCCTCGGGCTGGTGTCGATCTTCGTCATCAACCGGCTCGACGACTACTTCACGCGCCAGCAGGAGACCGACCTCCGGCAGCGCAGCGGGACCGTCATGGCGGTCGTGCGCAGCAGCATCTTCCGGATCGCGGGCGACGGCCTGGTCGTCGGACCGACCGGCACGGTGAGCGACGCGGTCGTGACCGAGCTGGGCGGCCTGCGTCCGCTCATCGCCGACAGCCTCGCCCAGGCCGACGTGATCGTCCGCCTCGGGATCACCATCACCCGTGACGGCGAGATGCGCTTCGTGCCGGCCCCGGACGGGACCGTGACCCTGCCGTTGCAGGCGCCGCCGGAGCCCGGCCAGACCCGCGAGGTGACCCGGGTCACCGATGAGTTCTTCGGGGGTCCGGCCGGTGGCCGCTACACGGTCCAGGTGACGCTGGCCGACCCGTACACCTACCGGGCGACGGCCATCGCCAACGTGACCGGGCTGCTCATCGCGGTCGCCCTGTTCGCGCTCGGGCTGGCCGTCGTCGTGTCGGCCGGTCTCGCCCGTCGGTTCACCACGCCGCTGCGCCAGCTGACCGATGCGTCACGCGCGCTGGCCGAGGGCGATCTGACCCGACGCGTGCCGGCGGCCCATCTGCGTGCCGGCTCGTCGGAGCTGGGCGAGCTGGCGGTGCAGTTCAACACGATGGCCGACCGCCTCGAGGAGAGCGTCGAGATCATCCGCCACGACCGCGACCGGAGCCGGGATTTCCTGGCCGACGTGTCGCACGAGTTGCGCACGCCGCTGGCCGCGCTGCGCACGTTCAACCAGCTGCTGCTCGAGTCGGCCGGCGACGATCCGGCCGCCCGCGCGGAGTTCCTCGAGTCGAGCGCCGGACAGATCGACCGGATCGACTGGCTCGCCCAGAACCTGCTCGAGCTGTCGAAGCTCGACTCGGGTCTGGTCCTGCTCGACCTGCGGCCGGACGACCTGCGGGCGGCGGTGGAGTCGGCCGTCCACCAGCACGACGCGGTGGCGGCTCGGCGCGGCGTGACCCTCGAGCTCGACCTGCCCGCCAACCCGTTGCGCATCCGCCACGATCCCTCGCGCATCGGCCAGGTCGTGGCGAACCTGGTGGGCAATGCCGTCAAGTTCACCCCGCGCGGCGGGCGGGTCCACGTCTCGATGGCGCCCGACGGCGACGGCGCCCGGATCGACGTCAGCGACACCGGCGTCGGCATCGATGCGTCCGAGTTGCCCCACATCTTCGAGCGGTTCTATCGCGGCTCGCGCGCCAACGAGGCCCGCGGCAGCGGCAGCGGCCTCGGTCTCGCCATCGTCCATTCGATCGTCGACATGCACGGCGGGACCGTGACCGTCGAGACGGGACCCGATCGCGGCAGCCGGTTCACGGTCCGACTGCCGGCCGATCCGCGGCACATCGCCGGGACGCCGGCGGCGGCGCGGGCGGACGTCGCCTCGGCGGCGGAGGGCAGCGAGCGCATCGCCGCCCAGGCCGACGGGGTCCCGGCGACACCGGCGCCCCGCGTTCGGCCAACGTGACGGAAACTTCACCGTCCCGCCGGACGCAGATGAATCCGCATCCGCCACGCTGGCGACACCAGACAGAACGCTCCCGCCGCTCACCGGCGGAGCACCGCATCCAGGGACGACGAGCCAGATGACCGACCACGATCCGACGACCGATCCAGCGCGGGCCGACGACACCGACCTCACGCAACGCCACACGCTGCCCGAGGGGCCAGCACCGACCCCCGACGTCGAGCGCTACTCCCCACCGCCCGAGACGCGACCCGAGTGGTCCCGCCACGACGGCGAGCCGCCCGCGGCACCGACCCCCGAGCGCTGGTACGAACCGGCCCCGGCGGTGCCGGCCCCCGCCCCTGCCCCCGTCACCACCACCCCGGTCGTCACCGCCTCCCCGTCGCGTTCCAACCGCGGGGGAACGGGCACCGTCCTCGGCGCCGCGCTGTTGTCGGCCGTGCTGGCGTCGGGTGGCACGGTCCTCGCGCTCAACGCGACCGGTGCCCTGGACCGGGCCGCTGCCCAGCCAGCGCCCTCCGGCGCCGTCGGCACGACCGTCGGGGTCAACGGCCAGCCTGTCACCATCGACGAGTCGTCCGCCACGATCCAGGTCGCGGCCTCGGCCAGCCCGGCCGTGGTGAAGATCACCACGAACGGCAGCGTCGACACCTCGACCGGCGTGATCCCCGCGACCGGCGTCGGGTCCGGCGTCATCTACGACAGCAACGGCTGGATCCTGACCAACCGCCACGTCGTCGAGGGCAGCGACCGGATGACCGTCGAACTGAGCGACGGGCGGGTGTTCGACGGCCGCGTGTACGGCATCGACACGCTGACCGACCTCAGCATCGTCAAGGTCGATGCGACCGGTCTGCCGACGGTCAAGCTCGGTGATTCGAGTGCGCTCAAGGTCGGCCAGCTCGTGGTCGCCATCGGCAGCCCGCTTGGCACGTACTCGAACTCGGTCACCAGCGGCATCGTGTCGGCCAAGGGCCGCTCGATCCAGACCGACGGCAACCAGAACCTGAGCAACCTCATCCAGACCGACGCGGCCATCAACCCGGGCAACTCGGGTGGGCCGCTGCTCGACGCAGGCGGCAACGTGGTCGGCATCAACACCGCCATCGCCGCCGACTCGAACGGAATCGGCTTCGCCATCCCGATCAACATCGCCCGCCCGATCATGCAGCAGGCCGTGGCCGGCGAGAAGCTCGCCCGGCCGTACATGGGTGTCGTCTATCGGGCCATCGACATCCCGTTCGCCAAGGCCGAAAAGCTGCCGGTCGACCAGGGTGCGCTGGTGATCCCAGGCGGCGGCGCCGGGGCTCCGACACCGGCGGTCGTGTCCGGCAGCCCGGCCGACAAGGCGGGCATCAAGGAGAACGACATCATCGTCCGAGTCGACGACCAGGCCATCGACCGCGACCATCCGCTCGACGCCACGCTCAGCCAGTTCGCGCCCGGTGACTCGGTCACGATCGAGGTCCTGCGCGAGGGCCAGACGCTGCGCCTGCCGCTGACCCTCGGCACCCGACCGGCGGACCTGTAGGGACGATCGTGACGCTGGCGGCGGCTACGGTCGCCGCCGCCAGATCTCGACCGAGGCGTGGTCGAGCGGCCCGCCGAGCTGGACCTTCGGCTTGCGGACGCGGACACCGACCTCGATCACGTCGAAATCGATGAGCAGCTCGTGGCTGATCGCCTCGGCGATCGCCTCGAGCAACCGGAACGAGGTCGACTCGACGATCTGGCGGACGATGGCGTACACCCGCCCGTAATCGATGGTCTTGGTCAGGTCGTCGTCGACGCCGGCCGGCTGGAGATTGACGACGAGCTCGACATCGACCTCGAACGGCTGGGGTTGCTCCAGCTCGTAGTCGTAGTAGCCGTGGCGCCCCTCGAAGCGCATGTTGGCCAGGACGATGCGATCGCTCAGGGCGGGCCTCCTTCGGATCCGGCATGCCAGGTAGCGCGGATGATGGCGTCCGCGACGCGCGCGGTCCGGACGTTCGCCTGGACATCATGGACGCGGACGAGATCGATCCCCGACGCGACCCCGAGCGCAGTCGTCGCCAGGGTCGCCTCCAGGCGCTGGTCGGGCGGCAGGTCGAGGATGCGCCCGAGCGTCGACTTGCGCGACGTCCCCAGGAGGACCGGCCGTCCGAGGCTGCCCAGGGCCGCCAGCCCCCGGAGCAGGGTCACGTTGTGGTCGGCGGTCTTGCCGAATCCGATCCCCGGATCGACCACGATGTCGCCCTCGGCGACACCGAGGCGGACCGCCCGCTCGATCGCGCCTCCGAGGTCGGCGATCACCTCCGCCACGACATCGTCGTAGCGGGCCACCGCGCGGTTGTGCATCAGCAGCACGGGAGCGTGGCGATCCGCGGCAAGCTCGACCATGGCGGGTTGGGCGCCGGTGCCCCAGATGTCGTTGAGCAGATCCGCCCCGGCCGCGAGCGCCGCCTCGGCCACGGCCGGCTTGGTGGTGTCGATGCTGAGCGGGGTGGCGGGCAGCGCGGCGCGGACCGCCCGCAGGACCGGCACGACCCGGTCGATCTCCTCGGCGACATCGACCGCGATGTGACCGGGCCGCGTCGATTCGCCGCCGATGTCGAGCAGGTCGGCGCCCTCCTCGACCATCCGGCGGGCCTGGGCGACGGCTCGATCGATGACATCGGCGTGGGCCAGTAGGCCGTCGCCCGAGAACGAATCTGGGGTGACGTTGAGGATCCCCACGATGAACGTGCGCTCGCCCCAGCGGAACGTGCCGGGCCCGATGACAGTCGGGTCGGGGTGACGGGTGCGCCGGGGCGTCATGGTGGCGGGTGGAACACGGTCGGTTCCTCGGGATCGCGGAGCGCGGGGTCGTCGACGAGCGCCGCGCGGATCGCCCCGACAAGATAGAGCGAGCCGGCCACGACCGTCGGCCCCGGTCGGGCCAGGCCTGCCGCGAGGGCGGACCGTGGCTCGGTGACCGCCTCCACGCCGACCAGCCCGACGGCTGTGGCTCGTGCCCGCCAACGGGCGGCCAACGCGTCGGCCGGCAGCGCGCGAGGCGCATCGATGGTCGTGGCGATGACCGTCGCCCCGCGCAGGCTGGCGGACCGGCCGAGCGCATCGATGACGCCGCCGACATCCTTGTCGGCCATCGTCGCGAGGACGAGCGTCAGCGGCCCGTCGGCGAGGAACGGCCGCAGGTCGTCGAGGGCCTCGGCGAGCGCCGCGGCGCCGGCCGGGTTGTGGGCGCCATCGAGCAGGACGTCGTGACCATCGACGCTGAGCAGTTCCAGGCGGCCCGGCCACGTGGCGGTCGCATAGCCGCGCAGGCGGGCGGCCGGGTCCACGGTCGCGATCCCGGCGGTCTCGAGCGCATCGAGCGTCGCGTCGGCGACGGCCACGTTGGCTGCCTGGTGACGGCCGCGCAGCCCGACCCGCACCCGACCGAGCCGTGGCAGCTCCACCTCGATGCCGTCGCGGTCCCAGCCCGTGATCGGCGGGGCGCCGACGACCGTGAGCGGCGCGCCCATGCGTCGGGCTCGGCGCTGAACGACGACGAGCGCCTCGCCGACCGCGCCGGTCACCGCGATGTCGCCACGTTCGATGATGGCCGCCTTCTCCCGGGCGATGGCCGGGATGGTCGACCCCAGGCGATCCATGTGGTCGAGCGCGACGTTGGTGACGACGGCCACGCCGCCATCCCAGGCATGGGTGGCATCGAGCCGTCCGCCCAACCCGACCTCCACCAGCGCCACGTCGAGTTCGGACTCGGCGAAGTGGCGGAAGACGACCGCCGTGAGCAGCTCGAACTCGGTCGGTTCGCCATGCCGCCCGGCGATGCGATCGGCCGCCGCAAGGACGGCCGCCACGTGGCGGGTGAAATCGGCGACGGAGATCGGTGTCCCGTCGACAACGATGCGTTCGCGGTACGACACGAGGTGCGGCTTGGGCGTCTCGCCGACACGCAGACCGGCGGTCCGCAACGCGCTGCCGGCGAGGGCCAGCACGCTGCCCTTGCCGTTGGTGCCGGCGACCAGGGCGCCGCGCAATGATCGGTGCGGGTCACCGAGCGCGGCGAGCAGGGCCCGGGTCCGCCCGAGCCCGAGCCGGATCCCGAACCGGCCGCGCGCGGACAGGGCCGCCAACGCCTCGTGGTAGTCGATCGATGGCGCGCCAGCGGCCGTCACTCGCGGGTCAGTTCGTCCTCGTAGAACACGCACTGGTTGAAGCGCGGCGTCAGGCACACGTCGTTGACGTAGCCCTGGTCGAGGTGGACGCCGCCGCGCAGCTGGCAGCGGGACACGTTCGTGTCCTGGCGGATGAGCGCCTTGAGCAGATGCGGCGCCTGGATGGGGATCGCGCCACGTGACCCGGTCATGTAGAAGTGCGGGCAGACGTTGCGCCGCAGGTTCGGCAGCCCGAACCCGCGGGGTCCCATCGGTAGCGTCGGCGGGGCCGGCTGTCGCTGCACGAGCGGTGACGGGGTGACGCGCGCGATCGGGCCCAGACCGAACGCCGGTCGGCCGGGTGCCGGCCCGGCGCCGCGCGAGCCGCGACCGGACGTGCTGCCCTGCCGGTCCGACAGCCCCTGCCCCGGGCGGCCGGCCGGACGTCCCGTCCGTGGATCGCGAGCCTGCACGCGTTCAATCCCCTTGCTGCGGGCGCACGGCGAGATGGGCACGCGCGACCGCGCCAGAGTACAACGCACCGCCGCTCTCCGACATGACCCGGCCGCCGCTGCCCGAGGCGACGGGCCTTCGGCACCCATCGGACTGGCACGACCGTGCGACAATCGCCCCCGATGACGACGCGGCGCGGTTCCCGGCCCACCCACGTTCGGCCCCGCCCACCGTCCGACGGCCGGCCCGCACCCGTCCGGGTACGGCCCCGCGCACCGGCTCCCGGGCGCCTCACGGCACATGCCCCGGTCCGTCGCAGCCGGAGCGTCCCGCTCCTCGGTCGGCTTGCCCTGATCGTCGGCGTCGTCGCGGTCGGGGTCGTGGTGGTCTACCTCGGGGCCGGTGGCCTGGGGAAGGTGGCCAGCGCCGTCAGCGACACCATGACCGCGTTCGTTCGCGGCGTGACGGCCACCCCGGTGCCGTCCGCGACGCCCTTGTCGGTGGCCGACCCACCGACCGTCGAGGCGCCGGCCGAGCCGTACACCAACCAGCCCGAGGCCGACCTGGCCATCACCGTGCCGAGCTCGCTCGCGGGCGACCCGGACTACGTCGTGCGGGTCTATCTCGCGCTCAAGGACCAGTCGCCGAGCCCGATCGACGAACGGCCGCTCGGCCCGAGCGCGCGGATGATCATCCCGGTCACCCTGACCGCCGGTCTCAACGACTTCAGCGTGACGCTGGTCGGACCGGGCGGCGAGTCGGAACAGTCGGCGCTCGTGCGCTTCGTGTACGACACGAACCCGGCGTCGATCAAGGTGACATCGCCGAAGGACGGCGCCGTCATCAACCGCAAGGCGGTGACGGTCCAGGCGCGTACCCAGTCGCGCTCGACCGTCATCATCCGCAACCTCAAGACCGGCGAATCGGTGAGTGGCACCGCGGGTGCCGACGGGACGTTCTCCCTGGATGTGCCGATCGCGAAGGGCACGAACACCATCCGCATCGCGGTGACGGACCCGGCCGGCAATGCCAGCAAGCTCGACCTGTCGGTCAGTCGCGGCTCGGGCAAGCTGCGCGCGTCGCTCAGCTCGTCGGCCTACACCATCCTCCGCAAGAACCTGCCGACGACGGTCCGCCTGACGGTCATCGTCGACGACCCCGACGGCGTGCCGCTGACGAACGCCCGGGTCACGTTCACACTGAGCATCCCGCGCATCCCGACGGTGACCGGCGAGGCCACCACCGACGAGCACGGCCAGGCGAGCTTCGAAACGAAGATCCCGACCGGCGCCGGCCAGGGCATCGGCAGTGCCGCGGTCCTCGTTCGGACGAGCGAGTTCGGCAGGACGACCGACGAGACCCTGATCACGGTCAAGAAGTAACCCGGTCGACAAGGCGGACCGTCGCAGCTACCATCCGGCCCATGCCGATGTGGCGTTGTCCGCATTGCGGGACTCCCCAGGCCGAAACGGCCCGGTGCTGGGTCTGTCGACGCTCCTCCACCGCCTGCGGCACGTGTCGCCACTTCCGACGTTCGGTGGCCGACCGGCTCGGCTATTGCGGCCTCGATCGCGGACGCCAGCCACTCCGCGGTGACGAGATCCGCGGCTGCTGGGAGGCCCGTCCTGCCGGCCTGGCCGATCCGACCACGCCGTCGCTCCCGGTCGCGAGCGTCGACCGCGACCGCGCACCCCGGCGCGAGTTCGTCGAGGTCCGCGCGGTCATCGATGACGTGCGTGCGCCGGACGCGGCCCCCGATCTGATCGGCGGAAGTCCGGCCCCGGGCGCCGAACCGGGCTGGAGCCTGTGGGGTGACGTCGAACGCTGAACGGGTCGGGCGTTCAGCCCGGGGCGACCGACGGCTCCTCCGGCGTCGGGGTCGGCGTCGGCGTGGGGGTCGGCGTCGGGGTCGGGGTCGGCGTGGGGGTCGGCGTGGGGGTGGGGGTCGGCGGGGGGGTCGGGGGGGGCGTGGGGGTCGGGCTCGGGCTCGGGCTCGGCGTCGGCTCGGGGCCCTTCGAGACGACGTAGTCGACCGGCGCGCCCTTGGCGACGACGAACCCCGGCGCCGGGCTCTGCGACACGATCAGGCCGTCGGCCACGACCGGGTCGAACGCCTCGGTCTCGATGCCCGGGGTGAGGCCGGCTGCGACCAGCTCCTGCACGGCCTGGGCAACGGTCTTGTTGCGGAGGTCCGGGATGGCGACCTGCTCGACGCCCTGGGCGACCGTCACCTGGACCGTCGAACCGGCACGAACGAGGGTGTCCGCGCCCGGTTCCTGGGCGATGATCGTGCCGGTCGGCTGGTCGGACGGCGCGGTGGTCGACACGAGCTCGAGGCCCAGGTCGTCGGCCTGGCGGGTGGCGTCCACGAGGAGGGTGCCGACGAACTGGGGCACCTTGACCTCACCGGGCGGCGGCGGGCTCGACGGTGACAGCATCTGGAACACGAGGAAGGCCACGGCCGCCAACAGGGCGATCGCGACCAGGCCGGCCAGCCACACGACCGGACTCGTGCCCCCGGGTCGGTCGTCGCCGCCATCGTCCTCGACCACCGGGCGACGCCGGCCGCGATCGACGCTCGCGCGCGGCGGCATCGGGTCGTCGGCACCGGCGTAGGCATCGGGCGGATAGGCCATGACCGTGGGGTTGGACCGGGCCACGCCGGCGGCCGCCGCTGCGCCGGCGGCTCCGACCGCTCCGGCAGCCCCCGATCGAACGACCCCGCCGCCGGCCTGGGCCGCGCTACGCGACGTGTCGAGCGCATCGGCCATGGCCGAGGCCGAGCTGAAGCGGTCCAGCGGCAGCGGTGCCAGGGCCTTGCGGGTGATCGCGGCCAGATCGGGCGGGATGGACGAACGGACGAGGGCCGGGTCGGGGACCGGACCGCTCAGGCGGGCCAGTGCCACGCCGGCGGCGGTGTCGCCCTCCCACGGCCGTCGTCCGGTCAGCATCTCGTAGAGGACGATGCCCAATGCGTACACGTCGGACTCGGTCGTGGCCGGCTCGCCGCGAGCCTGCTCCGGACTGAAGTAGTGGACCGAACCGAGGGTCGTGCCGGGCAGCGTCATCTGGGCCTCTGCCACCGCCCGGGCGATGCCGAAGTCGACGACCTTGACCCGACCGTCGCGGCCGATCAGCACGTTGCCCGGCTTCACGTCGCGATGGACGATGCCACGCGCATGCGCCGCCGCCAGGGCACGGGCGACGGCCGAGGCGATGCGTGCGGCTTGACCCGGCGGCAGCGCGCCATTTCGGCGCAGGATCGTCGCGAGGTCCTCGCCGTCGACAAGCTCCATCACGATGTACGGCGCGGACGGGTCCTCGCCGTAGTCGTACACGCTGACGACGTTGGGATGGTTCAGCGACGCGGCGTTCTGCGCCTCCTGCCGGAAGCGCGACGAGAAGTCCGGATCGCGCAGGTACTCGGAGCGCAGCAGCTTGACGGCGACTTCCCGCCCGAGCTGCGTGTCGACGGCGCGGAAGATGGTCGCCATCCCGCCCTGGCCGAGCTGCTCCTCGAGTCGGTAGCGCCCCCCAAGGATGGTTCCGATCTCCGCCAAACGAGCCCCTCGACATGCGTCGGCGCGCCGCCGGTGTGCGGCGCGCTCCGGCCGGCATGGTACCGCATGGGGGCCGCGATGGGCCGATGCGGGGACCTGGTCTAGAGCTGCAGGCCAGCCAGGTAGGCCCGGAACTCGGTCGCCAGCTCGGGCCGCTGAAGGGCCAGTTCGACCGATGCCTGCAGCCAACCCATCGTCGTGCCCGCGTCGTAGCGCGTGCCCTCGAACTCGTAGCCGAAGACCTGCTGCTCTTCCATGAGCGCCTGGATCGCGTCGGTCAGTTGGATCTCCCCGCCGGCGCCGCGCTGGGTCTGCTCGAGCTTGTCGAAGATCTTCGGGGTCAGCACGTAGCGGCCGATGATCGCCAGGTTCGACGGCGCATCCTCGGGCATCGGCTTCTCGACCAGGCGGGTGACACGGTGGAGTCGACCATGGTCGAGCGGGTCCTCGGACGGCTCCGCGGCGATCACGCCGTAGCGGCTCGTCTCCTCGGGCGGCACCTCCATGACCGCGACGACCGAGCCGTGGGTCTGGTGGTAGGCGTGGATGAGCTGGCCGATGACCGGCCGATCGCCGATGCACACGTCGTCGGGCAGGATGACCGCGAACGGCTCATGGCCGATGAGGTCCTTGGCCATCAGCACCGCGTGACCGAGCCCGAGCTGCTCCTTCTGGCGGACGTAGGCGACCTGGGCCAGGTCGCTGATGTGGCGGACCTGGCGAAGCATCTCGATGTCGCCCTTCTCCTCGAGCAGATGCTCGAGTTCGTACGACAGGTCGAAGTGGTCCTCGATCGCGCGCTTCTGGCTCGACGTGACGATGATGACCTGCTCGATGCCCGCCGCGACGGCCTCTTCGACCGCGTACTGGATGATCGGCTTGTCCACCAGCGGCAGCATCTCCTTGGGCTGCGCCTTGGTGGCGGGCAGGAAACGGGTGCCCCAGCCGGCGGCGGGGAAGACAGCCTTGCGAACGCGCATCGAACCTCGGGACGTACGGGTCTGACCAGTCGGGGGGTCTCGCCAGTCTACACCGGACCCCCGCCACGGCCCGGCGGCAGCCTGTCGGCGAAGCGCCGGACCGCCAGGCTGAATGCCGCCGGACGATCGAGATTGGCAAGGTGGGTCGCCCCTCCGAGCCGCACGCGCTGGGGCCGTTGGGCGGCGCGCGCGAAGCTGGCCGCGAAGAGCCGGAAGGGGACGTCCCAAGCGCCGTTGAGGATGAGCGTCGGACCGGGATAGCGGGCGAGTCTGGGGGTGAACCGCTGGCCGAGCAGGCTGCGCACCGCGGCGGCGCCGCCGGCCGACCAGAACCCACCGGCGATGATCGGCTCGGCGATGGCCGGCACGAACCGCGTCCGGAAGAACCATCGGTTCAGGGCATCGAGCCGGTGGCCGTCGAACCGCTCCATCGCCCACGCGAGCGCCCGGTACGGCGCGGCGCGCAGGCCGACCGGCTCCGCGGTGGCGCCCGACAGGACGAGTCCACGGATGAGCTCGGGTCGTCGCGCGGCCAGGTCCATGGCCACGTAGCCGCCCAGTGACAGGCCGACGACGACGGCCGATCCGCCGGCCGCGACCTCGATCACCCGTCCCACCTGGTCGCCTGCCGCGGCGATCGTGAACGGGCGGCCTGCCAGCCGACCATGGCCGGGCAGGTCCAGGGCGATGACCCGGAACCGGTCAGCGAGGTCGTCCATCTGGGCCCGCCACATCGTCCGTGTCAGGCGGGTGCCATGGACGAACACGATGGTCGGCCCGTCGACCGGGCCGCCGACGTCGTACGTGTCGGTGATCGGGCCGTCCGTCATCCGTCGCGGGGGTGGCCATCCCGCTCGAGACGGTGCTGGACGGTCAGCAGCGCGGCCTGGGTCCGGCTCGCCAGGCCCAGCTTGGAGAGGATGTTCGAGACGTGTGTCCGGGCGGTCCGCTCGGTGATGCCGAGGTCGGCCGCGATCGCCCGATTGGACAGACCCCGGGCGACGCCCGCCAGCACGTCGAGTTCGCGCGCGGTCAGCTGCCCCAGCCCGTTCGACGCGCCGCTCCGGCCTGACGCGCCGCTGCCCCCGGCGTCCCGCATCCGCCGCGCGACGACGCTGGCCACGGCCGGATCGAGGTGGACCTCGCCGGCAGCAGCGGCCCGGATGGCGGCGGCGAGCTCGTCGGCCTCGGCGTCCTTCAGCAGGAAGCCCGACGCGCCCGCCTCGATGGCGGCGACGATCCGGTCGTCCTCGATGAAGCTCGTGATCGCGACGATCTCGATCGCCGGCTGGCGAGCCTTGATGGTCGACGTCGCCTCGATGCCGTCGATGCCGGGCAGCATCAGGTCCATGACGACGATGTCGGGCCGGAGTGCCGTGGCGAGTTCGATGGCCCCGGCTCCGTCGACCGCCTCGCCGACGACCTCGAGATCGTCGTGCAGCTCAAGGAAATCGCGCATCCCGCGACGGACCATCGGGTGGTCGTCGACGAGCAGGACGCGGATCGGCTCGCTGGGCACCATCGCGCCTACGGCCCGACCGGCACGACCGGCGGGCTGTCGAGGTCGTCGTCGGTGACGGCGTGCGACCGTTGCAGGAGGAGCGCAGCGACCAGGATCGCGGCGGCGCCGACCACCTGGATCGGGGCGAGGCCCTCGCCCAGGAGCCACGCCGCGAGGGCGACCCCGACCACCGGCTCGAACAGCATGAGGATGCCCGCCCGCATCCCGCCGATGGCCCGGATGCCGCGCAGGAAGCCGAGCGATGGGATGGCCGCGGTGACGATTCCGGTGAACACGAGGAGCGGCAGCACGGTCGGGCTGCGGAGCGGATGGATCAGCGCGTCGAGACCGCCGCCGGCGACGATGGCGACGACGGCCGCCCCGACGCTGGAGACCACGAGGACCACGAAGATCGCCTGCTCCGCGGGCACCGACCGGTAGCCGTCACGACTGACGGTCACGTACACGGTCTGACTGAGCGCCGCGCCGAGCGCGAGGGCGATCCCGATGACGTCGAACCGGATGCCGGAGGCGGGATCGAGCTGCGCGGCCACGACCGCCGCCATGCCGACGATCGCCAGGCCGAGCGCCACGAGTCGGGTGCCGTCGAGCCGTTCCCGCCCCAAGACGACGCTGACCACCGCGACCATCGCCGGGTACGTATAGAAGCCGAGCAGGGCAAGGGCGATGGTGATGCGATCGAACGCGATGAACATCGCGAGGTTGAGGGTGAACCCCATGATTGCCGCAATCAGCAGCGCAGCGCGATCCCGGGTCGAGAGCTCTCCAAGACGGACGAGCTGCATCGTCCCGCGCCGGACCCCCCAGGCGATCACGAGCCCGAGGGTGACCAGACCGACGGCCGCCCGCCACGCCACGAACGACGTCGGCTCCATGCCTGCGTCGTAGGCGAACCGCGACAGGGGCCCGAGCATCCCGAACAGCGCCGCCGACGCGATGACGATCCCGAAGCCCCCGAGCGCAGGCAGGCGGGTGCGCGTCGCGGTGGCGGTCGGGCTGGACACGCCCGCCATGGTAGGGCGGCGCGAGGCTCAGTGGGCGGACGCGCCCGTGGCCGCCGGGTCGCTGCGCTCCGCCTCCCCGACGACTCCGACGGCGGCCGGCGATTCGTGGCGGACGCGACTCAGCCGGATGGCCGTGAACGGGATCCGGATCTCCCGGAAGACCTCGATCGACACGAGGAAGCCGGCGAACAGGAACAGCACGCCGAGGAACTTGCCGAGCTGGAACAGCTCCGTAGCCCCGAATCGGTTGAGGCTGTCGGTCAGGGTCGGGATGAAGGCGCCGACCGCGATGAGGATGGTGGCCGGGACCCGGCTGTGGATCCGGCGGGTGGCGAGCGCCCGGACGGTGCCCGGCAGCGAGGCGACCAGGTTGACGGTGATGGCGACCGGGGCGATGAGCAGGTTGAACAGGAACTGGTCGCCTGGCTGGTTGGGATCGAGCGAATACGGCAGCACCCGCCGCTTGGGCATGAACACGTACGTGCTGAACACCGCCCCGAGGATCAGGGCGAACGCGCCGGTGATGTTGAGGAACGGGGTCAGCAGGCGGAGCTCCGGCGGGAGCAGCGTGGCGACCGGCATGTTCGTGGTCGGATCGACCGCGTAGCCCGGCGCAGCCAGCGTGGTGGTGGCCATCAGGACCAGGCTCAGCAGCGTGGCGCCCACCACCGCCCCGGCGGCAAGGAGCGGCCAGCGATCGTTCTGGAAGTAGGTCTCGACAGCGACCGCAAGGGCGAGCACTCCGGCGGCGATGAAATACAGCAGCGGCAGCGTCCCTGCGCCCGCGTACTCCGGCCGATTGCGCACGAGGAAGGTGAACAGCCCGGCCAGGAACAGGCACACCGCGAAGCTGTAGCCGAACCGGGTCCGGCCCAGCAGGTAGGCCGTGCCGAGGCCCAGCCAGCCGGCGGTCCACACGGCGCCGGTCAGGTACCACGTCCGATACAGCGCCTCGTTCCAGCCGCTGGCGCCGGCGATGGCCTCGGCGCCCGAAGCGGTGCCGTAGAACAGCATGCCCAGCGCCCAGATGAGCTGGAACCCGCCGCGTCGCTCCCGCCATTGATCGAACAGGGCGAGGCTGAACACGAGCGCCAGGACGGAGGTCAGGGCCGGGAGCGCGACGGTCAGCGACATCGGTCAGCCACCCGCTCGGCGGTGCGTTGCGATGAACCGAAGCAGCAGCCGATCGAGCAAGGTCGAGGCCTCCCCGTAGAGCGTTGCGAGGCGCGCGGAGTCGAGCGAGCGGCGTCGCCCGATGGACCCGATCTCGGCCAGGAATGGCTGCCGGGCAACGACGAAGCGCGACACGGCTTCGGTCAACCCCGCCCCCGCCCGGGCCAGTTCCTCGGCCTGCTCGTCGACGACCAGGCCGGCTTCGGCCTCGGCACGTGCGAGGGCCAGATCGTCACCGTCAAGCCCGTCGAGGTAGGCCGTGAGTGCCGCGACGAGTCGGCGGCCACGCTCGCGGTGAGCGTCGCGCGCGGCGTCGTCGAACGGTGCTTCGGTGCGCTCGTCAGCACCGTCGCTCGCGTAATGCTGTCGATAGACCCGCGAGAACCGCTCGACGGAGGCCCCCAGGTTCGCCAGTCGCCGCGGCTCGCCGGGCCGACGCGCCCTGGCCAGGCGATCGAGCTCGCGCCGATCGAATCGACGATGACCGCCGGGCGTCATCCACGTCTCGACCCGGCCCTCGTCGGCCCACCGCCGGAGCGTGTCGGGATCGACGTCGAGCAGCCGGCTGGCGGGCCCGAGCGACATCCAGCGCGAGCGGCCGCTCGGGTCCTCGGACGGTGGGCTGGCTGGTTCGCGCAACGGGTTCCTCGGCTGGGTCGATCAGGCGCCGACGGGCCGGCCAGGCCGTGGGGGGAAACGGCCGGCGGCCCGTCGACATGGCGAACCTGGGTAAATCTGGGTACCAGATCTTCGCCCGGGCGCGCCGAGGATAGGACCGCGCCGCGAGGGGTGTCAAACCCGCTGCCCCCGACACGGCAGCTCCGTCGACGAATGCGTTCCGGTCGCCGTGTGCCGCTACCGACCATCGCCGTTGCCCGACGCGCTCTTCGTTCGGATCCGCTGTTGCCGTGGTGGCATCGATTTCGGGCCCAAGGCACGCTGCGAGCCAGTTGCGGTTGCGTTCGTGGCGCGTTCGATGCCTCGCCGGCACCAGATCGGGCGTTACGGTCACGCACGCCGGTCCAGGTCCCTGGCGAGGCACACCGTCGTCGCGGATTCGATGCCTAGGCGGCATCAGATCCGAGGCGTGCGTCGCACGGGTGGCCCTGCTCGCAATCGACGGGCATCCTCGTCGCGGAATCGATGCCAGGCAGGCAACACAGAACGTGGCAGGGCGCAGATCGCCGAGACAGGGATGGCGACGGCAACGGCGCGGACGAGCCCGGTCAGGCGGGAACGAACTCGTGGTCGTCGCGGTGGATGCCGTCGCACAGGCCCCAGCGACCGGCATCGGACGCACCGTCAGACGCGGGAATCGGCACCGGGCGCATGATCTCGCGGACCTCGCCCTTGCGGCAGAACAGGTAGTCGCGGCCGGCCATCCAGCGGCGCACATGGGACGGGTCGCCATGGAACTGGAATGGGCCAGGGTTGATGACCGGGCGGGCCGCCCACGACACGGGTGTCTCGGCTGCGACGATGTCGAGGAGATTGACCCGCCACGGTGTGCCGTCGATCAGCTCACCACAGCCCGCGCAGCGGCGGGCGTCGTTGTCCTTGATGATCGTCCGGATCTGGACGCCCATGATCTCCATCGCGACCGATGGTAGCAGGGCGGGCCGCCACGGCGGGGCGGCGTGCCGGTCCTCGGCGGGGCGGCGTGCCGGTCGTCGGCGGATGGTGCCCCCAAGGGGATTCGAACCCCTGATCTCCACCTTGAAAGGGTGGCGTCCTAGGC
>DAIUES010000030.1:0-11884 GCA_036844985.1 Candidatus Limnocylindrales bacterium
CATCGAGCCGGATCCGGGTGCGCTCCTCGCCGTCGATGCTGGGCACGGCCGACAGGAGTGCCTCCGTGTAGGGATGGTTCGGGCCGCGGAACACGGTCTCGGAGTCGCCGACCTCCTGGATCCGCCCGAGGTACATCACCGCGATGCGGTCGGCGAGGTAGCGCACCACCCCGAGGTCGTGGGAGATGAGCAGGTAGCTCGTGCGGCTCTCGAGCTGGAGTTCGGACAGGACGTTGAGGATGGCGGCCTGGACCGACACGTCGAGCGCGCTCGTCGGCTCGTCGGCGACGACGATCCGGGGATCGCCCGCGAACGCCCGGGCGATGGCCACCCGCTGCTTGAGCCCGCCCGACAGCTGGCGCGGCTTGAGATCGAGGTGGCGCTGGGTGAGCCGCAGGTTCTCGGCCAGCGTGTCGACCCGGGCATCGGCCGCCTTGCCCCGCAGCCCGGTCAGCTTGGTGACCGAGCGGGTCAGGATGTTGCGCACGCTCCAGCCCCGGTTCAGGGCCGAATCCGGGTTCTGGAACACCATCTGGATCGAGCGCTTGTCGGCAGTCGGGCGATCGGTCGCGACATCGGCGAGCTCATGGCCCTCGAGCTGGATATCGCTGCCGGCATCGGGCCCCTCGATGCCGAGGATGGTCTTGGCCAGGGTCGACTTGCCCGAGCCCGATTCGCCGACGAGGCCGAGGGTCTCGCCGTCGTGCAACTGGAGATCGACCCCGACCAGCGCGGGCACGTCATGGCCGGCCGAGCGGAACGTCTTGGACACGTTCGACAGCGCCAGCGTCTGGTCGCCCTGGACCCGGGCCGCCAGGTTGCCGGTCGGCTCGGGCGCCTTGATCTCGCCGATCCGGTCGCGGTGGTGGCAGCGCGTCCACTGGCCGTTCGGCAGCTCCACGACCGGCGGCACGACATCGCGGCACAACTGGTCGGCCAGCGGGCAGCGATCGACGTACACGCAGGTGGGCAACGGCGTGCCGATCTGAGGCAGCGTGCCCGGGATGGTGGCCAGCGGTCGTTCGGCCTTGCGCACGCCCTTGCGCGGCAGCGAGTGGAGCAACCCGACGGTGTACGGGTGCTGGGGTGACTCGAACACCGTGACAGCGTCGCCCTCCTCGACGATCTTGCCCGCGTACATCACCCCGACCCGGTCGCACATCGTGCGGATGACGCCCAGGTTGTGGGCGATGAGCAGGACCGCGGCATTGGTCTCGGAGACCAGCGTGCGCACGAGGTCGAGCACGCTCGCCTCGACCGTGGCGTCGAGGCCGGTGGTGGGTTCGTCGAGGACGAGCAGCTGCGGATCCGAGGCGAGCGCCATCGCGATCACCACGCGTTGCTGCATCCCGCCCGACAGCTGGTGCGGGTAGCGATTGAACACCCGCTCCGGATCGGCGATCTGGACCCGGTGAAGGGCGGCCAGGGCGTTCTGACGTGCCCGGTCGCGGCCCTCGCCGAGGACCGTGAACGCCTCGATCACCTGGGGTCCGATCTTGATGACCGGGTTCAGCGCGGCCCCGGGGTCCTGATAGACCATCGACGCCCGGCGCATCCGATAGCGGCGCAGATCGTCGCCGCTCATCCGGGTGATGTCGTCGCCGGCCACCAGGATGCGCCCACCGGTGATGCGGGCGTTGCGCGGCAGATAGCGGACCGCGGCATACGCGGTGGTCGACTTGCCGCAGCCGGACTCACCGACAAGACCGTACGATTCGCCCGGGCGGATCTCGAACGACACCCCGCGCAGGACCGGGCGCGGGATGCCGCGCACGAGGTAGGACAGCTCGAGGTCCTCGACCCGGAGCGTCGGGGCGATGTCGGTCGATGGCGGCGGGGCGGCGGTCAGGACGGTCATTCGCTCGCGACCGACTGTAACGCGTCGGCGATGAGGTTGACCGCGATGACGCAGCTCGCGATGGCCAGCGCCGGGAACAGCGTCGCCCACCACACCCCCGAGATCATGTTGGTGTACTCCTCGCTCACGGTCAGGCCCCAGTCGGGCGACGGCGGCTGGATCCCGACCCCGAGGAACGACAGCGTGGCGACGGTGAAGATGGCGTAGCCGAAGCGGACGGTCAGCTCGACGACGATCGGCCCGCGGACGTTGGGGAAGATCTCGCGGGCCATGATGAACAGGCCCGACTCCCCGCGGAGCTTGGCCGCCGTCACGTAGTCGAGCTGCCGCTCGGCGAGTACCGCCGAGCGGACCGTGCGGGCCACGATGGGCGTGAACAGGATGCCCACCACGAGGACCACGACCAGCGTCGAGGAGCCGAGCACGACGAGCGTGAGGAGCGCGACGAGGATGACCGGCAGCGACAGGAATGCCTCCACGATCCGGCTCAGCACGTCGTCGATGAACCCGCGGTTGTAGCCCATCACCAGGCCGAGCAGGGTCCCCACGACGACCCCGAGCAGGGCCGCCAGCGGCGCCACGATGAGCACGTCGCGCGACCCGAACATCACCCGCGACAGGACGTCGCGACCGAGCCGGTCGGTGCCGAACAGGTGTTCCGCGCTCGGCGGCTGGTGGCCCAGCGAGAAGTCGTTGAACGGGTCGTACGGGGTGATCGCCTGGCCGAGGATGGCGAAGAGGGCCCACATCCCGAGGAGCAGGACACCGATCACGAAGCCCGGCCGGCGGAAGAGCACGGCGCGGGCCTCGCGACGGGCCCGGGCGCGCTCGGCGCGAGCGTCGACGGTCGGGGCCGTCGGCGCGGTCGGGGAGATCGGCGCGGCCATCAGCGTTCCTGGTCGAGCCGGGCGCGCGGGTTCATCCACGCGATGATGAGGTCGGCGGTGAGGGTCGCGATCATGTACACGATGCCGACCACGATGGCGCCCGCCTGGAGCATCGGGATGTCCTTGCGCTGGGCGGCGAACAGCATCAGCTGGCCCATCCCGTTGTAGTTGAAGATCTTCTCGACCCCGATGATGCCGCCGAACAGGTAGCCGATCTGGACGCCGATGACGGCCACCGTCGGGACCAGCGCGTTGCGCAGGACGTGGCGACGCATCGTCTGGCCGGTGGTCAGCCCCTTCATCGTGGCGGTCCGGATGTAGTCGGACTCGAGCACCTCGATCGTGCCGGCCCGGGTCATCCTCGCGATGTACCCGAAGTACACGATGGCCATCGCCAGCGCCGGCATGAGCAGATAGCGCAGCTGGTCGATCGGGCCGGCCGTGTCGGGGATCATCGCGAGGACCGGCAGCCAGCCGAGCTGGACGCCGACGAGGACCACCAGGAACGTCCCGATCACGAACTCCGGGATCGACGACAGGGTCACCCCCAGCAGCACGATCGCGCGATCCGCCAGACGATCACGTCGCCGGCCGGCATACAGCCCGGCGATGATGGCGATGGGGATGGTCAGCAGCAGGGCGAGACCCGCCAGCTTGGCCGAACGTCCGATCGCCGCCGCGAGCTGGGGGATGACCGGCTGGCCCGACACGAACGAGTTGCCGAAGTCGAGGGTGACCAGGCTGCGGATCGAGCGCACGTACTGCTCGAGCAGCGGGTCGTTCGTACCGAGCCGATCGTTGAGCGCGTCGACGCTCGCCTGTGGCGCGAACGGGCCGAGGATGGTCCGTCCGACGTCGTTGGGCAGGACGTTGGCGATGATGAACACGATCGTCGCGAGCAGCCACAGCGTCACGAGGGACAAGAGCACGCGGCGAAGGATGAACCGTCTCAACGGTGCCTCGTGACGGCGGATATGGGACGAGGGAGTCGCGCGAAGCGGCGACTCCCTCGGATCAACGGGTCATGGACGGGTCGTCAGGCGACCTGCGAGGCCTTCTCCACGAACATCTGGCCAAGGGCGCTGGAGTAGACGCCGGTGAACTTCTTGGAGTTGCCCGACAGGAACTGGTAGAAGTACGGGACGGCGATCGCGACGTCGTTGTTGAGGATCGTCTCGATCTTCTTGCAGGCGGCCTTCTGGGCGTCGACGCCGACCGCCTTCTGGAACTCGACGAACGCTGCGTCGAACTCGGGGTTGGAGTACTGCGACGAGTTCCACACGCCCTTGGTCTGGAGCGCGGCGTTGAGGAACACGTCCGGCGTCGCGCGGTGACCGTAGTCGACGATCCCCAGCTCGGCCGCACCCGAGCACGGCGGATCGGCCGGCTCGGCCGGGCACCACTGTGCGCCATAGAACGTGTCAAGGCTCTCGACCGCCGGGGTCAGGGTGATACCGGCCTCCGCCGCCTGGCTCTGCATGAGCACCGCCAGGTCGGGGATCTCCTGGAGCTGAGCGACATGGAGCGTCGCCGACAGGCTCGGCACGCCGGCGTCTGCCAGCAGCTGCTTGGCCTTGGCAACGTCGCGGGTGCGCTGCGGCACCGATGGATCGAAGTACGGATAGAGCGGCGCGATGACGTGGTCGTTGCCGAGGTCGGCCTGACCCTTGAACAGCTGCTGGATCATCGCGTCGCGATCGAGGCTGTACGCCAGGGCCTGGCGCACCCGGACGTCGGTGAACTGGCCCGTGTCCGTGCGCATCCAGATCTGGCGGTGGTTGCTCGTGCGCGCCGCGTTGACCGTGAAGTTCGCGTCGTTGAACAGCGCCGCGCCGGTCAGCACGTCGAACTGGACGATGGCGTCGATCTGGCCGCCCTGGTAGGCGGTGACCATCGGGCCGATCGTGTCGAAGAACACCCACTCGACCGCGTCGAGGGGCGTCTGGCCGCCCCACCACGCCGGATTGCGCGAGAACTTCGCGCCCGTCTGGGCGTCGTAGCTGTCCATCTTCCAGGGACCCGTGCCGTTGGGCAGGCCGTCGAGGGTCGTGCCCGTCGCGTAGCTCGCGGGGGTGATGCAGGTCTGGGCGTTGAACACCGAAACGAGGTACGGGAAGTTGCCGTTGGCGCTGACGAGGGTGAACTCGACCGTGGCGGGGTCGACCACCTTCGCCGAGTTCGCGTCGATGACGCCCTTGATGCCGGCGTTGCCCGCCGCCACGAGGCGCTTCATCGTCTCGACGACGTCCTCGCCCTTGAAGTCGGAGCCGTCCTGCCACTTGACGCCCTGGCGGAGCTTGAACGTCCACACGCTGTTGTCGTCGTTGGGCGACCAAGACTCGGCCAGGCCCGGCCCGATGTCGCCGGTCGTCGGGTCCATCCCGGCGAGGAACTCGAACGACTGGGCGATGAGCCCGTAGGCGCTGAGGTCCTGCATCCCGATCGGATCGAGCGGCCCTGCCGGCCGCTGGGTCGCGATCTTGATCGAGCCACCGGCCGCCGCCGGCGCACTCGAGCTCGCACCGGGGCTGGCGCTGCCGGCCGGCAGCTGGGTGCCGGGCGTGGTCGCGCTCGGGGTGTTGCTGCAGGCGGCGATGACCGCGCTGACCGACGCCATCGACAGACCGACGACGGCGGAGCGCTTGATGAACTGGCGCCGCGTGATCCGCCCCTGGGCGAACGACTCGACCAGATCGAGCTCCTGGGGCGATGCTGACCGGCGAACCCGATCCAAGCGGGAGTAGTCCATGGCGCTTGCCTCCTCGACCATGTGACGAACGCTTCGTGCGCAGGATCCGGTCGCCGTCCGAACGATCCCTCGAACTCGGTCCCCGGAAGTCGCCACGGTACCGTCGCGTTCTCGCGAATGTCAACGCGGCGCGTGGGCCGTGGGATGCGGTCAGGGTCGGATGGCGACCCCGCGCAGGGCATACGGGCCCGCGTGCTCGATGCGAACGGTGACTTCGCGTCCGACCAGCTCGGGGTCGCCGGCGAGGTGCACGAGCTTGTTGCCGCGGGTCCGACCGGCGACACGCGGGCCCGTCGGGGCATCCCCGGGCGAGCCGTGATCGTGGCCACGGGCCGGCGTGACGGCGTCGACCAGGACGTCGACCGTCCGGCCCAGCCACGCCCGGTTGCGCTCCAGCCCGATCGCCTCCTGGCGAGCAAGCAGGACGTTGAGCCGGCGTCGCTTCACGTCGGCCGGCACGTCGTCGGCGAGCTTGGTCGCCGGCGTGCCGGGGCGCGGCGAATATGCCGCGGCGAAGACCTGGTCGTAGCGCACCTCATCGAGCAGCGCCACTGTGGCCTCGAACTGGTCCTCGGTCTCGCCGCAGAACCCGACGATGACGTCGGTCGAGATGGTGATCCCGGGCACGGCCCCGCGGATGCGGGCGAGGCGCTCCCGGTAGTGGGCGACGGTGTACTGGCGACCCATCCGCCGCAGCACGCCGTCATCACCGGACTGAACGGGCAGATGGAGATGCTCGCACACGCTCGGGCAGTCGGCCAGCGCGGAGATCAGGCGGTCCGACAGGTCCCACGGATGCGAGGTCACGAAGCGGAGACGGGGGATCGCCGGACGCCCATCGCCGGTCCGCAGCGCGTCGATGGCACGAATCAGCTCGGCCAGGTCGGGTCGGCCGTGGAGATCGAGCCGTCGACCAGCCCAGCGTTCGGCATCGACATGGGCGAAGCGCGCCTCGGGCGCCAGGTCGTGGCCGTACGAATTGACGTTCTGGCCGAGCAGGGTCACCTCGTGGAAGCCGGCCGTCGCCAGCGCGCGAGCCTCGTCCACGACGTCGTCGAACGGTCGACTGCGCTCGGGCCCGCGACTGAACGGGACGATGCAGTAGGTGCAGGTCTTGTCGCAGCCGTAGATGATCGGCAGCCAGGCACTGATCGCGGACCCGCGGGCGACGGTCCCCTCCCCCACGGCGCGGGCGCGCGTCATCGACAGCCGATCGGCCACGCCCACGACCGTCCGTCCGACGGTGGTCGTCGCGCCGGCCAGTCCGATCGCCCCCTGGGCCGACGCCAGGCCGAGGCGATCGACGAGCTCGGGCTCCTCGTCCGGGCGCAGGAACATGTCGACCGCCGGGAAGCGCCGCTTCAGTCCCGATCGGTCCGGCTCCCGCACTGAGCAGCCGGTCAGCACGACCCGCATCCCGGGCCGGGCGACCTTGAGCCGCGCCAGCTGGCCCTGCCGGCCGATCACCTTCTGCTCGGCCGCCTCGCGGATGGCGCAGGTGTTGATGACCACGAGGTCGGCGGTCTCGAGCGACGACGCCTCCTCGCAGCCGACCGCGAGGAGACGGCCGGCCATCTCCTCCGAATCGCTGCGGTTCATCTGGCAGCCGAGCGTCCATACGTGGAACCGCGGCAACGAGGCGAGCTCCGGCCGGTACTCGGCGACCCGTTCGTCATCGGGCGCGGCGGGCGTCCGCGATGCGCCATGGGCCGGGGTCGCGGGGTCGACGATGTCGAGCATCGGCAGCGGGCGGCGGGCAAGGCGGGCATCGGTCACGGCCGGGCCATGGTACGACCCCGGTCGGGAGCCGGCCGTTCGGGCGGCATCGACCCCGCGGTCCCGTGCCCGCTATCCTGCCCCGTCATGGACCTCATCACGCTGTTCACCACGCCCGAGACGTGGGTCGCGCTCGTCACGTTGACGGTGCTCGAGATCGTGCTCGGCATCGACAACATCATCTTCATCTCGATCCTCGTCGGCCGACTGCCCGCCGAAGCGCGTGATCGCGCCCGGGTCATCGGGCTGGCACTGGCGATGCTCATGCGCATCGGCCTGCTGCTGACGATCTCGTGGATCATCGGCCTGACCCAGCCGGCGTTCGTGCTGTTCGACAACCCCTATTCGTGGCGCGACCTGATCCTCATCGGCGGCGGCCTGTTCCTGCTCTACAAGGCCACGACCGAGATCCACGAGTCGCTCGAGGGAGAGGCGGTGCCCGTACCAGGCACGACAGTGGCCGCTGCGAACGTCCGCACGGTGCTCGTCCAGATCGTGCTGCTCGACATCGTGTTCTCGCTCGATTCGGTCCTCACCGCGGTGGGCATGGCCAACGACGTCGCGGTGATGATCGCCGCGGTCGTCATCGCGGTGCTGGTCATGCTGGTGGCGTCCGGGCCGCTCGCGACGTTCGTCCACGGGCACCCATCGGTCAAGATGCTCGCGCTGGCGTTCCTGTTGCTCATCGGCGTCACCCTCGTGGCCGACGGCTTCGGGTTCCACATCGACAAGGCGTACATCTATGCGGCGATGGGCTTCAGCGTCTTCGTCGAGGCCCTCAACCTGCGCCGCAGCAACAGGAAACCGGTCGAGCTGCGACGACGGTTCGAACCGGAGCCGGGGCCAGAACAGGCGCAGCCGAGCAGCCCGGTCAGCTGACCTCGAGCCGGGCCAGCAGCTGCTCGCCGACCAGGGGCGGGACCCACAGGTCGGCGTGCGCCTCGGCATACGGCCCGAGGTCGCCGTGGTAATCGGTGCCACCCGTCGCCAGCAGCCCGAGATCGCCAGCAACGGCTCCGACGGCGGCGACCGTCGCCGCATCGAACGTGCGGTAGTAGACCTCGAGACCCGCAAGACCGGCATCGACGAGCTCGCGGACGATGTCGACCCGGGTCGGTGCCTCGCGGAAATGGGCCAGCACCGGGATGCCGCCCGCGGCCCGGATCGCGGCGATGGCTCCGTTCGGCTCGAGCCCCTCGCGCCGCACGTAGCCCGGCGCCCCGTGACCGATGAGGCGGTCGAAGGCATCCTCGACGGTCGTGGCAAAGCCCGCCGCGATGAGCGCCCGCGCGACGGTCGGTCGACCGAGCGCGTCGTCCGCTCCGAGGTCGAGCTCGGCCACCTCGCGGTCGATCGGCATGCCGAGGTCACGCAACCGCTCGACGGTCCGCTGGAACCGGATCCGCCGGGCGTCCCGCTGGGTCGCGAGCGCCATCTCGAACGGCTCGTCTCCGGGGTCCATGCCGAAGCCGAGGATGTGGAGCTCGCCCTCCCACAGGCCGAGGTCGCGGCTCACCAGCGCGTTGATCTCGACGCCGGGGACCAGGGTCATGTCGGACGGCACGTGGCCGCCGGCGACGAGCTCGCGGTAGCCGGCGAGGGTGTCGTGATCGGTCAGCGAGAACAGCCGGACGCCGGACGCGGCCACCGACGCCAGGAGTTCGACGGGTGGCATCACACCGTCGGACCGGCTCGAGTGGGCGTGGAGATCGATGGTCGACGACGCCGGCGGCACGATGGCACCGCGGGCGGCCGGGTCATGACGGCGGGGTGGTCGCGCGGGCACGCGCGGGCTGTCGGTCACCGCTAGACGTCGACGAGTCGCTGGATCCGCTCCAGCTGGATCGCCCGGCCGGTCGCGGGATCGACATCGACCTGGAGGGCGTTGAAGACCACGGGACCGCTGCCGACCTCGAACCGCGTCGGCAGCGCGTTGATGAACCGCGGCAGGACCGTCGCGGGCTCGAAGCCGATGACGCTCCACACCGGCCCGGTCATGCCGAGGTCGGTCTGGTACGCCGTCCCGCCGGGCAGGATCCGCTCATCGCCGGTGACGATGTGGGTGTGGGTGCCGACGACCGTGCTCACCCGTCCGTCGAGGTACAGGCCCAGCGCGTTCTTCTCCGAGGTCAGCTCGCAGTGGAAATCGACCAAGCGGATCGGCGGCAGCGGCTCGGGCGCGCTCGTCTCGTCGAGCAGCGCGTCGGCGTCGGTGAACGGGTTGTCGATCGGCTGCATGTAGGTCCGACCCTGCAGGTTGATCACCGCGACGTGCGATCCGTCGAGCGCGTCGTAGATGCCCCAGCCACGGCCGGGGACGTCGCGGGTCCCGTAGTTGTGCGGCCGGAGGACGCGCTCGTTCGCCTCGAGGAACGGGTAGATCTCGCGCTTGTCCCAGATGTGGTTGCCGCTCGTGATGACATCGACCCCGGCCGCCAGCATCGCCTCGGCGGTCGACGGCGTCAGGCCCATGCCGCCCGCCACGTTCTCGCCGTTGGCCGTGACGAAATCGATGCCGCGCTCCTCGCGCAGGGTCGGCAGCACCACCTCGATGGCCACCCGGCCAGGCTTGCCGATGAGGTCGCCGATCATGAGCACCCGACAGGCCCCCGGCGGACGCGGCGCATTGCCGTTGGCCGGGTTGCCGAGTCGAGTCCGGCCGATCGGGTCGCTCCCGCCGCCGGTGGCTACTTCGCGTACTCCACGGCGCGCGTCTCGCGGATGACGGTCACCTTGATCTGGCCCGGGTAGGTCAGCTGCTCCTCGATCTTCTTGACGATGTCGCGCGCCAGCCGGGTCGCGGTGAGATCGTCGATCTCCTCGGGTCGGACGAGGATGCGGACTTCCCGGCCGGCCTGGACGGCGAACGAGCGCTCGACGCCACCGAAGCTCTCGGCGATCGCTTGCAGGTCCTCGAGGCGCTTGACGTAGGTGTCCATCGATTCGCCGCGGGCGCCGGGGCGCGACGCGCTGATGGCGTCGGCGACCTGCACGATCGGCGCCTCGAGGCAGGCGTACTCGACCTCCTGGTGGTGGGCGGCGATGCCGTTGATCACCTTGAACGGCAGGTTATGGCGCTGGGCGATCTGGGCGCCGATGGCCGCGTGCGGGCCCTCCACCTCGTGATCGACCGCCTTGCCGATGTCGTGCAGCAGCCCACCCATCTTGGCGACCTGGACATCGGCCCCGATCTCGGCGGCGATGACCGACGCGAGATTGCTCGTCTCGACCGAGTGGTTGAGCACGTTCTGCCCGTAACTGGTCCGGTACTTGAGCCGACCGAGCAGCTTGATGATCTCGGCCGGGAGACCCGGAACTCCGGCGTCATAGGCGGCCTGTTCGCCTGCCTGGCGGATGACGAGATCGACCTCGGCGCGGGCCTTGGCGACGACCTCCTCGATGCGGCCGGGATGGATGCGGCCGTCGGCGATGAGCTTGGTGACGGCGATGCGGGCAACTTCGCGGCGGACCGGGTCGAAGCCGCTGAGGATCACCGTCTCGGGGGTGTCGTCGATGATCAGGTCGACCCCGGTCGCCTGTTCGAGGGCGCGGATGTTGCGGCCCTCGCGACCGATGATCCGGCCCTTCATCTCGTCCGACGGCAGGTGGACGACGCTGACCGTGTGCTCGGCTGTGTGGTCCGCCGCGACCCGCTGCATCGCCGTCAGGACGATGTCCCGAGCCTTGTCCTGAGCCTCCTCGCGGGCGGAGCGCTCGATCGCGCGGGCGAGCTTGACGGCATCGTGCTCGGCTTCGGCCCGAACGGCCTCGAGCAGGAGGCCCTTGGCGTCGTCCGCGCTCAGCCCGGACACCCGCTCGAGGGCGGCGACCTGCTCGCTCATCGCGCGGGCCAGATCGTCCTTGGTCCGGTCGAGCTCGCGCTCGCGATCGAGGAGGTTCCGGTCGCGCTGCTCGAGCATCTCGGTGCGCTGATCGAGCTGCTCGTCGCGCTGGACGAGGCGACGTTCCTGGGCGGTCAATTCGTTGCGCCGGGCGCGAGCCTCGTCCTCGGCTTCGCGGCCGAGCCGGAGCTTCTCGTCCTTGGCCTCGAGGATGAGCTCCTTCTGGCGGGCCCGCGCCTCGGCCTCGATGCGGCGGGCCTCGGCCTGAGCGGCCTTCATCCCCTGCGAGGCCCACATGGTTCGAAGGAATGCGCCGAGTACGGCGCCGCCGACGGCGGCCACGAGGGCCACCGCCACCACGACCGGTGTCTCCATTGGTTGTCCTCCCATCCGGACCGAGTTGTGCGGCCGGACGCGTCACGTGTGCAACGACACGATCGCGAGGTCCAGGGGAGGCGCGACCCCGCCTGGGTCGAAACGCCAGGTTCGGGTCGTCAACGGGACGAACCGCTCCCCCTCGATGGGCCACGATCGGGCCGGGTTTCCGTTCGGGACGCCGTTGTCAGTCGGCGCCTGGAACGCGTGCCCGTAGCCTACGGCTGCCGCACGGGCGGGTCAACTGAGGCGGCGGTCAGGGTTGGTGCTGGTGCGGGGAGTGATGGGGAGTGGGCGCCCGCGGGGAGTGGGCGCCCGCGGGGAGTGGGCGCGGGGCGTGGGCGCCCGCGGGGAGTGGGCGTCCTCGGGGAGTGGGCGCGTGACGGGCCACTGACGG
>DAIUES010000030.1:11894-18587 GCA_036844985.1 Candidatus Limnocylindrales bacterium
TGTCGTCGCCGATGGCGCGCTCACGCTGCGCGAGGGACGGGCCACTGACGGGCCTGGGTGCCGGCCGGCCGGACCCGGCTCGTCAGTGTCAGACACGAGATCGCCACCGGTCTGCGTGGACGATCGCCCTATGGTCGATGAACTGCAATCTGGGTACCCGACCACGCTCGTTCGTGCGGATCGTGTGTCTGGGGCTGACGGCTGGCTCGGGGCCACGCTCGTTCGTGCGGATCGTGTGTCTGGGGCTGACGGCCGGCTCGGGGCCACGCTTGTTCGTGGCAACCACCGGGAAATGCCCAGACGCGAGGAAGCGCGCCCCGACGGGGGCGCGCTTCTCATCGATCCCGGGGCGGTTCAGCCGCCGGGCTTGCCGTGGTGGCGGGCGGCCTTGGCGGCATCGCGGGCGGCCTTGCGCTCTGCCTTGGCGGCGTCGCGGGCGGCCTTGGCGGCGGCCTGGTCGGCCTGGCGCTCGGCCTTGGCGGCGTCGCGGGTGGCCTTGGCGGCTGCCCGTGCCGCTGGATCCTTGGCGACAGCGCTGACGGCGCCGCCGTGATTGCAGTTCTTGCCGCCGACCGCATCCGATTTCGCGACCTCCGACACGGCCTTGCCGTGCGCGTTGGGCGCGGTATCGGGCGCGAGTGCGGGGGTCGGCTCGACGACCGGTGTCGGATCGACGACGGGCGTGGGCTCGACGACGGGTGCCACCTCGCAGTCGGTCGCTGGGGCGTCGTCGGTCGTCTCCTCGTCCGCGGTCTCGTCCGCGGCCTCATCGCCCTGGGCGACGGCACGCACATAGCCACCGTGATTGCAGTTCGTACCGCCGATCCGCCCACTCTGGGCGGCCTCGGACACGGACACGGTGCCGTCATGGTCGAGATCGACGGCCGCAACCGCCGCCAGCGCCGCGTCGGCATCGGCGACCACGGCTTCCTGGCAATCGTCGTCGACGCCATTGCCGTCGGTGTCTTCCCAGGTGAGGGTCGTGTCGACCAGCGGAGCGACGTCGGCGCCCTCGGTCGGAAGGGCGTCGGACACGAGGCTGGCGCCCGCGGCAACGCCGCTAAGAGTGAGAATCAGCAGCAGCGCACCGCTCGCGGCCGTCCAGTTCGAACGAAGACGGTTGATCATCGGATACCTAACTCCTGACCCCGGAGTTGTCGGTGGGGCCGGCATGTGCCGGCATCAATACGCCGCCGAGTATCGACGCGGAGTGGCCTCGCGCACGACCCGGACGATGGTCCCGGTCGCGGCCGGCCGGGTGGCACGGTCGGAGCCACGGGGTCCAGTCCGGGACGGTCCGGCGGGGTCGAGAGCGGTGTGCCGTGGCAACGGCTTGTGGGCACCCGGTCAGTCTTCGTCCGACGCGGGGTCCTGCGTGACGGTCGCCGCGAACCGCCGACACGTCTCGGGGTCGAAGCCATTGCGGGCGAGGAGGGCGTACGCGCGCTGCCGCCGCTGCCGGACGTCGGGGACCCGGGCGAGCGCACGAGCGTGCTTGGCCAGGAGTCGCCCCGCCGCGACCGAATCCGCGTCTTCCTCGACGCCCGGCACCCCCACCTCGGACGCGCCACCGTTTCGCGCCCCGTCGCCGTCACGGGTCCGGCGCTCCTCGAGTACGACGTCGACGATGGCCCGGTCGATGCCCTTGAGCCGCAACTCCTCGCGGATCGCCCGTTCGCCGCGCGGACGCGCGCGGTCGCGTGACTCCACCCACGCTCGAGCGAAGGACTCGTCGTCGAGCATGCCGAGGGCCCCGAGGCGACCGATCGCGCCCTCCACGAGATCCGCGTGGTATCCGGCGCCCGTCAGTCGACGGCGGACCTCGGCGACGGATCGCGACCGAGCCTCGAGAAAGCGCGCCGCCGCCTCGAGCACGACGGCAGGATCAGCGATCGCCGCCCGACGGGCACGTCGATCGGCGAACGACTCGCGGGGTCGACGGCTCCCGCGCCCGGACCGCTCGGCCGTCACGACCGGCTACTCGGCCTCTTCGATGCCCTCGACGGGGATGGCGACCTCGGTGATCCGGCCGCGGATCCGACGGTCGATCTCCGCGGCGATCTCCGGGCTGCCCTTGAGGAACTCCTTCGCGGCCTCGCGACCCTGCCCGAGACGGACCTCCCCGAAGTTGAACCACGCGCCGGTCTTCGACACGACATCCATCGCCACACCCACATCGAGCAGGCCACCCTCGGTCGAGATGCCCTCGCCGTACATGATGTCGAACTCGGCGACCCGGAACGGCGCCGCGACCTTGTTCTTCACGACCTTGACCCGGGCGCGGTTGCCGACCGACTCGGTGCCGGTCTTGATGGTCTCGATGCGACGGATATCGAGCCGCACCGACGCATAGAACTTGAGGGCTCGACCGCCGGGCGTCGTCTCCGGGTTGCCGAACATGACGCCGATCTTCTCGCGCAGCTGATTGGTGAAGATGAGCGCGGTGTTCGAACGGGACACGGCGCCGGTCAGCTTGCGCAACGCCTGGCTCATCAGCCGGGCCTGGATGCCGACGAACGAATCGCCCATCTCGCCCTCGATCTCGGCGCGCGGCACGAGCGCGGCGACCGAGTCGACCACGACGCAGTCGATGCCGCCGGAGCGGATCAGCGTCTCGGTGATCTCGAGCGCCTGCTCCCCGGTATCAGGCTGCGACACGAGCAATTCGTCGACGTTGACGCCGCAGGCGCGGGCGTAGGCCGGGTCGAGCGCGTGCTCGACGTCGATGAACGCAACGACCCCGCCGCGCCGTTGTGCCTCTGCCAGCACGTGCTGGCAGACCGTCGTCTTGCCCGACGACTCGGGTCCGAAGATCTCGGTGATCCGACCACGCGGGATGCCGCCGACGCCAAGCGCGAGATCCAGCGCGATCGAGCCGGTCGGGATCGCATCGACTGCCTGGCGCTCGGCCGAGCCGAGCTTCATGATCGCCCCGCGACCGAACTGCTTCTCGATCGTGGCCAGCGCCGCGTCGACCGCCTTGCCCCGCTCCGCCAGGGCCCGCTCCGCCGTCCGCTCGTCCGTCATCGCCATCCGCTCGTCACGCTCCTCATCGATCGTCCCGATCGATCAGCGGCGCGGGCCACAGCGGCATCCGTCCGGTCGATCAGGCCTCTTCCTCGTCGTTCTCGACGACGACTGGCTTCTCCTTGCGCGGCTTCCGGATGACCTCCACGTTCTGAGGTGGCTCCGAAAGTGGCGACAGACTCGGTTGGGCGAGCTTCGCCTTGGGCTTCTTCTTCGCCTCTTTGCCCGGTCGATTTCGCGAGCCCATCAGTCGGCCTCCGCGTCGTGCTGCAGCGTATCGATCGATCCTTCACGCGGACGCCTCCGCGACTTCACCGCCACTCACCCGGCCCGCGCGCGAGCGCAGATCGGCCATATCGGCGGGGAACGTTCCGGCCTGGATCGAGGCTCGGATCATGACCATGAAGACAAGGGATAAGGGGAGGGTGTGACAAGTCGCGAGACGGTAGGCGAGGAGCTCCTTGGCCCGGAACAGATGAGCCAGATAGGCCCTCGAGAATCGCCGGCAGAGGAGGCATGGACAGTCGTCCTGGACCGGCGCCGGATCGTCGAGATGGACCTTGTTGCGCAGGTTCAATCGACCACCCGGGATCCACAGCTGCCCGTTGCGGGCCACCCGCGCCGGCAGCACGCTGTCGAACAGGTCGATCCCGCGATGGACGGCCTCGAGCAGGTCCGCCGGTGAGCCGAGGCCCATCAGGTAGCGCGGCCGCGGATCGTCGGCCAGGAGCGGGATCGCGACATCGAGCGCCGCGTCGCGCTCGGTGGCGGTCTCGTCGCCGGCCAGGCCACCGATGCAGATGCCGTCGAACGGCAGCCCCGCGATGAACGACGTCGACGCGCCACGCAGCTCCGGATCGAGCCCGCCCTGGACGATGCCGAACATCGCCTGATCCACCCGCGTGTGCGCTACCAGCGACCGCTCTGCCCAGCGGTGCGTGCGGGCGGTGGCGTCGGCGACGACCTCGCGGGTCGAACTCGGGTAGACCGGCTGGTCGAAGGCGACCGCGATGTCCGAGCCGAGCGCCTCCTGGACCGCGGTCGCGTGCTCGGGCGTGAACCGATGGATCGACCCGTCGAGATGCGAGCGGAAGGTCACGCCGTCCTCGTCGACCACGCGCAGGTCACCGAGCGAGACGACCTGGAAGCCGCCCGAATCGGTGAGGATCGGGCGATCCCAGTCCATGAACCGATGCAGGCCGCCAAGCCGGGCGATGCGCTCGTGTCCAGGGCGCAGGTACAGGTGATAGGTGTTGGCGAGGATGATCGACGCGCCCGTCGCCTTGATGTCGTCGGGCGACAGGGCCTTGACCGTGGCGTTCGTGCCGACCGGCATGAACTGGGGGGTCTGGACGGTGCCGTGGGCCAGCGTCAGCAGCCCGGTCCGGGCCCGGGTCGCGCCGTCGGCCGGTGGTGGGACGGTGAGCTCGAAGCGGGCGGCGGCCGACACGAACGGCGCGGGTGCGAACGCCATCACGGCCCGTCGGTCCCGGCCGTTGGTGTCGGGGGCTCGTCCCACAGGCTCGGCATGCCCGGGTCCGACCGCCGTGGCGGCGGGATCTCGTACCCGAGGCCGGACAGGTGGGCGCGCCCGAGATCGGTCGCGATGCGGCCCTGTGGCGTCCGATCGATGAACCCGAGGCGGAGCAGGAACGGCTCGTGGACGTCCTCGATGGTGTCGGTCTCCTCGGACAGCACGGCAGCCAGCGCCGCGACCCCGACCGGACCCGATGCGAACTTCTGGACGATCGCGGCGAGCAGCTTCCGATCGGCCGAGTCGAGCCCTTCGTCGTCGATCTCCATCTGGCGCATCGCGTCACGCGCCGTGTCTTCGTGGACACGGCCGTCGCCGTGGACCTGGGCGTGGTCGCGGACGCGCTTGAGCAGTCGATTCACGATCCGCGGCGTGCCGCGACCGCGGCGGGCGATGGCGCGCGTGGCGGCGCCATCGATCGGGACATCGAGGATCTCGGCCGAGCGCTCGACGATCTGGACGAGCTCATCCTCGGTGTAGAAGTCGAGCCGGTAGGTCGCGCCGAACCGGTCACGCAACGGCGAGCTGATGCGGCCCGCCCGGGTCGTGGCGCCGACCACCGTGAACGGCTTGAGGCTCAGTCGAAGGCTACGCGCGGAGGGGCCCTTGCCGATCATCACATCGAGCGCGTAGTCCTCCATGGCGGGATAGAGGATCTCCTCGACGGCGCGGTTGAGTCGGTGGACCTCGTCGATGAACAGGACGTCGCGCTCGTCGAGCGAGGTCAGGATCGCGGCCAGGTCGCCGGCTCGCTCGACCGCCGGACCGGACGTGTAGCGGACGCTGACACCGAGTTCACGCGCGACGATCGTCGCCAGGGTCGTCTTGCCGAGACCGGGCGGCCCGTAGAGCAGGATGTGGTCGGCCGCCTCTCCCCTGCCGCGGGCGGCCTGGAGCAGCACCGACAGGTTGGCCTTGACCTCCTGCTGACCGATGTACTCACCGAGCGAGCGCGGCCGAAGCGAGCCCTCGATGATGCGATCGGCCTCGTCCTCGAGATCGCCGGACAGGATGTGCGTGACGTCGTCGACCATCGGGCGCGATCGTAGCACAGGGTGGCGACATTTCGCACGCATGTTCTATCGCGTGTGGCGTGTTTCGCGGCGGCGTCTTGTGTGGCGGCGACGCCGACTACCATGGCGCGACCATGGATTTCTGCCAGCCGATCGCCGCGCGTGGCGGCGCGGAGTCGAGCGTGATCGCGCCCGGCCCGCCAGCCCCAGACACGTTCCTGGCACCGCCGAGCGTGGTCGCGCTCCCAGATCGACATGATCTGCATCCGAGGGGATCGATCACGAGGGATCTGTCGCGATCTGTCAACTGCTACTGACACGGTGACCCGATGATCGACCCCGCCGGCGGCACCCTCCTGCGGCTCGCGGCATTCACCGCCGATCCCGCCGGGGGCAACCCGGCCGGTGTCTGGATCGGGGACACGCTGCCGCCGGTCGACCAGATGCAGCGGATCGCGGCCGAGGTCGGCTTCTCCGAGACCGCGTTCCTGGCGCCCGATGGGTCGGGCGTCCCGGGCCGTTTCCGGGTGCGCTACTTCAGCCCGCTCGCCGAAGTCGCGTTCTGTGGCCACGCGACGATCGCGAGCGGGGTGATCCTCGCCGAGCGCGGCGCGCCCGACGACCTGCTCCTCCGGACCAACGACGGCGAGGTGGGCCTGAGCCTCCAGCACGGACCGGATGGCCGGCGAGTGGCAACACTGACGTCCGTCGAGCCACACGTGGTCCCGGCGCCGGCCGCCCTCCTGGAGCGGGCACTCGCCCTGCTCGACTGGGATCCCTCAGAGCTCGATCCGCGCCTGCCGCCGGCGATCGCCTACGCCGGTGTCCGTCACCTGATCATCGCCGTCCGCGACTACGCGACGCTCGGCCGCATGGCCTACCCGTTCGAGCCGATGCAGGCGCTCATGCTCGAGCATGACCTCACGACGCTCCAGCTCATCTGGCGCGAGGGTCCGCTGCGGTTTCGGGCCCGCGACCCCTTCGCGGTCGGCGGCGTCGTCGAGGATCCGGCGACGGGCGCCGCAGCCGCGGCCCTCGGCGCCTACCTGCGCGAGCGGGGCGAGATCGTCGCGACCGCGACCTTCGAGATCAGCCAAGGCGTCGAGATGGGTCGTCCCA
>DAIUES010000031.1:0-18254 GCA_036844985.1 Candidatus Limnocylindrales bacterium
AGCCACGCCCCCGAGTCGCCCGAACTCACCCCAGACCGAGCTTGTCGAGGATGCCGCCGGTCCCCCCGACCTCCTCGCCCGACTCCTTGGCGTACGCCTCGAGCAGCTCGCGCTGCTTCTTCGAGAGCTTGCGAGGGACGACGACGTCGATGAGCACGTGCAGGTCGCCGCGGCCGCCGCGGCGCAGCTGCGGGACGCCCTTGCCACGCAACCGGATCTCGGTGTCGCGCTGTGTCCCGGGCTTGACCTCGACGTCCTCGTCCCCTTCGACCGTCGCCACCGCCAGCTTCGTCCCGAGCGCGGCCTGGGCGATCGAGATGTGGGCCTCGTAGTAGAGCTCCGTCCCGTCGCGCTTGAGGGTCGGATGGGGAGCGACGTGGACCGCCACGTAGAGCGAACCGGGCGGGCCGCCGCGCGGACCGACCTCGCCCTCGTTCGTCAGGCGGATCTGGTGGCCCTCGTCGATGCCGGCCGGGATGGTCACCCGCAGCGAACGCTTGCGCTCCGTCCGTCCGTCACCTTTGCACGTCTCGCACGGGGTCTCGACGATCTTGCCCTCGCCACGGCAGCGCGGGCAGGCGCTGACGTTGACCATCTGGCCGAGCATGGTCTGACGGACCGTCCGGACCTCACCGCGTCCCTCGCATTGCGGACAGGTGATCGGCTCGGTGCCGGGTTTGGCGCCCGTGCCGCTGCACGTCTCGCAGCGGACGAGGACCCGGAAGTCGATCTCCCGCTCGACGCCGTGGATGGCCTCCTCGAACGTGATGCGCAGGTCATAGCGCAGGTCCGCGCCGGGCTGTGGCCGCCCCCGCCGCGCCGAGCCGCCGCCGGCCGCACCGCCGAAGAACGCGTCGAAGATGTCGCTGAACCCGCCGAATCCCTCGAACCCGGCACCCGGCCCGCCCGCCCCACCGTCCACCCCGGCTCGGCCGAACATGTCGTAGCGCTGGCGCCGGTCGGGATCGGACAGGATCTGATAGGCCTCGCTGGCCTCCTTGAAGCGGGCCGGAGCCTCGGGGTCGGTGTTGACGTCCGGATGCCACTGCTGGGCGAGTTTGCGGAAGGCACGCTTGATGTCGGCGTCGGTGGCGCCGCGCTCGACGCCGAGGACCTGATAGAGATCGCGCTCGGTGGTGGCCATCAGTCGCAGAGTGTACGAGAGGTGCCGCGGCGGCTCACGCGTGCTCGGCGGCGAGCGCGACCGCGCGCTGGAAGACCGCGTCGAACATGGCCGGGGTGAGCCGTCCGGTGAACGTGTTCTGCTGGCTCGGGTGGTACGTGCCGACGAGCACGAAGTCGCCGACGGCCACCTCCGCGCCGTGCCCGAATCGGGGCTTCGTGGCGGTCGCCGGTCGTGCCCCGTTGGCGGCCAGGGCACGCAGCGCGGCGTCCCAGCCGAACGCGCCGAGGGCAACCACCACCCGCGCCCGGCCCAGCAGCCCGACCTCGCCGGCGAGGTACGGAGCGCAGTTGTCGCGCTCGTCGATCGTCGGTTTGTTGGCGGGTGGTGCGCAGCGGACGGCCGCCGCGATGTACACGTCGGTCAGGGTCAGGCCGTCGTCGGCCCGACGCGAGGCCGGCCGATCGGCAAGGCCCGCACGGTACAGCGTCGCCCACAGGAAGTCGCCCGAGGCGTCGCCGGTGAACAGCCGGCCCGTGCGGTTCGCACCGTGGGCGGCCGGGGCGAGCCCGACCACGAGGATCCGCCCGTCCGGGTCCCCGAATCCGGGCACCGGCCGGGCCCAGTACGTCTCGTCGCGGAACCGGGCGACCTTCTCGCGGGCCACCCGCTCCCGCCACTCGACGAGGCGCGGGCAGCGCCGGCAGACGACGATCTCGGCGGTCAATGCCGCCAGGGCGGCTCGGTCGGTGGCCATCGGACGAGTCCCGCAGCTACTGGAGCAGCAGCTTGTCGAGCCGGCGCGACACGACCAGCAGGCCGATGACGCCCATCACCAGCAGGTACACCACGTGGACCCACAGGATCGGCGAGATCGCGCCCACCGTCAGCGACCGGATGAGATCCACCCCTTGGTACAGCGGTGTCAGCTGGACGACGACCCGCAGCGCGTCGGGGTACGTCTCGATCGGGTAGAACGTTGCCGAGAACAGGAACAGCGGCAGGACCACCAGCTGGATGAGATCGAAGTCCTGCCACGTCTTCATGAACGAGGTGGCGGCCATCCCCACCGCACCGAACGCGAAGCCCACGAGCAACGCAGCCGGGACAGCCAGGACGACCCACGGCGACACGACGAGGCCGAGGACGACCATCACGACCATGAACCCGATGGCGTACAACGCCCCGCGGATGAGCGCCCAGGCGAGCTCGCCGACGGCGACGTCGCCGGGCCCCAGCGGCGTCGACAGGATCGATGTGAAGGTCTTGTTGTAGTTGAGCTTGAAGAAGAAGTTGAAGGTGCTCTCGGCGATGGCGCCGTTCATCGACGAGCTCGCCAGCAGCGCCGGGGCGACGAACAGCTGGTAGGAGATCGGCTCGCCGCCGGGACCCGGGATGGTGCCGACCAGCGCACCCAGCCCGAACCCGATCGACAGCAGGTAGAAGAGCGGCTCGAAGAAGCCCGACAGGATGATCAGCCAGCCGTGCCGGTAGACGTACAGGTTGCGCTCGATCAGGCGGAACGAGCGGCGGCTGCCGATGAGCAGCCCGCTGGTCAGCGGGAAGGCGCTCATCCGCGCACCAGGGCCCGGGTCACGGTCCGGACCGCCAGCCACGAGCCGACGAGCACGAACCCGACCAGCACGAGCAGATGGACCACGGCCATCCCCGGTGCCTGACCGATGGTCCCGAGCGACAGGCCGCGGGCGAGGACGACGCCGTGCCACAGCGGCGTGATCCAGGCCAGCGGCTGGAGGAACGTCGGGATCGATTCGACCGGGAAGAACGTGCCGCTGAACAGGAACAGCGGGGTGATCCCGAAGCGGAACACGGCGTTGAACCGCTCGGGGGTCTTCTGGGTGGCGCAGAACGCCATGATCGGGGCTGCGAAGGCCAGCCCGGTCAGGGCGGCGACCGGGATGGCCAGCGCCAGCAGCGGCGACGCGGCCGCGCCGAAGGCCACGATGACGAGGGTGAAGACGGTCGCGATCATGACCATCCGGATGCCGATCCAGGCGAGGTTGCCGAGGGCCACGTCGGGCCCGCTGATGGGGGTGGCGTACATCGCGTGGAAGATCCGCGACCAGCGCAATCCGGACATCATCGGGAAGGCGGACTCGAACGCCGCCGACTGCATGCAGGTCGCCACCAGCAGCCCCGGGGCGAGGAAGGCGAGGTACGACACACCGCCCAGCGACCCCTGGCCACTGCCGCTGTCGACGTACGAGCCGAGACCGAGACCCATCGCCCCGAGGAACAGGACAGGCGTCAGGAATGAGCTGAAGACCGTCGCCCGAAACGTCCGCCGATAGGTCAGCAGGCGATGCTCGAAGACCCGGCCGATGCCGTTCGCGGACGTCGTCGCCGCGGTCATTCGATGAGCGACCGGCCGGTCAACCGGAGGAAGACGTCCTCCAGTGATGACCGACGGACGAGCACCTGCTCGGGCTCGAGACCGCGGGCGTGGGCAGCCGCGACGGTCGCCTCGCCGTCGTCGGCGTACAGCAGCACGCGGTCGGGCAACCGTTCGATGCGCTCGGCCAGGCCGTCGAGCTGACCATCGAGCGTCTCCTGGACCCCGGGCTTGAAGCGCAATTCGGTCACCTCGCGGGTCGAGTACTGCTCGATCAGCGAGCGCGGCGAGCCCTCCGCCACGATCTTCGCCTTGTCCATCACGACGAGCCGGTCGCACAGCTGCTCGGCCTCGTCCATGTAGTGGGTGGTCAGCACCAGCGTCACGCCGCGCTGCTTGAGCCGGTACAGCCGATCCCACAGGAGGTGGCGGGCCTGTGGGTCGAGCCCGGTCGTGGGCTCGTCGAGGAGCAGGACGTCGGGCTCGTTGATGAGGCTGCGGGCGATGGTCAGCCGTCGCTTCATGCCGCCGGACATGTGCTCGACCTGGTCGTTCGCCCGCTCGGTGAGCTGGGCGAAGTCGAGCAGCTCGTCGGCCCGCCGTGCGCATTCGGCACGGCTGAGGTTGAAGTAGCGGCCGTAGATGAGCAGGTTCTCGCGGACCGACAGCTCGGTGTCCAGGGTGTCCTGCTGGGGCACGACGCCGAGCCGCGCCCGGATCCTGGGGCCGTCGGCGATCGGGTCCATGTCGAGGATGCGCAGCGTGCCGCCGGACAGCGGCGAGACACAGCCGATCATCCGCATCGTGCTCGTCTTGCCGGCACCGTTGGGACCAAGGAAGCCGAACGACTCCCCGGCCGCGACGTCGAAGTCGATGGCGTCGACCGCGGTGAAGTCGCCGAAGCGCTTGGTCAATCCGCGGGCATGGATGAGCGAGGAAGAGTCGGTCATCGACTCGTCGGTTCCGGACATGGGGGCGCATGGTACCGCGCCGCGCCGGCCATGGAAACCTGCTACGCGGCGGTAGCACATGTGGTAGGCTCGTGACCCGAACCCACGTCCGCAGGAGCCACCCGATGGCCACCATGCCACCTCCCGTCGCCGAGCTGCTCGACCGCGCGCTCGTCGCCGAACTCACGGTCGTCGACGCGACCGGCCGACCGGTCACCTACCCGCTCATCCCGTTGTGGGACGGCGACCACGTGTACATGACGTCGTCGACGCTGTTCAGCCGCAAGCTCGAGCACATCGCCGCCAACCCCCGGGTGGCGGTGTCCATCACCGACCCGACGAGCGTCGGCGGGCGCACCGACCGGGCCACCATCCAGGGTGACGCCAGGGTGATCGCCGAGGACCCGCACGGTGGCTGGGAGCGGCTGCTGCCGATCTGGGAGGCCAAGGAACCGTCGATCGTGACGTTCCTCAAGGCACGTGTGGCGCTGCCGCTGTTCTTCGAACGGGCCCTCATCGAGGTCACCCCCCGACGGGTGCTGTACTGGCCTGAGGGCGACGCCCAACGCGGTCCGCAGGTCTCGGAGCTCTCCGCCGAGGAGGCCGCGTGATGCGCTCGACACCCGAGCTCGACGCCCGTAGTGGGCTCGATCGCCTGGCCACCTATCCGTATCAGATCGCGACCTGGGTCGATGATGGCGGCTATCCGCTGAGCGTCGCGGTCGAGGCGGTCGTCGACCCGGAGGCGCTGACCGCCACGTTCGCGGCCCCGGCCGGGCTGACCGTGCCGATCGACCGCCCGGTGTCCCTGACCGGCTCCCACATTCGGCCCCAGCCGGGCTATGGCTACGACGAACGCCGCCACGTGACCGTCTGGGGGCGGGCGGCCAGCGGCGAGCATGCCGTCACCCTCGACGGGCGCACCGCCTGGGGTTGGGACGAGCGCGAGGTGCCGTTCTTCGAATACTCGGAGCGCGCGGCACCCCAGTCGCGTCGCTACTTCGACGCCCTGTCCGCCGAGCGTGGCACGCCGGTCAAGCCGCGGCTGTCGTTCGGCTTCCTCGCCCTGCGCACCACCCGCCTGCCGTTCCTGACGGCCACGATCGTGCCCATCGTGCTCGGCATCCTCATCGCCGCCAGCCACGGCGCGTTCGACCTGGTGGCCGCGGTCCTGACCCTGCTCGGCGGGGTCTTCGTCCACCTCGGGCTCAACGTGGCCAACGACGTGTTCGACACGGCCCAGGGTGCCGACGACGCCAACGTCACCCCGACCCAGTTCAGCGGCGGTTCGCGAGTCATCCAGTACGGGCTGGTGACCATCCGCCAGATGGCCACCCTCGCGACCGGCTTCTATCTCGCGGGCGGCGCCATCGGCCTGGTGCTCCTGGCGTTCTACGGATCGCCGGCCCTGCTGGCCATCGGCATCGCCGGGTTCATCGTGAGCCTCGGCTACACGGCACCGCCGCTCAAGTTCGTGTACCGGGGGCTCGGCGAGATCGCCGTCGCGATCGGGTTCGGGCCGCTCATGCTCCTCGGGGCGTATGTCGTGCAGACGCGCGGCAGCCTGGCGTGGGAACCGGTCGTCGCGTCGATCCCGGTCGCCCTGTTGATCGCCCTGATCCTGTACGTCAACGAGATCCCCGACCGGCGGGGAGACGCCCACGCCGGGAAGCGCACGCTGCCGGTCCGATTCTCGCGCGACGCGGTCATCGGCGGCTACAACGTGGCGGTCATCGCCGCGTACGCGACGCTGGTCGGCGGCGTCCTGCTCGGGGTCCTGCCGATCCCGACCCTGCTGATGCTGCTGACGATCCCGCTGGCCCGACGCGTGTCGGCCGGTCTGGCCCCGAACTACGACAACCCCTACGGCCTGATGGCGGTGATGGGCGTCAACGTCCGGTTGCACCTCATCGCCGGCCTGCTGCTGTTCGCGGCCTACGCGGTCGTGCTGCTGATCGGCGCCATCGCCCCAGGCGTGCCGGTCTTCCTCGGCTGAGCCGGCGGACGCACTAGGCGAGGCCGACCGCCGCCCACGCCCGGGCGGGGATGACGAACGGCCCCATCGGCAGTCGTCCGCGCAGGCGCTCGCGGAGCGCCGCCAGGTGATCGGGATCCAGGCGGATCGTGTACGCACCGGCGGGCCCGACGCCGTGGGTGAACGGGTCCCACCATTCCTCGAAGCTCGGGTGCTCGAGGTCCGCTGCCAGCGATGTCTCCCGGACATCACGCAGACCCGCCGCGTCGAACAGCTCGGTCAGGTGGCCCGCCCGGGCTCCCGGCAGGTCCGACTCGTCGTGGACGCCCGGATCGAGCTCGCGGGCGACGTTCCAGAACAGGCCGAGCGGACCCTGCCCGCCGGCATGGTCCCAGACGCAGGCGGCGATGACGCCGCGCGGACGGGTCACCCGGGCCATCTCGCTCAGACCGGCGACCGGGTCCGGCATGAAATGGACGACGAGCTGGGCCATCGCCGCATCGAACGCGTCGTCATCGAACGGCAGTGACGCCGCCGACGCCTGGCGCACGTCGACGCCGGGCAGACGGACCCCGATGGCCGCCACGAACGGCGAGGACGGGTCGACCGCGGCGACCGCGTCGATCCCGAGACGGCCGACGAGCTCCGTCGTCAGCGCCCCGGGGCCGCAGCCGACATCGATGACCCGCTGGCCGGCGCGGATCCCCGCAAGGTCCGCGAACTGCGGCGCCAGCAGTCGCGAGTAGCGACCCATGAAGCGGTCGTAGGCCTCGGCGGCCACATCGAAACCCATGGCGCCACGGTAGCGCGTCGGCGTCCGGGTGCGTCGGACATGGCACGTCGTGGCGGAGGGTCTAGACCTCCTTGAACTCGCCCTCGACGGCCTCGTCGCCCTCCGGGGCGCCACTGGCCTCGCCGCCTGGCTCGGAGCCGGCCTCGGGGCCGCTGCCGGTCGACCCGTCCGTCCCGTCTGTGGACGAGCCCTCCGCGGATGCCGCCTGATAGGCCGCCGTCGACACCCGGTTGAGGGTCTCGGCGAGGGCGGTCATCCCGGTCCGGATCACGTCGGCGTCGGAACCCTTGAGCGCCTCGCGCAGCGAGCCGATCTGGTTCTCGACCTCGAGCTTGTCCTCCGAGGGGACCTTGTCGCCAAGGTCCTTGAGGGTCCGCTCCGCCTGGAACGTCAGGGCCTCAGCCTGGTTGCGTGTCTCGACGTCCTCGCGTCGCTTGCGGTCCTCTTCGGCATGCTCCTGGGCATCGCGGACCATCTGGTCCACGGCGCTCTTGTCGAGCATCGACGAGGCGGTGATGCGGACCTGCTGCTCCTTGCTCGTCGCGCGGTCCTTGGCCTTCACGTCGAGGATGCCGTTCGCATCGATGTCGAACGTGACCTCGATCTGGGGCACGCCGCGGGGAGCCGGCGGGATCCCGTCGAGGATGAACCGACCGAGCGTCTTGTTGTCCGCGGCGAAGTCGCGCTCGCCCTGGAGGACGTGGATCTCGACCTGCGACTGCGAATCGCTCGCGGTCGAGAAGACCTGCGACTTCGAGGTCGGGATGGTCGTGTTCCGCTCGATGAGCTTGGTCATGACCCCGCCGAGCGTCTCGATGCCGAGCGACAGCGGCGTCACGTCGAGGAGCAGGACGTCCTTGACGTCGCCGGCCAGGACGCCGGCCTGGATCGCCGCACCGATGGCCACCACCTCGTCAGGGTTGACGCCCTTGTGTGGCTCCTTGCCGCCGAACATCTTCTTGACCGCCTCGACGACGGCCGGCATCCGGGTCATGCCACCGACGAGGATGACCTCGTCGATGTCGCCGGGCTTGAGGCCGGAGTCCTTGAGCGCGGCCTTGACCGGGCCCTCGGTCCGGGCCACGAGGTCGGCCACGAGATCCTCGAGCTTGGCCCGGGTCAGCGACACGACGAGGTGCTTGGGCCCGGTCGCATCGGCCGTGATGTAGGGCAGGTTGATCTCGGTCGAGGCCGTGCTCGACAGCTCGATCTTGGCCTTCTCCGCGGCCTCCTTGAGGCGCTGCAGTGCCTGCTGGTCCTTGGCCAGGTCGATGCCCTGGTCCTTCTTGAACTCCGCGAGCAGCCAATCGATGACGCGCTGGTCGAAGTCGTCGCCGCCGAGGTGGGTGTCACCGTTGGTCGCCTTGACCTCGAACACGCCTTCGCCGAGCTCGAGGATCGAGATGTCGAACGTGCCGCCGCCGAGGTCGTACACGGCGATCTTCTCGTCGCCCTTCTTGTCGAGGCCATAGGCCAGCGCCGACGCCGTGGGCTCGTTGATGATCCGCTTGACGTCGAGGCCGGCGATCCGCCCGGCGTCCTTGGTCGCCTGGCGCTGGGTGTCGTCGAAGTAGGCCGGGACCGTGATGACGGCTTCCGTGATCTTCTCGCCGAGGTAGGCCTCGGCATCGGTCTTGAGCTTCTGGAGGATCATCGCGCTGATCTCGGGCGGCGTGTAGACCTTGCCGTCGGCCAGCTTCACCGCGATGCCGTCGCTCTTGGGGTCCTTCTCGACCGTGTACGGCACGAGCTCGCGGGAGCGCTTCACCTCGGGGTCGTCGAACCGACGACCCATGAAGCGCTTGATCGAAAAGACGGTGTTCTCCGGGTTGGTGACCGCCTGGCGCTTGGCCACCTGGCCGACCAGCCGCTCGCCGGTCTTGGTGAAGGCGACGACGCTCGGGACGGTGCGGCCGCCCTCCGCCGACGGGATGACGGTCGGCTCGCCGCCCTCCATGACGGCAACGACGCTGTTCGTCGTGCCGAGATCGATGCCGATGATCTTGCCCATGTCGTATTCGCTCCTCGTTGGGTGCAGTCAGTTCGCGCGGTAGGGGTCGGTGGTTGTGGTGCTGTCGTCGGTCGAGCCACCGGCCGAGCCCGCGACGGCCACCAGCGATGGACGCAGGACACGATCGCGCAGCCGGTACCCGCGGCGGATCTCCTCGACGATCTGGCCCTCGGGCCGGCCGGTGGCCGGGACCGTGGCGATCGCTTCATGCAGGCGCGGATCGAAGCTCGTGCCGGGGGCGCCATCGATGGGGGTCACGCCCTCGCTCTCGAGCAGCGCTCGAAGCTTGCGATCGATGGCGGCGACGCCCTCGAACCACGGATCCGAGGCGATCGGATCGGGTCGCGCGTCGATGGCCCGATCGAAGTCGTCGGCGACCACGAGGACCTTGCGGATGAGGTCCTCGGCGGCCAAGCCGAGGTCGCGCTCGCGCTCTTCGGCGGTGCGCCGCTTGAAGTTCAGGAACTCCGCTCGCTCGCGCTGCAGGGCGGCAAGGTAGTCGTCCGCCTGTTTCGTGGCGGCGGAGGTCTCGGCGCGCAGCGTCTCGATCTCGGCCAGCAGCCGCGTCGGGCTGATGTCGATCTCGTCGGCGCGCTCCTGGGCGCGCGTCCGCGGGCCGTGGGGTCGTTGGCTAGGCATACAGGTGATCCACCAGTTCGTTCATGAGGCCGGACACGAAGCGGACCGTGCCGATCGCGTGGGGATAGCGCATCCGCGTGGGACCGAGGACGCCGACGACACCGATCGCCCGGTCCGGGCGGCCGTACGGCGCCAGCACCAGTGAAACGTCGCGCATCTCAGCCGGGGCGTTCTCCGCACCGATGACCACGTGGATGCGACCGCTGCTCCCGATGCTGTCGACGAGGGCGCCGAGGTAGGCATGGTTCTCGAGGGCCGCGAACACCTGGCGCAGCTTGTCGCCGTGGGCGAACTCGGGTGCGGCCATGACGTTGAGGAGGCCGTCGGAGAAGACCTCGCCGACCGCCGCCGCGTCGTACTCGCGCACGATCTGGACGATCCGCTCGGCGACCCGGCGGGCGAGGCGCTGGTCGGGATCGTCCTCCGACAGGCGCGTCATGACCGCTTCGGCGCGTGACGCGCTGAGGCCGTCGAGCTGGTCGTTCAGCAGGCCGGCGACCCGGTTGAGGGTCGGCTGATCGATCCTGTCGGCCTCGTCGAGCTGGACGACGCCCTGCTTGATCGGGCCTTCGCTGAGGACCAGGATGAGGCTCGCCATCCGCTCGTTGACGACGACCAGGTCCACCCGCCGGATGTGGGCGGCGGCCGGTTTCGCCGGCGTCGCGATGCCGGCCGAGCGGGTCAGCCCGGCGAGGGTCGTGGCGGCGAGGCGGAACCAGTGTTCGCTGGCGAACTGGACCTGCCCGAACTGGTGCCGGATCATCCGCTGCTCGACCGACGGCAACGGTGCGGTCTCGACGATCGACTCGACGTAGAAGCGGTAGCCCGCATCGGTCGGCATGCGCCCGGCGCTCGTGTGCGGGTGGCTCAGCAGGCCGGCGATCTCGAGCTCGGCCAGCACGTTCCGCACGGTCGCACTTGACAGGTTGAGGCCATAGCGCTGCACGAGCGCCTGGCTGCCGACCGGCTGTGCGGTGCTGACGTATTCCTCGATGACGGCCCGAAGGATCGCCTGGGAACGGAGGTCCAGGGGGCCGAGCGGGCGACGGTTCCGACGCGCCAAATCTCGTTCTCCCACGTTGTTAGCACTCGATAGGTGAGAGTGCTAACGAGTTGGCTCGCATCGTAGCAGTCGCCCGACGCGAGTGTCAACGACGGCCGCCGGGATCAAACGAGGCGCTGGAACAGCTCGTTGGACAGCAGTCTCCCACGCGTGGTGAGGACCACCCGCTCGTCGTCGGTGACCGTCAGCAGCTCCGCTGCGAGGGCCCAGCCGAATGACTCGGCGAGGGGCGGTTGGTGCGCTGTCGTCAACGGGATGCCGGTGTCGAGCCGAAGGCCGAGGATGACGGCCTCGGCGGCCGCGGTCGGGCCGTCCATCCGTTCCGCACCGCCCGGCGGCAGGGACGGGTCGGGGCCGCCCAGCGCGCCGACGTACGTGTCGAGCCGGGCCGCGGTCCACCGCCGGACCCGGCCATCGAACGCGTGCGCACCGGGTCCGAGGGCCTCATGCGGCCGGCGGAGCCAGTACGCCAGGTTGTGCCGGCTCTCATGGCCCGGCCGTGCCCAGTTCGAGATCTCGTAGCCCCGGTAGCCGGCCTCGGCCAGCACGAGCGACGCGTGGTGGTACTGGGCCGCGGCGCGATCCTCGTCCTGACCCGGCCGGACCGCGTCGCGCCAACGGCGGGCCCCCTTGGTGGTGGGCAGATGATCACCGAGTGGTCCGGTCAAGCCCTCCGCGTCGGGATCGTCGAGGGTCAGCGCATACAGCGACAGGTGGTCGGGCTCGAGGCTCAAGGCACGATCGAGCGTGGCCATCCACGTCGCGACATCGGTGTCGGGGATGTCGTACAGCAGGTCCAGGTTGATGGAGTCGATGCCCGCCGCGCGCGCGGCTTCGATCGCGTCGGCGACATGGCGCGCCCGATGGCGTCGCCCGAGCCGGCGGAGCTCCGTGTCATCGAGCGACTGGGCCCCGAACGAGATCCGGGTGATGCCGGCCGATCGCAGCGCCACCGGATCGCCGCGTTCGTCGGGGCCCGGGTTGGCTTCGAGGCTGACCTCCGCGCCCGGCCCGAGACCGAAGCGCGAACGCACCCGTGCGAGCAGCCGCTCGATGTCCGCGGGTGACAGCAGCGACGGCGTGCCGCCCCCGAGATAGACGGTCTCGAGCGCGGGCCGTCGGCTCGATCCGGGTGCCCCGAACGCCGCGTCCAGCGCATCCGCCCGCAGTTCCAGCTCGACCAGCAACGCGTCGACGAACGTGGCGATCCGGTTGCGTGGCCCGCGGGCGGCCGAGCCGGCGATGACGACGAAGTCGCAGTACGGACAGAGCGAGACGCAGAACGGGACGTGGATGTACAGCGCTACCGGGGGACGCGCGACCGGGTCGTCCGGGTTCACCGCTCCCGCGGAGCGTGGTCCCGGCTGCCGATGACGTGCCAGCCGTCCGGCGGCCGGCGGCGCTTGTCGATCTCCTCGACCTCGCGGCCCTTGGGCAGCGTCTGGCCGGTGTGGCCGGTACACAGGAACACCGCGAACCGCGTCGCGGCGTGACCGAGGAACGCCGCGGCGATGCCGCCGGTCACGGCCGTGAGCCAGCCGGCGATGATGCCGATGGCGAGCGTCAGGACGAGCAGGTATCGGTCGCGACCCGGTGCCCCGAGCCGGGTCGTCAGGGCGTACAGCAGGGCCTGCATGATGTTGGCCAGGTTGGCCTCGAGACCGAGCCCCAGAAGCATCCCGAAGATCGCGCCGCGGAACGCGGCCTCGTCGATGAACGCGGTCGCCACCGAGTTGAGCAGCGCGCCCGGGTACGAGGCGGTATCGGGGAAGCGGATCCGGTGATAGCGAAGGGTCGCGAACGCGACCGCCTGGGCGACGCCGAGCCCGGCGAAGACCAGCCCGCCGAACACCGCCCCGAGGCGATCGCCCGAGCCGAGCGACAGCTCCGTCTGCGGGGCCGGGTGGATGACGAAGATGGCCACCACCAGCGCAGCCCCGAGGGCGTACCACGCCAGCCGTCGGCGGACGCGAGGCCGCTCGCCGTCCTTGTCCGTCTCGTAGTACTCAGCCGTCCCGAATCGTTCGGCATCGAGGCGCAACAGGGCGAGCAGCAGGGTCAGCCCGACGACGATGAGTCCGCGCGACAGGTCGAACAGGCCCTCCACGACGCGATCAGCCCTCGTCCATCCGGAGCATCGCGAGGAACGCCTCCTGCGGGATCTCGACCGATCCGACGCGCTTCATCCGCTGCTTCCCCTCCTTCTGCTTCTCGAGCAGCTTGCGCTTGCGGCTGATGTCGCCACCGTAACACTTGGCCAGCACGTTCTTGCGCATGGCACGCACGGTCTCGCGCGCGACCACGTTGGAACCGATCGCCGCCTGGATCGGGATCTCGAACATCTGGCGCGGGATGAGCTCCTTGAGCCGCGCCGCCAGGGCCCGCCCGATCGACTGCGCCCGATCGCGGTGGACGATGATCGACAGCGCATCGACCGGCTCGGCGTTGACGAGGATGTCGACCTTGACCAGGCTGGCCGGGCGGTAGCCGAGCTCCTCGTAGTCCATCGATGCATAGCCCTGGCTGCGGCTCTTGAGCTGGTCGAAGTAGTCGACGATGAGCTCCGCCAGCGGCATCTCGAAGTGGAGGACGACCCGGGTCGGGTCGAGGTACTCCATGTTCACGAACGTGCCGCGGCGGTTGGTCGAGAGCTCCATCAACGAGCCGATGTACTGGCTCGGTGTGACGACGCTGAGCGACACCCACGGCTCCTCGATCGATTCGATGTCGGCCGGGTTGGGCAGGAGGGCCGGGTTGTCCACCTCGACCACGCCACGGCCGTGCTGCAGGACGACGTGGTACTCGACCGATGGCGCCGAGGCGATGAGGTCGAGCCCGAACTCGCGCTCGAGCCGCTCCTGGACGATCTCCATGTGGAGCAGGCCGAGGAAGCCGCAGCGGAACCCGAACCCGAGCGCCACCGAGCTTTCGGGCTCGAACGTGAAGCTGGCATCATTGAGGTGCAGCTTGTCGAGCGCTTCGCGCAACTCCGGGTAGTCCTCGCCGCTGACCGGGTAGATGCCCGCGAACACGAGGCTCTTGGCCGGCTGGTAGCCGGGCAGCGGCGTGCCCGCCGGGCGAGCCTGGGTCGTGACGGTGTCGCCGATCTGCGCCTCGCGGACGTTCTTGAGGCCCGTCGCGACGTAGCCGACCTCGCCCGCGGCGAGTTGGCTCACCGGCACGAGCTGCGGCCGGAACACGCCGAGCTCGAGCGGATCGGCGGCGGCGCCGCTGGCCATGAGCCGGATCGGATCGCCGTCCTTGAGCGTGCCCTGCGCCAGGCGGACATACACGATCACGCCCTTGTAGGCGTCGTAGTGGCTGTCGAAGATGAGGCCCTGGACCGGAGCCGTGGGGTCGCCCCTGGGGGCCGGGATGCGCTCGACGATGGCCTCGAGGATGTCGATGACGCCGGTGCCGTCCTTGGCGCTCGCGAGGATGACCTCCTCGCGCGGGATGGCGAGGACGTTCTCCAGCTCGTCGATGATCGTGTCGGGATCGGCTGACGGCAGGTCGATCTTGTTGAGGACCGGGATGAGGGTGAGGTTCTCGCGCAACGCGAGATGGACGTTGGCCAGCGTCTGGGCCTCGATACCCTGGGTCGCGTCGACCACGAGGATCGCGCCCTCGCAGGCCTGTAGGCTATGGCTGACCTCGTAGGCGAAGTCGACGTGGCCGGGCGTGTCGATCAGGTTGAGCCCGTACGTGTTGCCGTCCTTGGCGCTGTACTCGAGACGCACGGCCCGGGCCTTGATGGTGATGCCCTTCTCGCGCTCGAGGTCCATCGAATCGAGCACCTGGCTCGTCATCTGCCGGGCATCGATGGTGTGCGTCAGCTCCAGCAGCCGATCGGCCAGCGTCGACTTGCCATGATCGATATGGGCGATGATCGAGAAGTTGCGCAGGCGGTCCTGGGGGATGGTCACGATGCGGGAGTGTAGCCGCTCAGACGCTCGTGGCCGCGAGGGCCGTCACGCCCGCGACGATGAGGATGACGCCGAGGACCTGGCTTCGCGACAGCCGTTCGCCGAACAGCAGGTAAGCGACGACGGCCGCGATGGCGGCGAACTGGGAGCCGAGCACCGCGGAGATCGGGATGCTGTCGGTGGCGGCCCACGCCGCCGCCGTCGAACCGATGACCTCGCCGACACCGGCGACGATCACCAGCGGCAGGGTACGCCGGGTGACCGTGAACCTGCCCTGCAGGACGAGCGGCAGGGCCACGATCACGAGCCCGACGATCCGCGAGCTGACCGCGGCCCAGATCGGCGTCAGCAGGATCGCCGCCTTGCCGGCCGCGACGAGCCCGACACCGAAGATGAGCGCCGCGGTGATGGCCAGCAGCGCTGCCTCGCGGGTGCGATCGGGGGCGGAGGCATCCGTGCGAGACGCACCTGCGGCGACGGACTCGCCCCCCGCGGGCGTCTGGCCTTCGGGCGCCGGGCCGTCGGCGGGCGGGCCGTCGAGCGCCGGGCCGTCGAGCGCATCGGCGGCGAGCTCGATCATGCCTGCCGGGACGTCCGGCCGCGCCGGTTCGATGGCGGCCAGCACGACCCCCACCGCGATGACCGCGAGCAGGATCATCGCAGCGACGCCGAGCGTGTCGCCAAGCGCCACCGCGATGAGGGCCCCGATCGCGCCCTCCGTCGCCACGATCGGCGCGACGATCGAGACCTTGCCGAATGACAGCGCCCGATACGTCGCGTACAGGCCGGCCGAGTAGCACACGCCGGCCAGGGCCATCCACGCCCATGCTTCGCCGCTGACGACCGGCGGGACCCCAGTCGCGAGGGCGAGCGGCAAGCCGACGATCGTGCCCACGACCATGACCCACGCCAGCACCACCCGGGAGCCGATCATCCGGCTCGACCGGGACGAGGCCAGGGTCGCGGTCGCCCACAGGACAGCGGCGGCCAGGCCACCGAGGATCGCGGTCACGCCGCGTAGTGTGGCGGCTCCGACGGCTCCCTGTGGTAGCATCCGCCTCCGCGCCCGGCACCGATTTCGTGCCGTGGTGTCCGCGACGCAAGATCACACGAACGAGGTTGCCCCTTTGGCCAAGACGCCCCGCACCTGGACGGGCGCCCGGACGCCGTCGGGACTCAAGCGCGTCCGGCAGGCAAGCCGCCGCCACGACGTCCTTGGCCCGCGCCGGAGCGCTGCGAAGACCTTCGTCGCCAAGGCCCTGACGAGTGCCGCCGACGGCGCCGATGCGCAGGCGACGACCGCTGCCCTGACCGAGGCGCTGTCCGCGCTCGATCGTGCGGTCAAGGCCGGCGCGATCCACCGCAACGCCGCGGCCCGACGCAAGTCGCGGCTGACCCTCAAGGTCAACGCGGCGCTCGGCGGCGCGCAGGTGTCGACCGCCGGCCGCGTCACCAAGCAGACCGGCAAGGCCGCTGCGGCCAAGGCGGCCAAGGCGCGCATCGCCGCCGGCAAGTCGACCAAGGCCAAGGGCGCCCAGACCGCCGCCGGCAAGGCTCGCGCCGCGCTGAGCAAGACCGCCCGAGCCGAGGCCGCCGCCGCCAAGGCTGCCGAGGCCGCCGCGTCGGCACCGACCGACACGACCAGGCCCGCCACGAAGGCCGCCTCGAAGACGACGGCGAAGTCCGGCGCGACGAAGTCGACCACGGCGAAGCCGAAGGCGTCGGCTACTCGGACCGCGAAGGCCACAGCGACCAAGTCGACCACCAAGGCCGCACCGAAGAAGGCTGCCGACAAGAGCTAGGCTGTCGGGCGCCGATGCCTCACGCAAACTGGCGCTCGTACCGATCGACCCGCCCCGAGCGATGCTCGGGGCGTCGTCATGTCGCCGGACGCGTCTCCGTGGCAGTGCCCGGCGCCGGACGCTTGGGCCGCGACACCCCGTACAGGAACGCCCCGCCCAGGCCACCGATCGCGGTGAGCACGAGCATCGAGCCGGCCGTTCGGAACTGGGTCGACCAGTAGAACGCCCCGAAGGTGGCCGCATCGGTCACCCCGGCCGCCGCCAGATCGCCGGCCGTGTCCCGCGCCAGATAGCGCGAGTAGACGCAGTCAGCCCCGTTCGAACACGCCGGCGGGATCGCTACACCCGTCTTCGGATCGGCACGGTTGAAGTCTGGGTAGCCGTTGTCGGCGAAGAAGAAGATCGACTTGACCCCGAGCAGCAGGACGGCGATCGCCAGGCCGGTCACGACGCCCGCGAAGACGCCGTTGCGCAGGATGCGCGACCACGGTCCTGCTCGCCGGTCGGAGCGCTGGTTGGCGTAGTACCCGATCAGCAGCCCGGCCGGCAGCGCCAGCAGCCAGACGATCGGCTCGATCGGGATGACGAGCAGGAAGCTGATGGCGATGGTGACCGCCATGCCGATGCCGACGTACGCGGCGGTGATGGCCCCCCGATCGACGAATCGGCTCACGATCCTGCCAACGCGCGTCGGCCCGGGTAGCGCGCCGCGTCCCCGAGCTCGCCCTCGATCCGCAGCAGGCGGTTGTATTTGGCGACGCGCTCGGATCGCGACGGGGCGCCGGTCTTGATCTGGCCGGTGCCCATCGCGACCACCAGGTCCGCGATCGTCGTGTCCTCGGTCTCGCCCGAGCGATGCGACACGACCGCCGACCAGCCGGCGCCGCGCGCCAGGTCGATCGCATCGATCGTCTCGGACAGCGTGCCGATCTGGTTGAGCTTGATGAGCACCGAGTTCGCGGCCGACAGCTCGATCCCGCGAGCGATCCGCTCGGTGTTCGTCACCAGCAGGTCATCGCCGACCAGCTGCACGCTGTCGCCGAGCCGCTCGGTCAGGGCCGTCCAGCCGAGCCAGTCGTCCTCCGCCAGCCCGTCTTCGATCGAGACGATCGGAAAGCGTCCGACCCAATCGGCCCACAGGTCGATCAGCTCGCCGCTGTCGAGCGTTCGGCCTTCCTTTGCCAGCACATAGCGGGTCGGGGCCCCGTCACGGCCACTCCCCACCTCGACCAACTCGGTCGTGGCCGGGTCGAGCGCGATGGCGACGTCCTCGCCGGGCCGGTAGCCGGCTCGCTCGATGGCGCGCAGGATGACCTCGACGGCGGCCTCGTTCGAGCCGAGCGACGGCGCGAACCCGCCCTCGTCGCCCTGACCGGTCGCGTGACCCTCGTCGTGAAGGATCGAGCGCAGCGCGCCGAAGATCTCGGAGCCCGCCCGCAACGCCTCGCCGTACGTGGCGACACCGACGGGCATGACCATGAACTCCTGGAAGTCGGTCGAGTCCTGGGCGTGCTTGCCGCCGTTGAGGATGTTGAGCATCGGCACGGGCAGCGTGAGGCCGCCCGGCCCGCCCAGGTAGCGGTACAGCGGTAGCCCGCACGAGGCGGCGGCAGCATGGG
>DAIUES010000032.1:0-18103 GCA_036844985.1 Candidatus Limnocylindrales bacterium
GGTCGGCCAGAACACGCTGCTGCGCTTCTACGTGCTCCACATCATGTTCCTGCCGTTGTTAGCGGCGATCTTCCTGACGGTCCACTTCTGGCGCATCCGCAAGGACGGCGGGATCAGCGGGCCGCTCTGACGCTACGACAGATCCCCGAGCAGCTCCGCGAACTGGAGCGCGTTGGTGGCGCCGTAGTTGGCGTAGCAGTTGTTGAACAGCACGTGGGTCTGCTTCGCTCCGCCGGCCACCTCGCGAACGCGCGGGACCCACTCCTCGAGCTCGTCTTCGTCGTACAGGTAGCGGAAGCGCTCGACGGTCTTGATGTTCTTCGCCTCCCACGTCTCGGTCCGGCGGCCGTGGAAGCGGATGACCGCCAGATCGGGTGACGTCGTCGCCACGATCGCCGGCACGCTCGACTTGAAGCCCTGCGGGCCATCGACCATGACCAGCGGGATCTGTCGCTCGGAAAGGAACGCGAGGGTCCGCTCGCGGTTCTTGTCGTTGAACCACGACGCGCTGCGGAACTCGACCGCCGGAACCATCCCGGCGCCGCGCAACCGCTCGACCGCTTCCTCGATCGTGGCGCGGTTCTCCGACGAGGTGAAGAACCAGCGCGGGTACTGGAGCAGGATCGAGCCGAGCTGGCCGGCCTCGGCGAGGGGCTCCAGACCGTCGGCAAACCACGCCCACACGTCGTCGCGCAGGCCGTCGGGCAGGTCCTTGGCGTAGATCCGTGGTTTCGCCGCGATCTCGCCGGGCAGCGCTTCGCGCAGGTCCTTGGGCAGCCGCTTCGTCTCGGTCGGCTGGCCGGTCATGAGCGCGTGGGCCTTGATGTCGAAGATGAAGTCGGGCGGGGTCCGCTGGACCCACAGCTCCGATGTGCGACGGACCGGGAGGGAGTAGTACGTCGCGTCGACCTCGACGACCGGGAAGCGCGAGGCGTAGTACTGGAGCCGCTCCTCGGCCGAATCGGCGCCGGTCGGGTAGAACACCCCGGCCGCCGTCATCGTCGGGTCGGTCCACGACGCGGTGCCGATCCGGATCGTGCCGCCTCCCGGCAGGTCGAGCGGGTCGGCCGCCGCATCGGCCGGTCCGTCGTAGGTCGCGGCCGCGGCGTCGGGTCCTGGGTCGTGTCGAGCGTCGGTCATGAGCTGCCGCGGCAAGGGTAGCGGATGGGGGTCCTGCCCCGAACGGGACGGTGGCCCGTCGGTCCGATGTGGGCGCGGACCATCGGGGGGTCGACCCCGTCGGTGCCGCGGCGCATCGTGGAGGTCAAACGCCCGAACCCGAGGTGCACTCGCCCATGTCGTCCCGTTCACGCCGCCTTCCGGGGATCATCACTGCCGCATTCCTGGCCGCGTTGCTGCCGGGGACCGTGCTTGCCGCCACTACGACGGTCCAGGTCAACCCGACCGACCTCGGCACCACCTGGTTCTTCGAAACCCTTGGCACGGGCAGCGGCTCGTTCGTCGTGGGTCCGTCCTCGCCTCCGGCGGGCGTCGGCTCGTTCGAGATGACGACGGACACCGATAACGACAAGGCAACCCTCGTGACGACGGACTGGACCGGCCGTCCGCTCAGCGACCTGGTCGCGCTCGACTACTGGACGTACCGTGACGCGAGCTCGACCTCGCCGTCGTTCGTCGCGCCGTCGATCAACGTTGCGATCTTCACCAATGCGACCGGGCCCGGGAGCGGGTTCGCGACGCTCGTGTTCGAGCCGCTGTACGCGTACGGCAACGATGCGATCCACGACGCCGTCTGGCAGCACTGGGATGCGTTCGCGCCGACGCAGACCGGTTTTGCCGGTGGCTGGTGGGCGACTCGCGATGTCGGCACCGTCTGCGCCTTCACCTGCTACGCGGACTTCGCGACGCTGCTGGCCAACGCCCCTGGCGCGACGATCCTGTCGGTCGGCGTCAACGTCGGCCGTGGTCCGTCGACGTTCGTCGGCGCGGTCGACGCGCTCAGCCTGACGATGGCCGGCGACACGACGACGTACGACTTCGAGCCGCTCGACGCGGACAAGGAAGCGTGCAAGGACGGCGGTTGGCAGAACTTCCACATCACGCCGCCGTACAGGAACCAGGGCGACTGCGTCAGCTCCTTCGCCTCCGGCAAGCGCCGGGGCCTGGATGGCGCTGCGTCGGCTTCGGCGGACAAGACCGCTGCCAAGGCGACCGCCAGGGCGGACCGAGCCGCCGCGAAGACCGCCCGCATCGACGCCAGGACCACAGCCCGCTCAACGAGCGCGGCGACGAACCGGTCGACGTCCGGCAAGGCCGACAAGGCCCACAAGTCGACGTCGACCCACGGCAAGTCGGCCGACAAGGGCAAGTCCGACAAGTCCAAGGGGCACTGACCGACCGGTCGGGCGTAGCATCGGGGTCGATGGCCTCGACACGTCTGGAGATCGAACTCGATGACGAACACCTCGTCGAACTCGAGCGCGCGTTGCTCAAGGCCCGCGCGACCGAGCTCGGCGAGGTCCGTCGCCGTCATATCCGGCTTGCCGCGGGCTATGGGGATGCGACGACGCGCGACGTCCTCGATGACGAGGGTCGACGAGCCCAGCTGCGACACGAGTCCCTGAGCGCGCTGCTCGATGCGCTCCGGCGCGCCGTCGAGCGACCGTGAGCCGGTGAGCGACGGGTACGGCGCGATCGTCGAGGCGGACGGTGTCGGCCGCTGCCGGTGGGCCGTCGGGAACGCGCTATTGCGCGATTACCACGACACCGAGTGGGGCGTTCCGGTGCGCAGCGAATCGGGTGTCTACGAGCGGATCACGCTCGAGGGGTTCCAGGCCGGCCTGAGCTGGCTCACGATCCTGCGCAAGCGACCGGCGTTCCGGGTCGCGTTCCGGGACTTCGATCCTGATGCTGTCGCGCGCCTCGACGACGACGATCTGGCCCGGCTGATGGCCGAGCCGGGCATCGTTCGAAATCGGGCGAAGATCGAAGCTGCCCGAACGAATGCCCGGGCGACGGTAGCGCTGCGCGCCGATGGCGGATTGGCGGCGTTCGTGTGGTCGGTCCAGCCGGCGCCGGTGCCGGAACCGATCCCGACAACCGTGTCACCTGAGTCGATCGCGTTGTCGAAGGGGCTCCGTTCGCGGGGCTTCGCCTTCGTCGGCCCGACCACGATGTACGCGCTCATGGAGGCCATCGGGCTGTTCGATGCGCACGTCGTCGGGTGTCACCGCCGGGGCGTGGCCGGTGGCGCGACCCTCGACCCGCCCGGCGGCCCTGCAATTCCCACGTAGCAGCCACGCTGGTACTACGCCGGGCCAGACCGACCAAACCGCCGGCAGGCCCCGCAAAACGGTGTCTAGTACCAGCCACAGCGATATCTGGGGGGAATCGGCCCGAATCCGACGGGAGTTGCCCCGCGATCGTGGCGCTCGGAGCTCCAGATCAGTCGTACCAGTGGCCACAGTGGTAGATGGGAAAGATCCACCCCGGCCACGTGCCGGGCGAGGACCCGGCTAGCCCCGGCTAGCCCCGGCCCCTGGACGCCGCACCCTCACCCCCGCAGACCCTCGAGCAGCCGCCCGACCCGGGCCTGCGACACGAGCAGCCGCTCCATGCTGATCCGGCCCGAGGCGACCAGTGCCTCGATGGTATCGATCGTCTTCGACGCGAGATCGGCGTCGAATCGCTGCTGGTTCGCGAACAGCAGCAGGTCGCACCCGGCTTCGATCGCGCGGGCGATCGCTTCGTCCACGCCGAAGGCCGAGGTGATCGCGCCGGCATGGAGGTCGTCGGTGATGACGACGCCGTCCCAGCCGAGCTCGCCGCGCAGCAGGTCGGTCACGATCGCGCTCGAGAGCGACGCGGGGTAGTCGGCATCGAGGTCGCGGTTGACCAGATTGGCGGCCATGATCGTGTCGGCGTGGCCGGAGTCGATGAGGGCGCGGAAGGGATCGAGCTCACGCGGTCGCCACGTGGCGGTCACGTCGGCCACCCCGAAGTCGGTGTTGACCGTCGCGCTGCCGAGACCCGGGAAATGCTTGAGGCTGGTCGCGACCCCCGCCGCGCGATGGGCCTCGATCTCGATGCGGGCCAACCGCTCGACCACCGCCGGATCCGCCGAAAACGAGCGATCGAGCGCGCCGATCGCCGGGTTGCGCGGGTTGACATCGAGATCGACCACGGGCGCGAGGTTGAGGTTGATGCCGCTCGCCGCCAGGGTCTGGGCGATGACCGTGGCCCATGCCTGGGCCGCCGCGTCGTCGGACCGCCCGATGGCTGCCTGCGACGTCATCGGCGGAAAACCGTAGTCAGGCTTGAGCCGATCGACCTTGCCGCCTTCCTGGTCGATGGCGACGAGCAGGGTCCGATCGCCAGCCAGATCCTGAAGATCGCGGGTGAGACGCTCGAGCTGCGCCGGCGATTTGATGTTGCGGTCGCCGCCCGACTGGTCGCGATCGAACAGGATCACGCCACCGAGCCCTTCCGCGGCGATGGCCTCGGTGATCGGGCCGGCGGTGGCCACCGTCAGACCGCGAAAGCCGATGACCAGCAGCCCGGCGATCGTCTCGCGGAGCGGCGGTGAGGGGCTCGCGATGACGGTCGGCCCAGCCGATGGCAAGGTCGACGCGGTCGGGGAGGGGAGGGCGCTCGATGACGGGATCGACGATCCCGTCGGACCGCTAGACGACCGATCGAGTGGGCTGGCGCACGCCGCGACGATCCCGGCGACGGCGGTCCCCGCGGCCGCACGGAGGAACTGCCGTCGGGTACGAAGCGGCGAAGTCGCGTCCCGCTCTGTCATTCCCCCGATCGACGATGGCGCGGATAGATGACCAGGATCCGGGCGGGTGAATCGCCGATGTTGGCGACGTCGTGGGGCACCGTCGGATCCCAGGCGACGTAGTCACCCGGTCCCGCCTCGATGACCCGCTCGCCGTGGGTCATCCGCCACCGGCCGCTCAGGATCACATGGTGCTCATCGCCGGTGTGCATGTGGATGCCGGTGCTCTCGCCGGGCGACACGACGGCTTCGATGATGCGCAGGTCGCGGGCCGTCCCGCCATCGACCTCGGTGGCATCGCCGAGCGGCATCGAGCCGACCCGCGGCCGCTCGGCGGCGCGAACGACGCGCGGCGCCGGGGTCGAGTCGAGGAACAGCCAGGCCGGCGGCACGTCGAGAGCCTCGGCGATGGACAGCAGCGCGTCGATGGACGGCAGCGCCTTGCCGGTCTCGATCTGCGACAGGTAGCCGAGGTTCAGACCGCTCGCTCCGCTCACCGCCGCGAGCGTCAGTCCGCGCGTGGTCCGCCAGCGGCGGATCTCCTTGCCGAGCAGTGTCCGGGTGCCGGTATCCGGCTTCGCCGATCGTCCAGGCACGTGCGGCTGACCTCCAAGCGTTCGGGTCCGACCAGTCTGCCAGCATCGCGCCGTGCCATGCCACCGCGCAGGACGCGTCAGCTCGCGACAGCTGCATCGTCTGCCACCCGCATCCGCCGGGTCCAGGCGGCCAGCGCGACGAGCAGGTCGCGGACGTCGCTGCGGGTGTCGGGGTCGATCAGGTCGACCGCGTCATCGAACTTGGCGCCTGCCATCCCGACGAGCACCTCCGGCAACGGCAGGACGTAACCGTTGGTGTAGGCCAGTCCGTCGCGCAGGTGGGCCTGCGCGCGCCCGGTGGCTCCGGGTCCCGAGCTCGCGCCCATGATCGCCACCGGCTTGCCGCTCAGGACGGACCGGCGGGCCGGTCGCGACGCCCAGTCGATGGCGTTCTTGAGGACACCGGGCACGCAGTGGTTGTACTCCGGGCTGGCGATGAGGAGGGCATCAGCCTCGGCGATGGCCGTCTTGAACCTGGCCACCGGCTCGGGGTCACCCTCGGCCTCGACATCGCCGTTGTAGAGCGGGAGATCGATGAGGTCGTACGGGACCACGGTCGTGCCCGACGGCGCCAGTTCGACCGCCGCCCGGATGAGACCACGGTTGAACGACGCCTGGCGGAGCGAGCCGGCGATCCCGAGAAAGGTCAGGGCCTCGGCCCGTCGTGCAGCGCCCATCGCGCACCTCCATCCGGCCACACCGGCCACGCCTGGCGACGCGGCCGCGGGCGGCGCCATGTTGCGCCGATCGATCGCATCCCGTGGACTTGGGTGGACTTCCGTACCGTCTGCGGGGCGGCGATGGGCTGCCTTGACGGATGCCGCTGTTGACGCCAAGGTCGGACGTCCACGGCCGCCCCCATCCCATCCCGCGAGCCCTGCACCCGAGTCCGATGCCCGACCCGACTGCCCGTCCCCGTCCTGCCGCGCCGCTGATCGGCCCCCGTGGTCTGCGACCCGTGCTGCTCGCCGCGTTGCTCGTGGGTGGCCTCGTCGCCCCGGCCCGAGCGGCCGACCCGACCCCGGCGCCCACCCCGCCCCCGACGACCATCGATATCGCCGCCGATCCCACCCCGACCCCGACACCGACCCCGACTCCGGTGCCGACCCCGACGCCGACGCCGACACCTGCCGAAACGCCCACCCCGACCCCGACTCCCGTCCCGACCCCTGCGCCGACCCCGCCCCCGAGCGTGACCCTCGCGATGCGCCAGGCGGCGCGGACGTATGACGCGACGACCAACAAGTCGATCGTGGACGTCACGCTCACGCCCACCGGTGCGGCGGTCCCGTGGACCTACGCCGTCGCCGTGCGCGGCACGACCGTCCGGTCCGGAACGACGTCGGCGACCAGCGTCACCGTGTCGGTCACCAACGATTGCTCGATCACCACCCAGAGCGTCACGGCGCAGATCACCGATGCCCTCGCCCGGTCGGCATCGGTCGCGTCGACCCTGGCGCGGACGCTGTGTCCGCCGCCCCCCTCCGTGCCGCACGCCCGCGACCGGATCCTGGCCGGCCCGACGCTGACTGAGGACTCGTTCGTCGATCGCCTGCGCGCGGTCGGCTCGCCCGCGCTCGGGGAGGGACGGGCCATCTATCGCACGCTGGTCGGCGCCGGGGTCAACCCCGCCTTCTCGCTCGGCACGTTCCACGCCGAGAGTCATTCGGGCACACGCGGCTACGCGGTCGTGACCCGCAACTGGGGCAACATCCTGTACTACAGCTGGGAGGCGGCGTACGGCGCCACACCCTACGCTCCCGGCAACGGCTACACCTACGCCATGTACCCGACCTGGCTCGCCAGCGTCCAGGCCTACGCGTCGCTGCTGCGCCGCTACGACGCGTCCGGCTACACGACCGTGAGCTCGGCCTCGGCGCACTGGCTGGGCACCGTGGAGGGCAGCGACCGGCACCTCCGCTACCTGACCAACATCACCAACGTGATGTCGATCCTGCCCGACGATGCCGTTCCGACGATGACCGGGCTGTCGGTCCCGACCACGAGTCGCGCCGGCGTGGTCGTGAGCTGGTCGGCCAAGGACAACCTCGGCGTCACCGGCTACCAGGTCCGAGCGCGGCGCGGGACCGCCGCCTGGCTGCCGATCGAGACCACGACCCTGCGGACGCGGACGCTCACGTTGTCGAGTGGGACCTGGACGATCGGCGTCCGCGCGACGGACGCGGCCGGCAACTGGTCGAAGTGGCGCTACGGCACGGTCGCGGTCGATGCCGGGATCCCCACGATGAAGGGGCTCGCGCCATCGCAATCGATCGTGCGCAGCGTCGACGGCCGCTTCACGGCGTCCTGGTCGGCGACCGACAACGTCGGCGTCACGCGCTACCAGTGGCGGACCAGGCACAGCCCCGACGGCGCGCTGTCGGCCGCGACCACGACGTCCGCACGGAGCGGCGCCTGGCGGCTCGCTCCGGGCACGTGGTACCTGCAGGTCCGCGCCCGCGATGCGGCCGGCAACTGGAGTCCGTGGCGCGAGACGCGTGTCGTCGTTCCCCATGACGACCGGACCGTCGGCTTCTCGGCCGGGATGGTCCGGCGAACGGGCACGGCCTACTACCGAAGCACGCTCACGACCACCCGATCGACCGGTGCCCGGTTCGTCACCACGAGCGCCGACGGCAACGGCTTCTACCTGATCGGGACCGCCGGACCGTCGTACGGCCGGCTGCGGGTCACCATCGACGGCGTCTCGACCATCGTCGACACGGGCTACTACGCGGGCAGCCGGGCCCGGACCGTGCACGTGCGTGCCCTGCTGTTCTCGGCCCGCCTGACCGCCGGCGCCCACACCGTGACCGTCACGAACCTCGCGACGTCGGGTCGACCGACCGTCGCCATCGATGGGGTCGCCTTCTCCCGCTGAGTGATGGGGCGTTGGCCGGGAGGCGGCGGTTCGCCCGGCGGCTTGCCCAGGTTCGACTACGATGCGGGCCTCGTGACCGCCCCTGCGCCCGCCCATCTGCGCGATCTCGTCGATCGACTCGAGGCGCTCGCCGCCCGACGCCTGGCGACGAGCCCTCGGTCCGATGCTGCCACCACCCGCGCGCGGCAGCTGGCCGACCATCTGGCCGGTCACGTCCGGGTTCGCGCCGACAGCCTCGAAACGCCGCTCGTCGTGCTCCTCCTCGGTCCGACCGGGGCCGGCAAGAGCACGTTGTTCAACACGATCGCCGGGCGCGCGCTGAGCCAGACCGGGGTCCTCCGCCCGACGACCCGGGTGGCCGTCGTTCTCGTCCACCCCGGCGATCGGGAGGCGCTCCTGCGGGGCACCCTGGCAGCCGTCCCGACCGACGACCTGCGGATCGTCGAGGACGGCACGATCGCGGCCGGCGTCGCGCTCGTCGACGCCCCCGACATCGACTCGATCGAACACGCCAACCGCGCCCTCGCCGACCGCCTCGTCGAGGCGGCCGACCTGTGCCTGTTCGTGACGACCGCCACGCGCTACGCGGACCGCGTGCCGTGGGCCGTCCTCGACCGCGTCCGCGAACGCGGATTGCCGCTGATCGTCGTCGTCAACCGCATGCCCGAGGACGCGTCGGATCAGCGGGAAGTGATCGATGACATCGGGCGTCTGCTCAGCGACGCGGGGCTCGCCGACGCCATCGCCGCTGCCGACGGCCCGATCGAGGTCCTGTCTGTGCGCGAGGGCGACATCGAGCCCGGCGGTGAGCGCCTCCGCCCGGGGACGATCGCGCCGATCGTCGAGCACATCGCGCGGCTTCGGGCGGATCGCGACGCACGCCTGGCGCTCGCCGCGCGTGCGCTGACCGGTTCGCTGGCGGGTCTGGGCGAGACGCTCGAGCGCATCGCCGACGACGCGGACCACGAGGCGATCGATGTCGAGGCTCTGCGCCGGGTCGCCGGTCAGGCGTACGACACCAACCTCGACGACCTGCGCTCCGAACTCGGCCGCGGCACCTTCCTGCGCGAAGAGGCGCTCCGGCACTGGCAGGCGTTCGTCGGGGCCGACCAGATGACGCGCTTCTTCACCGAGGGCATCGGGCGCGTGCGCGGTGCGATCTCGGCCATCTTCCGACCCGCGACGGCGCCTGTGCCGGAAGTCCGCGCGGCCACCACCGACGACCTGCTCGCGGTGGCGCGGCTGCAGGCTGCGGAGGCCGCCCGGCGAACCGCGACGACATGGGCCGAGGATCCGACCATGGCCGCCACGGTGGCCGACGACCCCGAGCTGTGGGGAACGTCGGCCGACTTCGATGCACGCCTTCGAGCCCGGCTCGACGACTGGATCGAAGCCATCGCGGTCGACATCCAGGCGCACGGCCGGCCGAAACGGCTGCTGACCCGTGGCGCATCGGTCGGCGTGAGCGTGCTGGGGACGGGCGTGATGCTGGCGACGTTCGTGCACACCGGCGGTCTGACCGGAGCCGAGGTCGGGGTCGCGGCGGCGACCGCCGTCCTCAACCAGAAGCTGCTGGCGGCGCTGTTCGGCGAGGCCGCGATGGTCGAACTCGTGGCCAACGCCCGGCGTCGCCTGGACGAGGCGCTGACGGCGACGTTCGATGAGGAACAGGCCCGGTTCGAACGGGTGCTGCCGCAGACCGGCGCGCTGGCCGAGCTGGCGACCGAGTTGCGGGCTGCCGCGGCCGACGTCCGCGCCCTGCCGGAACGATCGGCGTGACCGACCGTTCGCTGGTCGGGAGGTCGCCCTCGCCCTCGCCGGTCGCGCGATCGGCGCCGTCCGTGCCGCCCGCGCCACCCGCCCCGAGCGGCGGTCTCGAGCGGTGTCTCGCGGCGCTGGCCGATGCCGCTGACGCGGCCGACACGCTGGGCCTCGACACGGCGGGCGCGCGGGCGACCCACGCCGACGCGATCGGGCGGCTCGGGCTGACGTCCGAGGCGTATGTCCTGGCCCTCATCGGGGGAACGGGTGTCGGCAAGTCGAGCCTGCTCAATGCCCTCGCCGGCGAGTCCGTCAGTCCCGCCTCGGCGCGGCGCCCGACCACCGAATCGCCGATCGCCTGGATCCCGGCCGAGGACCGCGACGAGCTCGCGCCGTTGCTCGATTGGCTGGGCATCACCGACATCCGCGTCCACGACGGGGAGGGGCTGCGGTCGGTCGCCATCCTCGATCTGCCCGACATGGATTCGACCGCGGCTTCGCATCGGGCGCGGGTCGAGGCCCTGCTGCCGCGCATCGACGGGGTCGCCTGGGTGACCGATCCCGAGAAGTACCACGATGCCGCGCTGCACGATGGGTTCCTGCGGACGTGGGTGCCGCGACTCGACCGCCAGGCGGTCGTGCTGAACAAGTCGGACCGGCTCGATCCACGCGACCTCGATCGGGTCCGACGCGACCTCGAGCGGGACGTCGCGCAGCTGCGGGGTCACGGCAGCGACCCGGTCGCCGTGCTCGCCACGTCGGCCCGACCGCCCGACGACGGCGCCCCCGAACTCGACGCGCTGAGGGCATGGCTCGCGGAGGGCGCAACGGCCAAGTCGATCGTCCGTGGCCGCCTGGCTGCGACCATCGTCGAACACGCTCGACGGCTGGCGGACGACGCCGGCATCGATCCCGGGGGCCCCTCGGACCCCATCCTCGATGCGACCGCGCGGCGAGCGGCAACCGATGCTGCGACCACGGCCGTCCTGCGGGCGGTCGATCTGGTCGGCCTCGAGCGCCAGGCCGTGGCCGCGACCCGGGCCCGTGCCCGTGCCCGCGGGACCGGCCCGATGGGGATGCTGACCTCGCTCGTGTATCGGTGGTCCGGGCGGGAGACCCGCGTCGCCGATCCGGAGGGGTTCCTCGTCCGCTGGCGCGACCGGGCATCGCTGGCCCCGGCCATCGAGGCGCTGCGGATGGGGCTCCAGCCGTCGCTCGCCGCCGCGGCCCCGCGCGTTCGTCCAGCGGTCGCGGCAGCACTTGAGCCGACCGGCCTGCGACGCGGTCTCGAGGGCGCGGTCGACGCCGCGATCGCCCGGCGTGACCGGTTCGAGGTCCCGTCGAGCCGCTGGTGGTCGCTGATCGGCCTTCTCCAGACGATCACGACCGCGGTGATCGTGCTGGCGGTCGCCTGGATCGTGGTATGGATCCTGGCGCGACCAGCGGTCGACCTCGTCGAGGTGCCGGTCCTCGGGCGGGTGCCGATCCCGTTGGCCGCGCTCGTGGTCGCCCTCGTCGTGGGATACGTGCTCGCCAGACTCGTCGGCTGGCATGCCGGCTGGCTCGGTCGGCGCTGGGCGCACCGGTTGCGCGATGAGGTGTCGAGCGCGGTCGAACGCGAGATCCGCGATCACGTGCTCGGTGGCCTCGATCGACTCGAGGCCGCCCTCCGGGACCTGGTCTCGTCGACGCGGGCCGTGATGGCTGGCTGTGGCGACGGCGAGCTGCGGGCGCGCCGCCCCCGCGATCCTTGACGCAGCCGACCGCAGCGCGACCCTCGATCGCACCGCGACCCTCGGCCGGCGGGGTGATCGAGGTCTTCCGCGTCGCGCTGATGCTCGGCCTGACGTCGTTCGGTGGTCCGATCGCGCACCTCGGCTACTTCCACCGCGAGTACGTCGAGCGTCGCGGCTGGTTGTCCGAGTCGACCTATCTAGACTTTGTCGCGCTCAGCCAGTTCCTGCCCGGGCCGGCCAGCAGCCAGGTCGGCATCGGGATCGGCCTCCTGCGCGCCGGGTACCGTGGGGCCGTCGCGGCGTGGCTCGGGTTCACGCTGCCATCGGCCGTGGCCCTCACCGGTTTCGCGTTCATCGCGAGCCGGATCGACGTATCGAGCGCCGGCTGGCTGCACGGGCTGCAGCTCGCCGCGGTCGCTGTGGTCGCCACGGCGGTGTTGACGATGTGGCGCTCGCTCGCGCCAGACCGACCGCGGCGCACGATCGCCCTGCTGGCGGCGGCCGCCATCCTGCTCCTGCCGGCGGCGACGTTCCAGGTCCTGGTGATCGCGGTCGGCGGTGTGGTCGGCTGGCGCCTGCTGTCCGACCTTCCCGTGCCGGATGCGGCCGATAGCCACTCGCCGGTCGAGCGGCGGGTGGGGCTGGTAGCGCTGGCCGTGTTCGTCGTGCTGCTCGTCGGCCTGCCGGTCGCGGCGGGGGTCGGTGGGCCGCGCGGGCCGGGCGGGGCGGGCGGCTCCGGTGCCGTCGCCGTGGTCGATGCCTTTTACCGGGCGGGGTCGCTGGTCTTCGGTGGCGGCCACGTGGTGCTGCCGCTGTTGCACGAGTCGGTGGTGGCGCCCGCTTGGGTGACGGAGTCGCAGTTCCTGGCGGGTTACGGTGCAGCGCAGGCGGTGCCCGGACCGCTGTTCACCTTCGCCGCGTTCCTCGGTGCCTCCCTGAACATCGAACCGAACGGCGTCGCCGGTGCGCTGATCGCGCTCCTCGCGATCTTCCTCCCGTCGTTCCTGCTGATCGTCGGGACCGTGCCATTCTGGGATCGACTACGCCGCTGGCCCGCGTTCCGCGGCGCCTTGGCCGGCATCAACGCCGCGGTTATCGGGCTGCTCCTCGCCGCGCTGTACGACCCGGTCTGGACGACGGCCGTGGGGACCTCGCTCGACGTCGCGATCGTGATCGTCGCGTTCGGGGCGCTCGCGGTGTGGCAAGCGCCGCCGTGGGCGGTCGTGCTCGGATCGGCGTTGGCGGCCCAGGCGGTCCGGGCCGTGGGGTGGGCCTAAGGGTCTGGCGGGTGCGTGCAGGTGGTCCGGGTCCGGGCCGGCCCACATCGCGGTCGACACCGCCAAATCTCCGCCCCCGGGGCGTTAGGCGCACTCGGAGGGCGCCCGCGGGCCAGAATCATGCTCGCCCGAGCGTGAGCCACGTACGAATCCGCCGTTCAGGAGCAGGCCGGACCCTCTCCGGGCACCTCGTACCGCGCCTAATCACCACCCGGCGCGGATTTGGCGATGTTCTCCGCCAGGCCCCGCCGCCCGATGCAGTCACCAGTCCCGGAACGGACGAACCGCGAGGTTGGCGTTGAGATACGACGGATCGTGGCTGACCTCGCGGCCGAGCCAATCGGGCCGCGCGAACGGAGCGTTCTCGCTCGGCAGCTCCAACTCGGCGACGACGAGCCCGGCGTTGTCGCCACCGAAGACATCGACTTCGAAGGCCAGGCCGCCGCCGGCGGGCACGCGATAGCGGGTCTTGGTCACGATCGAACCGACGCACAGCGACAGCAGGCCACCGACATCGCCGATCGGGATCTCGTACTCGAACTCGGCTCTCGAGATGCCGAGGCCGCGTCCCTTGATGGTCAGGAAGCCGCGATCACCGGCGCGCCGCACCCTGACCGTCCGGTCGGCGTCGAGCGACAGGTAGCCCTGGTCGATGGCCATCCCCGGCACGCCGACAAGGAACTCGAGGCTCGGGTCACCGACCAGGAACTTGCGCTCGATCTCGACGCCCATGATCCCTCCACGGTCCCGCTACTGCGACCCTCAAGAATTGACGTAGCGCAACCGCTCGAGCCGGTGCAGTAGGCGGATGCAGAGGACCCCGATCAGCGCCGCCAGGAAGATCGTCGCCACCATCGTGTTCGAATCGATGGGCCGTGCGAGCGAGATCCATTCACCGCGTGAATCGAAGCCCTCCAGCACCCGTGGTCGGATCGCGAGATAGGTGGCTGCGCCGAGGGAACCGGCGCCGACCACCACTGCGACGAGAGATAGGAGGCTCCGTCCCGGCAGTGGCGCGATGACGATCGAGAGCGCCAGGAAGGCGGCGGTCGCAACAGGTTCGGCGGGGCCCAGCTCGGGCAGCACTCCCGTCGCTCGGGCGCATTCGACCACCGTGATCCCCAGCGGTCCGAGACACGGCCCAACGCGGGCACCACCAAAAAGCAGCGCTGCGGTCGAGCCGAACGCCAGCAGGAGGATCGTCAGGATGGCGCGCGCAGACCGGCTCATGCCAGCACAGTCCCCCTGAGTTCCGGTTCGGTCAAGTAGGAAACAATCCGCGCGTGGCTATGCTGGAGTCGCGACTGTTCGACATCGACGTTGCGAGGCCCATGGATGATCAGCGCTGACCGACTCTAGTATCTGCCCGCCATGCCTCACGGCGAAACCTGATCGATGAGCCCAGCTTCCGACGCCGCCGTCGTCGGCCGATACGACCGGCTCCTCGCCTCGATCGGCGATCGGTCGTCCGACATCGGTGACCGCCCCGTCGTCACCCACTGGCCGCACGTTGGCAGCGCCTATCAGGGTCTGGTCATCGTGGGTCAGGCCGTGTACGGCTGGGCCGACGACTGCAGCGCCGCTGACCTGCGGGATGCCGACTTCCGCGCGTCGATGATCGCGTCCGTCCGCCGCCGGGTCGACAGGCCCGAGCCGATCGACTGGATCGATACGCATCCAGTTCGGACGTCGCCGTTCTGGCGCGCCGTGCGCCGTTTCGTCGAGGCGCTCGAGCCGGACATCGCCGCACCCTGGTATGCGCGCTTTGCCTGGGTGAATCTCTACCCATCGGCGCCCGAGGCCCCGCCAGGCAATCCAGGCAGGGCACTCAAGGAAGCCGAGGATCCGCACGTGGGTCCACTCCTGCGCGCCGTGACCGACTGGCTCGATGCACAACGTGTCATCGCCACTGTCGGCCCATTCTGGTGGTCGGCGGCGGGACCGGCGGGACTCGCCGACCTGCCCGAGGAACCACGCCCGCTCCTTCGCGCGGGCCGCGCAGACGGTCGCACTTGGGTCGTCGGCTGGCATCCCAACGGTGCGAGCCACCGCGGTTTCGGCCCCGCCGCCTACACCGACATCATCGTCAAGGCGGTGGCCAAGGTCGAGGCGACGTGACGGTCGACCCACGACCAGGCGCGCGATGCCATCGGCAGGAAGGTAGGTCACCCTTGCCCGTGACGGGATCCTGAGCCAGAGTTCATGGCATGGACCGACCCGACGTTCTCGTGATCGATGACCAGCGCAGGTTCAGGTTTCCAGCCGTGTATGCGCGGACCGCCGCCGAGGGCCTGTCGCTGCTGGCCGAGCGCGCGTGGCGCGAGGTGTGGCTTGACTACAACCTGGGACCGGGCCTGACGATCGAGCCCGTCATGCAGGCGTTGGAAGCGCGGGCGGCCAGCGGGCGATCCTTCGCGGTCGGCGTGATCTGCGTCCACACGTCGGGTCTCGCTGAAGGCGACGCTATGGTCGCCGCCCTCGCCCCGTGGTATCGCGTCCGTAGGGTTGCGGCGCACGCATTTTCCTAGTGAGCGTGGAAGTCGCCTAACCGGACGTTGCGGCCGGCCCACTCCCTTATACCCCTACCGGGTATTGACACGGTATTGACAAGCCAACCCCTTCAGCGCATAATACCGGTCTACGGGCTTGTCAAGACTTGACAGGCCCACAGGTGTGTCCGGGTCCTTGCGGGAGGATCCGGCGGAACGAAGATGGGCGTCGCCTGGTCCGCGGCGCGAAGGAGCGAGTTTGTCGGTCGGCGCGACTGCCGAGGTCAAGAGCAAGTTGTCCGTCGTCGAGGTCGTCGGCGAAACGGTCACGCTGAAGAAGGCGGGAACCACCTACAAGGGCCTGTGCCCGTTCCACGGTGAGAAGACGCCCTCGTTCGTCGTCACCCCGGCGCGCGAGACGTGGCATTGCTTCGGCTGTGGGCTCGGTGGTGACATCTTCAGCTTCGTCATGCAGCGGGATGGCTCGACCTTTCCCGAGGCGCTCCGCACGCTGGCCGCACGCGCCGGCGTCGAGATCGACGAACGGACCAAGCGCGAGGACGCCCGTCGCGCTCGCCTGCGCCAGGTGCTCGACACCTCGATCGCCTTCTACCACGCGGTCCTGACCGGCTCCAAGGCCGGCGGACCCGCGTTGGCCTACCTGAAGGGGCGCGGCTTCACGGACCAGACGATCGAGACGTTCCAGCTCGGCTGGGCGCCGTCCGGCTGGGACCAGATGGCGCGGCAGCTGCAGGCCAAGCGCGACATCCGCGCCGAGGAGCTCGTCGAGGTCGGGCTCGCCAGTCCGAGCCAGCGCGGCCGCGGGGTCATCGACAAGTTCCGGGCGCGCGTCATCTTCCCGATCCGCGACGCCAACGGGCACGCGGTCGGGCTCGGCGGTCGACTGCTCGAGGGGGAGGGGCCCAAGTACCTGAACTCTCCGGCGACGCCGCTGTTCGACAAGAGCCGGACGCTGTACCTCATCGACCGGGCCAAGGGCCCGATCCGCAAGGCCGATCAGGCCGTCATCGTCGAGGGCTACACGGACGCCCTGATGGCCCACCAAGCGGGCTTCGAGAACGTCGTCGCCAGCCTCGGCACCGCGCTCACCCCGGGCCAGGTCGCCTTGCTGACCCGCTACGCGAAGCGGATCGCCCTCGCCTACGACGTCGATGCCGCCGGCGAGAAGGCGGGCACGCTCGGTGTGCAGGCGCTCGCCGGGCTGATCGGTCAGCTGCAGGGCGATGACTCGGGCGTCAAGCTCGAGGACGTGCGCGTCGTGCGGCTGCCGGCCGGCAAGGACCCCGACGAAGTCGTCCGCGAGGATCCGGCCGTCTGGGCCGCGGGCATCGCCAAGGCGAAGCCGCTCGTCGAATACCTGATCGACCACCACGCCGGCCGATTCGATCTCAAGACCCCGACCGGACGGATCGGCTTCATCGATGCGGTCATGCCGTCCGTTGGCGACATCGCCGATCCGCTCCGGCGGGACGAGGCGCTCCAGCAGGTGCGTCGCGTGTCGGGCGTCGAGGAGCGGGTGCTGCGCCAGGTGCTCGATCGGCGCATCGCCGCGTCGGCCGGCACGGGCACTGGCACCAACCGCCACGCCGGCGACCCCGCGACGCGGATCACGGCCGATGCGGTGCTCGCCTCTCCGGACGCGCTGCCCATCGGCGACATCCTGCGCGCGGTCACGCCGGTCGAAGCGGAGTTGCTGCGGTTGCTCCTGCTCGTGCCGGACCAGCAGCTGCGGGTCGCGGACGAGCTCGGGCCGGACCAGCTGCCGTCGACCCTCGCCCGCGAGCTGTTCCGGGCCATCGTCCTGCAGCGTGCATCCGACGACCAGGGCATCCACCCGCCATTCGATGGCTCCGCTCTGCTGGCCGCGGTCGACGACGAGACCGCGTCGCTGGCGCGCGCGCTGTACGCCAAGCCAGGGCCGGATCCGCGCTCGCTCGATCTGCGTCAACTGGCCTACGAGATCACCCGATTGCTGCTCGAGCTCGAGGACGACCAGCTGCGCGAGCGCAGCGACTACAACGAGGCCGCGCAGGCCGAGGCTGAACGCGCCGGCGATGCCGACACGATCGACCGACTCCTGCACGAGCGTCGCCAGATCAATGAAGCCCGTCGATCACTCGATCGACGTCGTGACGAAACCCGATTGCTCGCCCGGCCGACCGCGGCCGTGCGCGCCTGACCCTGTCCCAAGGAGGAACCCATGCCCGCCGATCCGCTCGACAAGCAACTCGTGGAGGCCGTCCTGTCGCGACCACGTCGCGCCAAGGCCGATCTCGAGGAGGCCAAGCTCGCCGGCTTGCGCCCGACCCGTGGCCGCACCGCTGTCGCCGCTGCCGACGACGATGACGATGATGATGACGACGACCTCGATCTCGGCCCCGAAGTCGCGGCCGCTGACGGCGACTCGGATGTGAAGGTCGAGGTCGTGGCCGAGGACGGTACGCCGGACCCCGCCGTCCGCCTGCCGAACGAGGGGCCGACGAAGCTCGACCCGAAGGACGTCGAGGAGCCGACGGCCGAGGACCTCGAAGCCATCAGCGCGGACATGATCGGCATCGACGACCCGGTCCGGATGTACCTCAAGGAGATCGGCAAGGT
>DAIUES010000033.1:0-17972 GCA_036844985.1 Candidatus Limnocylindrales bacterium
GGTCATCCTGTTCCGGCGGCGCGGCTGGCTCTAGCGTCGGGTCGGGCAGCCGCCTATCATCCACCGGTCGTCGGGGTTGGGATCGGCGTGAGGGCAAGGCCATGGATGTCGTGCTGCTACGGCTCGTGCACATCGGCGCGGGGGTCTTCTGGGTCGGCTCGGTGTTCACCTTCTTCGTGTTCGTCCAGCCGGCGGCCATCGCCGTCGGGCCGGACGGCCAGCGGTTCACGTACCAGCTCCTCCATCATCGGCGGCTGCCGACTGCGATGATCAGCGCGGCCGGCATCGCCGTGGTCGCGGGGATCCTGCTGCTGACCATGACCTCGAACGGGCTCGACACCGACATCCTGTTCGACCCGTCGCGGGTCGGCTTCACGGTCGGTGGCGTCAGCGCGATCCTCACGTTCGGACTCGGTGCGCTGTACGTCTACCCGCGTACCCGGGTCGTGGAGCGGACGCTGGGCCGGATCCTGGGCGAGGCCAGACCGCCGTCCGCGGAGGAACGCGAGCTGCTCGGCCGGGTCGGGCGCCAGTCCCGGATGGCCGGCTGGTTCGTGCTGCTCGGCCTCACGATCGCCGTCGTGGCGATGGCGACCGCCCGCTACTGGGTCCTGTTCATCTGACAGGCCGAGCGACGCGTTCCGCTCGGTCGGCTGACGGTCCGACCGGCGTCGGGCAACGGAACCAGCAGAGTAGGATGCGCCGCGGGAGCATCCGGATCCGATGACCGCGACCGACACGCTCGACCTGGGACGCGCCGCCGTCACACGGCAGGCGTGGGCCGACGCATATGACGCACTGACCGCCGCCGACGAGGGGCGGGTCCTCGACATCGAGGATGTGGAATCCCTCGCCCTCGCCGCCCACATGAGCGGGCACGTCGCCGAGGCGAGTCGGGCGTGGGAGCGCGCACACCTGGCGGCAGTCCGTCGTGGGGAACCGCTGCGAGCCGCTCGGCACGCCTTCCACCTCGTCATGGGGTTCGGGCTCCGCGGTGACCTCGCCCAGGCGGGAGGATGGCTGGCGCGCGCAACGCGCCTCGTGGACGATGCCGGTGGGGAGAGCGTCGAGCGCGGTCTGCTGCTCATCCCCGTGGCGCTCCAGTCGCTCGACCGTGGCGACCCCGCCGGAGCGTACGCCCTGTTCGAGCGCGTGGCCGCGATCGCCGAACGGTTCGGCGACGCGGACCTTGCGACGTTCGGGAACCTCGGCCGGGGGCAAACGCTGATCGCCCTCGGGCGGCCTGATGAAGGCATCACCCTGCTCGATGAGGCGATGGTCGCGGTGACCACCGGCGAGGTCTCGCCGATGGTCGTCGGGATCGTCTACTGCGCCTCGATCGAAGCGTTCGTGGCGCTCTACGACCTGCGTCGGGCGCAGGAATGGACCGACGCCCTGGGACGGTGGTGTGACAGCCAGCCCGGACTCGTCCCCTTCCGTGGTCGGTGCCTCGTCTACCGCGCCGAGCTCATGCGATTCCACGGCCAGTGGCGCGCCGCCGACGTCGAGACCCGTCGAGCTCACGATTGGCTGTCGAAACCGCCACCCGAACCGGCGCTGGGCGAAGCGCTCTACCAGCAGGCGGAGTCGCACCGGCTGCGCGGCGACTTCGGCCGGGCCGAGGAGGCGTATCGCGAGGCGAGCCGCTGGGGGCGCCGGCCCGAGCCGGGTCTGGCGCTCCTGCGCGTCGCCCAGGGCGAACGGTCAGCGGCCGCGGCAATGATCGGACGCGCGATCGAAGAAGCCGACGAATACGCCAAGCCCCGGCTGCTCGATGCATCCGTCGAGATCGCGCTTGCCGGTGGTGATCTCGACACCGCCCGCGACTCGGCCAGCGCCCTCGCCGCGCTCTCTGCCGCGTCCGGGGCGGCCTTGTTGCAGGCCACGGCCGCTCGTGCCGAAGGAGCCACCCTGCTCGAAAGCGGCGAGGCACGAGCGGCGCTGCCTGTGCTCCGCCGCGCGTGGACGCTATGGCAGGGGCTCGATGCCCCCTACGACGGGGCGAAGATCCGGGTGCTCATCGGGCAGGCATGCCGAGCGCTCGGCGACGCCGATACGGCGGACCTCGAATTCGACGCCGCCCGCGCCGTCTTCCGGTCGCTCGGCGCGGGGCCCGACCTCGCGCGCGTCGACGCCCTGATGCGTCCCGGGCCAGACGACCGCCCCGGTGGCCTGAGCGCCCGCGAGATCGAGGTGTTGCGTTCCCTGGCGTCGGGACGGACCAATCGCGCCATCGCCGCGGAGCTCGGCATCAGCGAGCGGACGGTCGATCGACACGTCAGCAACATCTACACCAAGCTCGGCATCTCGACGCGCTCGGCTGCGACCGCCTACGCCTACGAGCACGGCGTCCGCTAGCGGTACCCATTCGCCCGCCGGGGTCGATTGGGTAGTTGCGCCGATGCGGCGATGCCGGCATCGACCTACGGTCCTCCCTGGCGACCGGTGACGATCGGTCGCCTCCGACGAACGATCGACGGCACAGGGAGACCGAGGCCATGGACGCGAACGGATCGACCGAGCACATCGAGACCGTGATCATCGGCGCCGGCCAGGCCGGCCTGTCGGCGGCCTACCACCTGTCGAGGCGCGGCATCCCGAACGTCGTGCTCGACGCCGACGCCAGGATCGGCGACCACTGGCGCGACCGTTGGGCATCACTTCGCCTCTACAGCCCCGCTTATGACGACAGTCTGCCGGGTTGGCGCTTTCCCGCGGCGGCGTTCTCGTACCCGAGTGGTCGGGAGATGGGCGACTACCTCGAGGCATACGCGAAGCGGTTCGATCTGCACGTCCGATCCGGGACGCGGGTCGACGAGGTGCGTCCTGCCGACGGGGGCGGGCCGGGCTACCTGGTCAGCGCCGGCGACCGCCGCTATCGGGCCGACCAGGTCGTGATCGCGACGGGGCCGTTCGGCAACCCGTTCACGCCGCCGTTCGCGGACCAGCTGGACCCGGCGATCCGCCAACTCCATTCGCACCACTACCGCGGGCCATCCCATCTCGTGCCGGGACCGGTCCTGGTCGTCGGAGCGAGCCATTCGGGCGCCGACATCGCGGTCGAGGTTGCCGGGACCCACCCGACGATCCTCGCCGGCACCGACCACGGCCAGCTGCCGATCCGGGTCATCGACACGTGGCGGGCGCGGATCGCATGGCCGGTCATGTCGTTCACCTTCCGACACGTGCTGACGCGCCGGACCCCGATGGGCCGAGCGATGGCGCCCAAGGTTCGCGCCGGCGGCGGCCCGCTCCTGCGGGTGCGTCGGCCTGACCTGCTGGCTGCCGGCGTGGAACGCCAGGAACAGCGGGTCACGGGCGTGTCGGACGGCAAGCCGCGGCTGGCCGACGGCAGCGTCGTCGACGCCGCGACCGTGATCTGGTGCACGGGCTACCGACCCGACTATGGCTGGATCCGGCTCCCGGACGTGACCGGCGACGACGGCTGGCCCCGCGAGCGGCGCGGCGTCGCGCCTGCCGCGGGGTTGTACTTCCTCGGCATCCCGTTCAGTTACGCGTTCTCGTCGATGCTCGTCGGTGGGGCGGGCCGTGACGCACGCTACGTGGCGGACCGGATCGTCGAGCGGATGCGGGCGCTCGGGCGTGCCGTCGCGATGACCCCCGCGACCGCACGCTGAGGCCCGGGATCAGCGGCGTGGGCCGGCTAACCCGGCAGGTCGCGCTCCGCGGCGCCGACGTAGTTGACATCCGGGCGGATCAGCCGGTTGTTGGCGGCCTGTTCGAGAGCGTGGGCTGTCCAACCGGCGTGCCGGGCGAGGGAGAACGTGGCCGGGAACAGGTCCGGTGACAGGCCGACGCCCATGAGCACCGGCGCCGCGTAGTACTCGACGTTCGTCTTGAGCGGTCGGTCGGGATGCTTCTCGGCCAGCACCCGCAGCGCCACGTCCTCGACCTCGATGGCAAGCTGCAGCCAGGCGGGCTTGTGGTTCATGCCCTCGGCCACGGTCCGCAGGGCGCGCGCGCGGGGGTCGTAGGCCCGGTACACGCGATGCCCGAAGCCCATCAGCCGCTCGCCCTTGGCCAGCGCGTCACGGACCCACGCCTCGGCCTTGTCGGCCGAGCCGACCTCGGCCAGCTGGTCGACGACCTCGGACGGCGCCCCACCATGGAGCGGGCCCTTCATCGTGCCGATCGCGCCGACCACCGCCGAGGCCAGGTCCGAGCGGGTCGAGGTGATCACCCGCGCGGTGAACGTCGAGGCGTTGAAGCCGTGCTCGGCACCGACGATGAAGTACGCGTCGAGGGCGCGGGCAGTGCCCGGATCGGGGCGCTCGCCCGTGAGCTGGTAGAGGAAGCCCGCCACGAGATCGAGCGAGGGATCCGGCTCGATCGGCTCCTGACCGGACCGGAGTCGGGCGAAGGCCGCCAGCGCCGACGGCGAGAACGCGGTCAGCTCGCGGGCCTGCTCGGGTGTCGGAGGCCAGGGCAGGGAGCGGGTCGCGCCCCAGGCGGACACCGCCGTGCGCAGCGCGTCCATCGGCTTGGCGTCGGCCGGCAGCGCGCGCAGGACGGTCATGACCGCGTCGGGCACGGCGCCGGTCGGCAGGTGGTGGGCCGGGTCCCAGTCGCCGGTCCACAGGAGGTTCGCCACGGCCGAGTAGGTGCCCCGCTCGACGAGGTCGCCGATGCGATAGCCGCGGTACAGTAGGCGGCCGTGCTCGCCGTCGATGAACGACAGGCTCGTTTCGCCGGCGATGACGCCCTCGAGACCCGGGGAGTAGGGTCGGGCCGCGGGCGCGGCTTCGGATGGCGGGGCGGTGGCCGCGGCAGGATCGGTCATGCGCTGATGGTAGTCCGGGGGCTGGCGGGACGCCACGGACGGCTGATCAGCGGTCGCTGCTGATCGCGTTGAGGATGAGCCGCACGACCACCGAGCCGAGCACCGCCACGACGAGCGCGGCGATGAGCCCGTTGACGGGGCTGAAGCCCATCTGGCCGGCCAGCCAGCCACCGACCACGCCGCCGACGATGCCGACGACGATGTTGGGCAGACAGCCGCGGGCGGTACGGCCGCCGACGAGCGCGCCGGAGATCGCGCCCGCGAGGAAGCCGATGACGATCCAGCCGATGATCCCGAGGTCAGGCATGGCGGCAGTATCCCACGCGCCGCGGGTCAGTTCCCGGCCAGGAACGACGTCACCGCCGCCACGACGGCGGCCGGGTGGGTGTGGTGGGCCGCGTGCTTCGCGCCCGGAAGGACCACGATCCGGCCATCGGCCAGGCGCGCATCGAGGGCACGCGTCGCGATCCCGAACTCGGGCTTGCTGTCCCCGCCGAGCAGCTGCAGGACCGGCTGGCGCACGCGGCCGAGTTGCTCGAGACCGGCCGCCTCGCCGGCCTCGACCAGCAGCTCGCGGGCGATGGTGGGGGCGGCCCGGACCCGTCGCGGCCAGATCGGGTCGGCCCGGTAGGCGGCGAGGTCTGCGGCGGTCATCCCGACGATCCGGGTCATGAATGTCTCGAGCAGCGCTTCGCCGCGACCCTCGACAGCGAGTCGCGCCAGGTCGTCGGCCAGCGCGGCGTCGCCGTATCGCTCGCCCGGTGGCGTCGGGGCGCCCTCGTACGACACGACCCGGCCGATGTCGGCCGTGAGCAGCGCGGCGCCGAGCGCGCAGCGACCGCCGTACGAGTGCCCGAATACGTCCACCGGTGCGCCGCCGTCAGCGGCGAGCGCCGAGGCGACCGCGGCCACGTCCTCGTACTCCCGCTCGATGGCGTACGGCGACGTGTCCCCCGACGCGCCGCGGCCCCGCCGGTCGATGGCATGGACCGCGTACCGCTCCGCCAGCAGCGGCCCGACGACCCGGAACGTCGTGTGGTCGGCGGCCGCGCCGTGGAGGAGCATGAGCGGCGGCCCCAGACCGGCCGAGAACACCGCGATCGGGGTCCCGTCGCGCGACCGGACGGTGCGATCGGGTGCGGCGTCGGTCGGCGGCAGCACGTCAGCCGGGCCGCCACGCGTAGCGGATGTCGGGCTGTCGCTCCTCGTTGGCGGAGCCGTCCCCGAAGGCCACCGCGACGAACCCCTGGCCTTCGTAGAAGGTCCGGGCGCGATGATTGGCCTGGAAGCAGTACAGCTCGACGCCGGTCGGGCGGTGTTCCTTGGCGAGCTCGACGAAGCGACGGCCCAGGCCCCGACCGACCCAGTCCGGAGCGAGGTACAGCTGTTCGATCATCGTCGTCGACAGCGCCATCATGCCGACGACCCGCCCGCCGGCATCCGGATCCACCGCGACCCATGTCTCGGCGTTCGGCACCAGCTCATCACGCAACCAGCGGCGGACGTCCTCGTCAGGATGTCCGGGCGGGAACGGGAACGTGGCGCGCCACGAGGTCAGCCAGACATCGCCGATCGCGTCGGCATCGTCGGGTTCGGCCCGACGGAAGGTGAGGCGCTCGGCCGGGCTGCGCTCGGGCGTCACCCGGGCAGATTCGCGGCGGCCGCGCGATCGAGGATCCAGGTCGCGTGGGATCGCCGCGCGAGCTGGGCCGGCCAGCGTCGCGGATCGTGCCCGTCGCCGAGGACCTCGCCGATGATCGCCGCCTTGGCCCCGCCATTCGCCACGACGATGACCTGGCGGGCGGCGCCGATGATCGCCGGATTGAGCGTCACCCGTTCGACGTGGGGCTCGATGTGGGTCGGGGCCGGGATGGCCAGCGCCCAGTCCGCCGAATCGAACGCAGCCGACCCGGGGAACACCGACAACACGTGCCCGTCGGCGCCGATCCCGAGTACCACCAGGTCGAACACCGGCCAGCCGTTCGATTCCGCGAGTCCGGCAGCGCGCAGCTCCGTTGCCAGATCCGCCGCGCAGGCAGCCGCGTCGACAGCGGCGCCGATCGCCCCGGTGGTCCGGAACGGATGGAGGTTATCGATCGGGATGCGGACCCCGGGATGGGTGTCGAACCCGGTCCCCTCCTCGCCGTCGGCGGCATCGAGCATGATCGAATCGAACGCACTCACGTTCGACAGCGGATGGTCGCGCGGGACGTAGCGGTCATCGCCCCACCAGGTGTGGACGCGGTCCCACGGCACCATCGCGCGCAGCGGCGGGGTCGAGAGCTGGCGGTAGATGCCGACGCTCGCCGAGCCACCGGTCGTTGCCCAGTCCGCGCGCTCGCGGGTGTCGACGGCGAACTCGAGCGTGGTCGCGATGCGACCGGCGGCGGCGCCTTCCGCGGCCGCCGCGTCATCGACTACTACGATCTCCGGCTCGCTCATGTCGATCCTCCGATCAGTCGGGCTGCGGCCTGCAGGGCACCTCGGCCGACGGCGTCCGCGCGGCCGGTTTCGATCGCTTCGGCCAACAGCTCCACCTCGCCCTTGCGAGCGGCGAGGAAGCGACGGTCGAGCGCCTCGACCCCGTCCTGCCAGACCCGGACATGGACGGTTTCGGCCTCGGCCGTGACGTCTGCCCGCAGTTCCGATCCGCGTCGTTCAGCCAGCAGCTCGACACGCAGGGTCGTGCCCGTCGCCAGGGTCGACACGACTGGTCGGATCGACACCGCGACCTCCGCACGTCCGTCGGACATGGTCGCCGCTACCCCCCGCCCGACCAACGGTCGGGTCCCGGGCGACGCGCGCTGGACCCCGCTCGGCGGGCGCGTCGTCTGGCCGTGCGTGGCGGACGCGTGGAGCGGCTTGACCACCGACCAGTCCAGTCGTGAGGCGAGCCATGCGACGTGGTACAGGGGCTTGACGATGTTCGCCTCGCCGTCGCCTGCGTCGTCATGCGTGGCGTAGGTCACCGCGACCCGATGGATGGAGCGCAGGTACGGCAGGAAGTCCGGGTCGTCGAAGATGGCCGCGATGGCCTCGCGCCAGCGGGACTGGCGCATGAGGGCGAAGTCGCTGATGGCGATGTCCGACTCGCTGGCCAGGCGGGCCAGCTGCCGGAGCCGCTCGAGTCCGTCGCCGCTCCAGCTCGATCCGTCGACGACCAGGCGATCGGCCACGTCGAACAGGTCGATCGCGGCCTGCGAGGTGAACGGCGGCTCGTTCGGCCACCAGACCGTGACGGGCAGGTCATGGATCATGAGCGGCGTGACGATGCCGGTCAGGCGACGTCCAGCCTCGCCGCCGGCGGTCACATGGATGGTCTCGGCGCACGTCTCGGGGGCATCCTCGTTCGGCAGGATGCAATGGGCCTCGACCCGCGCATCGATCCACGACGGGCCGTCGGCATCGGCCGACTGGACGACGATCGTCCGTGACGGATGACGTCCGGTCAGGGCCTGGATGGTAGCCGCGCCACGGATCGCGACCTCCGGTCGACGGGCGATGACGACCAGGTTCATCACGCTCGAACGAGCAGCGATATGGCGCCCCGGGGCGCCATCGACATCGGCGGTCAGGTCGGGCTTTGCCCAGATCCGCCCGAGCTCCTGCTCGATGCCGGCGATGCTGTCGGCGCGGGCCGACCAGCGCAGCACGGGGTCGCCGTTGGCGGGCGGGCTCGGCGTCGTGGTCGACATCGGCTGGTGGCCCCGGTCAGATCCGGCGCCAGCGACGGCCGTCGCGGTCGAGGAGTTCGTCTGCCTCGGGCGGCCCCCACGTCCCGGCGGCGTAGTTGGGGAAGGTCGGCGCGTCCATCTCGGCCCACGCATCGACGATCGGGTCGATCAGGCTCCACGCCTCCTCGACCTCGTCGGCCCGGGTGAACAGCGACGCGTCGCCCTGGAGGGCGTCGAGGATGAGCGTTTCGTACGCGTCCGGCGAATCGACCGAGAACGCCGACCCGTAGCTGAAATCCATCGTCACCGAGCGGACGTCGAGCCCGAGCCCGGGGACCTTCGCTCCGAAGCGCAGCATGATGCCTTCGTCGGGCTGGATCCGGATCGCCAGCAGGTTCGGGTCGGGCTCAGCGCCCGTGTCGCGGAACAGGTGATGGGGAACGGCTCGGAACTGGATGGCGATCTCGGTCGACCGCTTCGGCAGACGCTTGCCCGTTCGCACGTAGAACGGCACGCCCGACCAGCGCCAGTCGTCGATCGCGAAGCGCGCGGCGACGAAGGTCTCCGTCTCCGACTCGGGGTCGACGTCCGGCTCCTCGCGGTAGCCGACGACCGGAGTGGCGGCGACCCAGCCGGGGCCGTACTGGCCGCGCACGATGTCGGTCGTGGGGTCGGCCGGCCGGGTGCTCATGGCCCGCAGGACCTTGACCTTCTCGTCGCGCAGGGCATCGGCCTCGAACGTGGCCGGTGGCTCCATCGCCACGAGGCTCACCAGCTGGAGCATGTGGTTCTGGAGGACGTCGCGCGACGCACCGGTCTCCTCGTAGAACGCGCCACGGTTCTCGATGCCGATCGATTCGGCGACGGTGATCTGGACGTGGTCGACGTAGCGCCGATTCCAGAGCGGCTCGAAGATCGTGTTGCCGAACCGGAACACCATCAGGTTGCGGACGGTCTCCTTGCCGAGGTAATGGTCGATGCGATAGACCTGCGACTCGCGGAAGACCTTGCCGACCTCGCGGTTGAGCCGCTTGGCCGAGTCGAGGTCATGGCCGAACGGCTTCTCGATGACGATGCGGCGCCAGCCGCCGTCGTGGGTCTCGTGATCGAGCCCGACCCGGCCGAGCTGGGCCACGATCTCGGCGAACTGCGAGGGCTGGGTCGCGAGGTAGAACAGCCGATCGCCGCGGGTTCCCTCGTGGGCATCGAGGTCGTCGAGCACCGTCACCAGCTCGTCGAACCCGGCGGGGTCGGCGAAGTCGCAGCGCTGGTAGCGGATCCGCTCGCTGAACGTGCTCCAGGCGGCATCGTCGAGGGGCAGGACCCGGCTGTATTCCTCGAGCGAGGTTCGGATCTCGGCGCGGAACGTGTCGTCGTCGTACGGCCGCCGGCCGATGGCGAGCAGGATGAACTCGTGCGGCAGCAGGTTCGTGCGCCACAGTTGGTACAGCGCGGGCATGACCTTGCGATGGGCGAGGTCGCCGGTCGCCCCGAACAGGACGAGCACCGACGGATCCGGCACGCGCTCGAGACGCAGGCCCTCGCGCAGGACGTTCTCGAGCGGCTTGGCCTTCGCCGGCCGCTTGCCGCGACGCGCCTCGCGCATCGCCCTCATCGTCCGGGGGACGTCCTTGGAGCGCGGCGCCGGCTGGGCCGGGATCGGCTGGTCGGGTGGCGCGTCGACCGGCGCCGGGTCCTTGACCTTGGCGCGGACCGTGGCTCGGCCCCTGGTCTTCGTGCCCGCCACGGTCGGCTACTCGGTCTTCACGGCGTGGCCGCCGAACTCGTTGCGCAGGGCGGCCAGCACCTTTGCCCCGTACGAGTCGTCCTGGCGCGAACGGAATCGGGTCAGGAGGGACAGCGTGATGATGGGCGCCGGCACGTCGCGATCGATTGCCTCCTGGACGGTCCAGCGACCCTCCCCGGAGTCGGCGACCCAACCCTTGAGGTGCTCGAGGTCCTGGCCGTTCGCCCGGAACGCGCGGCCGGCAAGCTCGAGCAGCCAGGAGCGCACGACCGAGCCCTGCATCCAGAGCTCCGAGATCCCCGCCAGGTCGAGCTCGTAGTCGCTGGCGTGGAGGATCTCGAAGCCTTCGGCGTAGGCCTGCATCAGGCCGTACTCGATGCCGTTGTGGACCATCTTCACGTAGTGGCCGGCACCCGGCCCGCCGACGCGGAGGTAGCCGCCCTCGGGCGCGAGCGTGTGGAACACCGGCTCGAGCGGCGTGACCGCCTCGGTCTCGCCGCCGACCATCAGGCAGTAGCCGACCTCCAGGCCCCACACCCCGCCCGACGTCCCCGCGTCGACGTAGTGGATGCCCTTGTCGGCGAGCGTCGCGTGGCGGCGGACGTCGTCGTGGAAGTTGGTGTTGCCGCCGTCGATGATGGTGTCGCCCGGCTCGAGGTGCTCGACCAGCTCGTCGATCTGGGCCTGGGTGGCGTCGCCGGCCGGAACCATGATCCAGACCGCCCGGGGCTTGGCCAGCGCGGCGACCATCTCGGCGATCGAGAACGATGCGACCGCACCTTCGCCCTCGGCGACGATCTCGGTCGTCTTCTCCGGGGTGCGGTTGTAGACGACGACCTCGTGGCCGTCCCGGACGAGCCGGCGGACCATGTTGGCGCCCATCCGGCCGAGGCCGATGAATCCGATGCGCATGTGGGTGGCTCCTCCGTGGGTTTGGTCGACCTTCGGGATCAGGTGGCGGTCAGCACGGCATCGAGCGCGCGCTCGAGCGCGGCGAGCCCGGCGTCCGGGTCCGCTCCGAGGTGGACGCGCAGGATCGGCAGGTCATGGCCGGCGATCGCGGCGTAGTCACCGGCCGCCTGGGCATCGATCAGCTGGCCGAACGTATAGGGCCAGCCGGGGATGTCCCGGTCGGCGGGATGATCCGACGTCAACTGGATGAACCAGCCGATCGGGGCGCCACCCTTGTGCAGCTGCCCGGTCGAGTGCAGGAAGCGGGGGCCGTAGCCGGCCGTCGTCGCGTTGTGGGTCGAGTCGCGCAGCCGTGCCCGGATGCGCCCGAAGGCCGCGTCACGCCCCGGTGTCGGGGCGATGAACGCCTGCAGCGCGAGATAGGCGTTCGGGACGCGCCGGGCGAGGTGGGCGCGCAGGGCGTCGGCGAGGGCCGGCTCGTCGGCACGGACCGGGTCGGTCGTGTCGGCCGGTGTCGCACCGCGTTCCGCGCCGGCCAGCAGGTCGCGGGTCAGCTGCTTGGCCTCCTCGACGTTGGGCTGATCGAACGGGTCGATGCCGAGCACCACCCCGGCGATCGCGGTGGCGACCTCCCAGCGCACGAATTCGCCGCCGAGGTCGATCGGATCGGCGAGGGAGATGCGGATCACCGGATGGCCGGCCGCCTCGAGGGCGTCAGCGAGGGCCGCCCGACCGCCGTCATCCCCGCCGTCGAGCGCGAGTCGGACGAATGCGCGATCGGGTCCGTAGGCGTCGACGTCGCCGAGCGGCTCGCCATCGACCGGCACGATGCCGACACCGTGCTTGCCGGTGCTCTCGGCGATGAGCTGCTCGGCCCACGCCCCGAACGCGGCGATCTCGGCATCCGGCAGCAACGTCAGCTTGTCGTGGCCCGACCTGGCGAACACGCCCAGCGCCACCCCCAGGGCGACCCCCGGGTTGACGGCGGGATCGGGTTCCCGGCACGCGCCGAGCATCGCCAGCGCGCTCGCCAGCAGGGCGTCCAGGTCGAGCCCGATGAGGCTGGCCGGCACGAGCCCGACGTAGGTCAGGGCGCTGTACCGCCCGCCGATGTCGGGCGGGTTCAGGAAGACCTCGCGAAACGCGTCGTGATGCGGGATCGCTTCCAGGCTGCGGCCCGGATCGGTGATCGCCGCGACGACGGCGCCGGGCGTCTCGAACGCGTGATGGTCCCGGGCGTCGAGCGCGTCATGGGCTCGCTCCCATGCGGCGGCGAGGAACGCGTTCGGCTCGGTCGTCGTGCCCGACTTGCTGGCCACGATGACGAGCGTGCGCAGCGGGTCGAGGTCGTCGAGCACGGCCCGGACCGCGTCGGGATCGGTCGAATCGAGGATCCGCAGGTCGAGATAGCCCGCGTGCGTGCCGAACGTCCGATGGAGGACATCCGGAGCGAGGCTGCTGCCGCCCATGCCGGCCACGATGGCGGTGGTGAAGCCGGCTTCGACGATCCCGTCGCCGAAGCCCTCGAGGGCGGGGATCTGGTCGGCGAAATGGACCGGCGCGTCCAGCCAGCCGAGTCGGTCCGCGATCGCCTCGGCGACGTCGGCATCGGCGGCCCACAGCGACACGTCCCGATCGAACATCCGGTTCGCCCAATCGTGTCGACGCGCCTCGTCAAGGGCCGCCGCGTACGCCGCTGCGCCGTCACCCGGCGCGATCGATGCGGCGCGGGCGCCGGACGAGACGGGATCGGTCATCGTGGCCTCCGAGAGATGGGTCCGGGGACGCCATGGTACGACGGCTCCCGCCGGGGTGGAGCGTGCGGCACACTGCACCGATGCCGGGGAGTTCGATCACGCGGATCGTGGCGCTGGCGGTCGTGCTCGCCGCAGTCGGTTGCACGCCCGCACCGACCGTGACGCCCGCACCCTCCCCGACGCTGACGCCACCTCCCCGCCCAGCCGATGCGAGCCCGTGGGGCGACATCGCCTGGTCGAGCGCATCCCTGCCGCCGATCCCCGTGGGGGTCGAGGCCGAGCGCATCGTGGCGGTCACCGCCGGGGGCGATGGCTTCGTCGCGGTGGGGTACCGCGAGGCCGACGGCGACCGGACCGGTGCGATCTGGTTCTCGCCGGACGGCGCGTCGTGGACGCTGGTCGGACCGGCGGCCGCGCTCGCCGGCGTCGATCTCGTGGCGGTGGCAGCCACGGGCGCGCGGTACGTCGCGCTCGGGGTCGCCGACGGCGGGCCCCTCCGCGACCGACCGATGGCCGTGTTCCTGTGGTCCGATGACGGCCGGCTGTGGCATCGCCTCGCCCCGACCGAGGGCACGACCGACGCCTTCCCCGAGGCCATCACCGCCTCGAAGCACGGGTTCCTCGCGATCGGCGATGCGAGCGACGGTGGCACCGCGGCCTGGGTGTCGGCCGATGGCCGGTCGTTCGAGCGGGTCGTGCTGACCGGCACGGCGCCCGGGGGCATGGTCGATCCCGAGGCCACCGCGGACGGGTTCGCGGCGCTCGGGTCGAGCGTTTTGCCGCCGATCGTCCAGCGGTCGACCGACGGCATCCGCTGGCGTGCGACGCCGGTCGACCCCCAGGTCGAGACGCAGGGCTATGAGCTCGCCATCGGACGCTGGGGCTCGATCGTCCAGGGCCTGGTCGCAGCCGATTGCGGTTCGCTGGCCGCGTGTGCCGGACGGCCCGCCGCGTGGTGGTCGGCCGACGGCGTGGCGTGGGGTCGGCTACCGGACGCATCGCCCGCAGCCGATGGCGGGAGCGTCATCGTCCCGGCCGGCGACCATGGCTTCCTGGCCATCGATGGCGCCGGCGCCTGGTCGAGTCCCGACGGCTGGATCTGGACCCCGCTGCCGGAGCCGGGCGACGGCACGGTCGCGATCGTCGATGCCGCCGTGGCCGGTGACGTCATCGTCGCCGTGGGGACCGAGGATCTCGAGGACGGAACGACCATCGGCCGCATCCTCGTCGCCGCCGACCCGGAGTCCGGCGGCTAGTCCGAGTCCGTGGCCGCCGCCGCTACTCGGATCCGGCGGTCTCGACGGGGGCCCGAGCCTCGGCGGCTTCGATCGCCATGACCTTCGCCAGGCGCCGTTCGTGGCGCGGCGCCCCGCTGAACGTCGCGGCCAGGAAAGCCACGGCGCATTCATAGGCCGGTTCGGGCCCGATGACGCGGGCGCCCAGGGTCAGCACGTTCATGTCGTCGTGCTCGACGCCCTGGTGCGCGGAATACGTGTCGTGGCAGACGGCGGAGCGGATGCCGCGCATCTTGTTGGCGGCCACGCTCGCCCCGACGCCCGAGCCGCAGATGAGGATGCCGCGGTCAGCATCACCAGCCTGGATCGCGAGCCCGAGCCGCTGCGCGAAGTCGGGGTAGTCGTCGCCCGGATCCGAGCCGTCGCCGCCGAGGTCGATGTAGTCGTGGTCCGGGACCTGCTGCTCGAGCCGCTGCCGAAGCTCGTCCTTGAGGACGGCCCCCGCGTGATCGGCAGCGAACGCGATGCGCATGTCGGCAGCATATCCGCGTCGCCGGGACGGCGACGTAGCGGCCCGGCACCGGGACGCCGATGCGCGGCGACGATCAGCTGTGGCCGGGGTCGCTCGCCTCGGTGCGTTCGACGCCAGCCTCACCGGGCTGGAGGGTCGGGTGCCCGCCGCCACCGCCCGCGGCGTCGGTGCGGCCCCCAGCGCCGGCGTCGCCTCGGCCATGCGCCATGTGGCCGAAGTGGCCACCATCGAGGGTCGGGATGCGGCCCCGGAGCCCGTCGCGCACGACTCGCCGGCCGATGTCGGCGACCCGATCGGCGGTGAACCCGAAGTGCTCGAAGATGGTGCCGGCCGGCGCCGATGCCCCGAAGTGATCGAGCCCGATGATCGCGCCCTCGTCGCCGACCCAGCGCTCCCAGCCGAGCGATACGCCGACCTCGACGCTGACGCGCTTGCGGACCGACGGCGGCAGGACCGTGTCGCGATAGGCCTGGTCCTGGTCGTCGAACCGTTCCCAGCAGGGGAGCGACACCACCCGGGTCGGGATCCCGTCCGCCTCGAGCGTCTCGGCTGCCGCGAACGCCAGCTGGAGCTCGGACCCGGTGCCGATGAGGATGAGCTCGGTCGCGGCGGCGCCGCCGGCGGCCTCGCGCAGGACGTAGCCGCCGTGTGCCACGCCCTCGCGTGCCAACTCGGCCGTGCCCGCCAGCACGGGGAGCTTCTGGCGGGTGAGGGCCAGCGCCACGGGCCCATCGCGGCGTTCCACGGCCAGCGCCCAGGCCGCCGCGGTCTCGTTCGCGTCGCCCGGTCGCACGAACCACAGGTTCGGGATCGCTCGCAGCGCGGCGTAGTGCTCGACCGGCTGATGCGTCGGGCCGTCCTCGCCGAGGCCGACCGAGTCGTGCGTCCAGACGTCGATCACGTGCAGTCCGGCGAGTGCCGACAGGCGCACGGCACCGCGCATGTAGTCGCTGAACGTCAGGAACGTGGCGTCATACGGGATGAATCCGCCGTGGTAGGCGAGGCCGTTGGCGATGGCGCCCATGGCGTGCTCGCGCACCCCGAACCGCAGGTTGCGGCCCGCTTCATCGGCGCTGAAGTCCGGCTCGCCCTTGACGTCGGTCAGGTTCGACTCGGACAGGTCGGCGGCCCCGCCGAACAGTTCGGGGAGCGGCCCGGCGAGTGCCTGGATGGCGTCCTGCGAAGCGTTCCGGGTGGCCACCTCGGCCCCGGTCTCGTACGTCTTGAGTCCACGGTCCCAGTCGCGACGCAGCCGTCCGTCGAGCCGCCGTCGCAGCTCGTCGGCGAGGTCCGGATACGACCCACCGAACCGTTGCATCCGGGTCTCCCAGTCGGCCACCAACGCGTCACCGGCCCCGACCGCGGTGCGGAATACGGCGAGCGCGTCGTCGGGGACGTAGAAGGTCCGGTCGGGATCCCAGCCGTAGGCTTCCTTGGTGAGGCGGACCTCGTCGGGGCCGAGCGGGGAGCCGTGCGCCTTCTGCGAATCCTGCTTGTGCGGGCTGCCGAAGCCGATGTGCGTCCGGACCGCGATGAGGCTCGGTCGATCGTCGGCTCGCGCGACCTCGATCGCGGTCGCGATGGCTTCGATGTCGTTGCCATCGGTGACCCGCTGCGCGTGCCAGCCGTAGGCCTCGAAGCGCTTGGGCACATCCTCCGACCAGGCCATCGCCGTGGGGCCGTCGAGCTGGATGCCGTTGTCGTCATAGAGCACGACCAGCTTGGACAGCCGCAGGTGGCCCGCGAGCGACGCCGCCTCCGATGCGATGCCCTCCTGGAGGTCGCCGTCGGACGCGATGACATACGTCCAGTGATCGATGACCGGGTGGCCGTCGCGGTTGAACTCGGCCGCCAGACGGCGCTCGGCGATGGCCATCCCGACGGCGTTCGAGAACCCCTGCCCGAGTGGTCCGGTGGTCGCCTCGACGCCGGGCGTGAGCCCGTGCTCGGGGTGTCCCGGCGTCCGAGAATCCCACTGGCGAAACGCCTTCAGGTCGTCGAGCGACAGGTCGTAGCCGGTCAGGTGGAGCAGCGAGTAGAGGAGCATGCTCGCGTGGCCGGCCGATAGCACGAATCGGTCTCGGTTCGGCCAGTCCGGATGGGTCGGGGCGTGGCGCAGGAAGCGGGTCCACAACGTGTACGCCATCGGCGCCGCCCCCATCGGGGCGCCCGGATGCCCCGAATTCGCCTGTTGCACGCCGTCGATCGCCAGCGTGCGGATGGTGTCGATGGCGAGTCGGTCGAGGTCGGGCGTCACGGCGGTCATCGCGCCATTGTAGGTCGCCCGTCGGCTGTATCCTCGGGGTCCGATGCCGACCCTCCGCCCGCATCGCCCCCGGATCGTCGTGCTGGGCGACCTCATGCTCGACGTGGTCCTCGCCCCGGGTCGTCCGCTCGAACACGGGACGGATGTGCCCGGTCGGGTCTCGCTCGTCCAGGGTGGATCGGCGGCCAACACGGCCCGCTGGCTCGGCCGGCTCGGCGCCCGGACGTCGCTGATCGCGGCGGTCGGACGCGACGCGGCGGGACGCGCCCTGGTCGATGTGGTGCGTGGCGACGGCGTCGTCACCCACGTCAGCCGGGTGGCCGGCGCGCGGACCGGGCGGATCGGTGTCCTCGTCGCCCCCGACGGCGAACGATCGTTCGTGGCGGACCGCGGCGCGGCCGACCTCCTCGCGCCAGGAGACTTGAAAGCCGCGTGGTTCGCCCGTGCCGATGCGGTCCACGTGCCGATCTACTCGCTGCTCGGTGAGCCGCTCGGGCTCGCCGGCCGACGCGCTGTCGAGTTGGGGCGCGAGGCGCACGCGATGATCAGCGTCGACCTCGCGTCGATCGGGCCGCTGCTCACCATCGGGCGGCGCGCGGCGCGGACCCTGATCGGGGACGTCTCGCCCGATCTCCTGCTCGCGACGGCGTCCGAGGCCGAGGGGCTGCTGGGGCGCTATGCGGTCGAGGGGCTGCTCGAGCTCGCGCCGATGGCCGTCGTCAAGCGCGGCGCCAAGGGCGCGACCCTGCTCGCCCGTGACGGCGACGACCGCCTTCGGTTCGAGGTGGCCACCGAGCACTTGGTCGCGACCGACACGACCGGTGCCGGCGATGCGTTCGACGCAGGGTTCCTCGTCGGCTGGTTCACGGCGCGGGCAGCGGGTCGGTCGCTGGCGGCATCGCTCCAGCGGGCCGCGCTGACCGGCCATCGCACCGCGGCCAAGCAGCTCACGTCGACGCGGTCGGAGCTGGCGGTCCTCTGATCGGCTACGTGCCGCGCGTGATTCGCACGTCGTCGATCTCGACCTCGACCAGGCTGTCGTTCGCGC
>DAIUES010000034.1:0-17649 GCA_036844985.1 Candidatus Limnocylindrales bacterium
ACCAACCCGCTCGATCCAGCGTCGCTGCTCGACCTCGTCGGGCTCGCTGCCGTCGAGCGGACGTCGTACCGGCGCCTGTCTGGTGGCGAGCGCCAGCGGCTCGCCTTGGCGGTCGCCCTGGTCGGGCGGCCCGAGCTCCTCATCCTCGACGAACCGACCGCCGGCATGGACCCCGAGGCGCGCGCGGCCGCGCGGTCGATGATCAACGATCGCCGGGCGGACGGGACGGCCATCCTGCTCACGAGCCACGACCTGGTGGACGTCGAGCGGCTCGCCGATCGGGTCGTGATCATCGCCGCCGGGCGGGTCGTCGGCGCGGGCACGCCCACCGAGCTCGCCGCCGGCCTGCGTCCGCGGCTGCGGGTGCGCCTCGACCGCGCCATCGCCGCCGACCGGCTGCCGTCACTGCAGGCCGACATCGGGGCCGCCGTGGTCGAGCTCGAGCCGGGGCGCTACGAGGTGGGCGATGGCGTGCCGAGCCCCGAGGTCCTGGCCGCCCTCACGACGTGGTGCGCGACCGAGGGTCTGCTCGTGGTCGAGTCGCGGTCGGTCGGCGGCTCGCTCGAGGACGCCTACCTCGAGCTCGTGGAGGCCGCCCGATGAGCGGCGCCGCGTCGCCGGCGTGGGCGATCGCCACGCAGACCGGTGTCGAGCTGCGGTTGACGGCGCGGCGCGGCGAGAACCTGCTGGCGATGGTCGGTATCCCGGCCGCCATCCTGCTGCTGTTCGGCACGACCGCCATCCTGCCGGCGCCCGCCAGCGGCAGCCGGGTCGACGCCATCCTGCCCGGCACCCTGTCGCTGGCCATCATCGCGACCGGCCTGGTCAACCTCGGCATCGCCACGGCGTACGAGCGCGGCTACGGCGTGCTCAAGCGGCTCGGTGGCTCGCCGCTGGGACGCTCGGGCATCATCGCCGCGAAGATCCTGACCATCCTCGTGATCGAGTTCGTGCTGCTGGCGGTGCTGGTCGGACTGGCCGCCGGGGTCCTGGGCTGGCGGCCGCCGGGCGCCATCGACTGGCCCGTCCTCGTCGCGGGCGTCATCCTCGGGACCGCGACCTTCGCCGGGTTCGGGCTTGCCCTGGCCGGCGGCATCCGGCCGGAGGCCACGCTCGTCCTCGCCAACGTCCTGTTCCTCGTGGCACTGGCCATCGGTGGCGTCCTCGTACCGGTCGATGGACTGCCATCGACGGTCGCGACGATCGCGGCGTTCCTGCCGCCGGCCCTCCTGACCGACGTGCTCAGGATCGGCCTCGGCACCCCCGGCGACCCGATCGCGCTGCTGGCCCTCGGGGCCTGGGGCCTGTTCGCGGTGGTGCTCGCCATCCGCGCGTTCCACTGGGACTGACCGGTCAGCCGGCCGGTTCGGGCAGGTCGCGCAGGCGGAGGATGCGCGTGCCGACGAGCCACAGCACGCCCAGCGCCGACGCCACCGTCGCGATGAACAGCGCCTCGCGCACGCCGAACGCGGTGCCGAGCACCCCGCCAAGGAGCGCGCCGAGGGGCCTGACGCCGTAGTTCACGAAGCGGAACGAGCCGATCGCCCGGGACCGGATGCGGTCGGGGATGCGCGCCGACATGACCGCCCCGACGTTGATGTCGAGGATCATGACGCCGATGCCCGCCCCGAACTCGGACGCGAACAGCAGGGCCAGGATCAGCGGCATCGGCATCTCGCCGCCGGCCACCGGGACGAGGATCAGGGACACGGGAAAGACGATGCATCCCAATGCATATGCCGGACCGAGCCCGATGCGACGGCCGACCCCCGACGCGACGACGGCACCAAGGACGCCGCCGACGGCACCGGCGCCGAGGGCGAGTCCGAGAACCCCGGGCGCGACCCCGAGGTAGGTCGTGGCGTACAGGATGAACAGCGCCGAGAACGCGAAGTTGAACAGGTTGATCGACGCCGAAGACAGCAGGATCGGCCGGATGATCGGGTCGCGGAAGATGAACGCGAGACCCGCCAGGACGCGTTCGCGCAGGCCGCCGGCCTCGGGGTCGACGGCGGGCTCCATGGATTCGATGCGGCGCAGGAACAGGACCGATCCAAGGTATGAGATGGCGTCGCTGAGCATCGCCAGCGGGGCTCCGAGCACCTGGACCAGCAACCCCCCGACGGTCGGCCCGCCGACCGCCGCGAGCGACCGGCTGCCATTGAGCAACGACATCGCCTCGACGAAGCGCTCGCGCTTCACGACCGACACGAAGACCGTATTCCACGCGACGTCGAACACCACGGTCAGGCAGCCGGCGAGGAAGCTGACAACGAACAGCTGGACGACCGACAGCACGCCCAGGACGTAGGCGACCGGGATGCTGGCGATGAGCGCCGCCCGCCCGAGGTCCGCCATGATCATGACCCGTCGCCGCCGGCGGACGCGATCGAGCCATGCGCCGGCGGCGAGGGACAAGAGCAGGTGCGGCAGCAGCCCAGCCGCGGTGAGGGATCCCATCTGGCCGGCATCGGCGCCGAGCGCAAGAACCGCGACGAGCGGCAGTCCGATGCGACCGACCTCGTCACCAAGGACCGAGATGGTCTGCCCGGTCCACAGGCGGCGGAAGTCGGGCGCGTCGAACAGCAGCGGCGGGATGAGCCGCCGCACCCGTGTGCCGATCCGTCCTGTGTCGAGCATCCGGCCGATGGTACGGACTTGGCGCCGTATGCTGCTCGCCGTATGGATCGATCCGGTGAAAGGGATGTGGTCGTCGATGATCTGGTCGTCCTCGACGTCCCGGTCGTGTTCGATGTCGCGGACGGCACCCGCGTCCATTCGCCGATGGTCGACGCGGTCGTCGGCGGCGTGCCGACCCGCCTCATCCTCGACACGGGCTCGACCGACCACGTCCTCAGCCGGGATCTGCTGGAGCGGGTCGGCGCGCCGATGCGCCGGGCCGACGCCGGGACCGACCATGCCGGCGCACCGGTCGCGAGCTGGACCGTGGGCGATCTCGGGATCGACATCGGCGGCCGCTCGTTCGACCTCCACGACGTCGTCGGGATCGAAGCCCCGGCGGCATTCGCGGGTTGGAACGTCGGGGGCTTTCTGAGCCCGCAACACCTCGACCCGGAGGTCCGCGTCTTCCTGGACCTCGCCGACGAGCGGCTCGTGCTCGTCGCGGACACCGCTCCCGGTGCGGTCGACGCGTGGCTCTCGAGTCGCGTGCCGGCGCTTCGTGCGGTGGCACTGCTCCGCGTGCCGAACGAGGCGACGGTCGCCGTCCCCGCCTCGATCGAGCCGTTCGCCACGGTCGCAACGATGTTGAACACCGGCGGTCGCGGCACGGAGTTCGCGACGGCGGTCGTGCCCGGGCTGGCGAATGCGGAGGACCGCCACGGCAGTTCCGGGATCAGCGGCGCGCCGGTGATGGGCGTCGATGTCGGACCTCGGACGCTGGTCGCGGGCGATGTCCGGGTGCCGGTGCCTCGCCTGATCGTCCGCCGCGAGATCGACGGCCCGCAGGGCATCGTCGGGATGGACGTGCTCCTCGGGACGGCGCTGGCGTTCAGCGCGGATCCGGGGCGAGGCGTGACCTGGTTCGTGCCGGCGTCGTTCGCGTCGGCGGCTTTCGCGGATCCGGCGGCGTCCGGCGTGGCGGGTGGCGGATCGGGCGTGGTCGGGGGCCGATCGGGCTGGGTGCGCCCCACCGCGGGCCCGGCGCCGAATAGCCCGCGCCTCGAGTTCATCGCGATCGGCATCGTGGTGGCGGGGCTCGTTGCGCTTCTTGTGGCAGGGCTTGCGCTCGAGGGCGCCCTTCGTGGTCTGGTCAGCGCTCCCATCCCGAGCCAGGCCGTCAGCGACGATCGCGGACGATGGCTCACGCCCGAGGATCTCGCCGTCGCGTTCGAGACGAGGCGGTGGGGCGACGAGGCGCTGACCGTCGAGCGGGCCGGCGACATCGAGCTTCCGACCGGGCGGGTCGTCGCGAGTGATCCGTTCTTCGTGCCGGATGCCGCGCCGTTCGCCGAAGTGCTTCCGCCGGGGTCCCACCCGGTCGATCTGCTGCTCGTGCCCGAACTGGGTGACGGCTCGGTCGCAGCGGCGCGACTGGCGGTCGAAGGAGCCACTCCGGTCCGCTGGCGGGCGGCCAGCTTGGTGGGTGCGGCGAGCACGCAGCCAGCCGCTGATCCGCCGGCGTACGCGGTCGATTCGGGGTCGGGATCGTTCACGAGCGCCGAGGGCGCGGCGTTCGCGGCTACTTCGCCAACCTTCGCAGACGACCTGTTACGTGCCCTGGAGCTGGCCGGTCGGACGTCGTATCGAGCGGATGTGCCGCTCGCCAGCGGCACGGGCGCCGCGCTCGACATCGTCGTGTTCGCGTCGGGCTATGGCGACGGAGGCTTCGGGACCTGGGTCGGTCTCGACGAGGCGGGGCGAGCGGTCGCCTTCGTCACCGACTTCGGGGTGCTCAGCCCACTGGAGGCGCCCGGGCCCGGTCGATCGTCGGCGGCATCGGCGCGGCCATCGGGGTAGAGCCGCCGCGACAAGGATGAACCCCGGGTTGGTCGGGACCCGGGGTTCAGGAAAAGGCGTTGGTTGCGGGGACTGGATTCGAACCAGTGACCTTCGGGTTATGAGCCCGACGAGCTGCCGCTGCTCCACCCCGCTCGCGGATGATAGGCAATGGGCGCGAATCGGTCAAATGGCCCGGGCGACGACGCGGCCGGTGGCGGTGCCCATCGGAACGGGTTCGCCTGGAGCGTCACCGGCGCTTTCGGTGTCAGTGTCAGACACGAGATCGCGACAAACTCCTCGTGGACGATCTCCCGATCGACATGTTTTGCCTTCTGGGCGCCGGGCCACGCTCGTTCTTCGCGGATGCGTGTCTGAGGCTGACACGGCACATTGGGCCACGCTCGTCTGTGGCGAATGTGTGTCTGGGGCTGACACGGGGGCCGGACCGGCCCCGCGGCCCACACGGGGCACTGGCTCAGGCGGGACCGCCCCGGGTCGCCGGCCGACGACCCGTGAGCGCCGAGCCGCCGACCGCCAGGCCCAGCCCGAGACTCACGAGCAGCACCGTGCTGAACACGTAGAACGGAAAGAGGATGTTGCGCTCGGCCAGGACGCCGGCCAGGAGTGACGCCGTGATGAAGCCCAGCGTTCCCGCGGCGCCGAACAGGCCCTGCGCCGTCGATGACCGGCCGACGGGCGAGTTCGCGGCAACGACCGAATAGGGCGCCGGGTTTAGGAACGCGAACCCTGTCGCCTCGATGAGGATGAGCGGCACGGCCAGCCACGGGTCGCCGATGAACGTGTAGGCGATGCCGCAGGCCGCCGGCAGCAATGTGCCGGCCACGATGAACGCCAGCGACCCTCGGCGATCGACGATCCGGCCGGCGATCGGCGAGAACAGGAGCACCGGCAGCCCGAACATCGCGAAGGTGAACCCGATGAGCGCCAGATCCGCACCGAGGCCCTCGAGGAACAGGCTCCAGATCACCTCGTAGGTGCCCCCGGCATAGAACCCACCGATGTTGATGATGATGGCGGCCACGAGGCCGCGGTTCAGCAGGCGGAGGCGTGGCGCCGAGCGGGCGGCAGCCGGCACATCGAGGGCTCGGTCCGCTGCCTGGCGACGCTCGACGGTCGGCGAGTCGAACGGCATCTCGGTCGCATCCGGCGACGGTATCCGGTGGACGTGTCGGTCGTGGTCCTCTTCGCGGACCCGGAGGGCGATGCCCGCCGCGGCGATGACCGCGGTGATCGCACTGAACACGAACACGAAGCCGATGCCACCGAACAGGTTCGCCCCGAACGCGCCGAGAGACGGACCCAGGAGCAACCCGCCCATCTGCGCCGCGCCGTACAACCCGAATGCCTCGCCACGCCGCTCGGGCGGGGTCGCGTCGGTCAGGAAACCGCGCGCGGCCGGGTCGTAGATGGCCGCCCCGATCCCGGCACCAGCGCGCAGGACGACGAACGCGAGTGGGCCCGTCACCACGAGCGGCAGGGCCCCGAACACGCCGCTGGCGACGAGCCCGATGACCATCAGCGGAACGCGCCTGGTCCGGTCCGCCAGCCAGCCGAAGATGGGTTCGCTGACGAGCCTCGCCGCCGGCCATGCGGCGATCACGAGCCCGAGCGTGGCGAGGTCGATGCCCTGCTCCACGAAGTAGAGCGGCAGCACCGGGAGCAGACCACCGAAACCCACCCACACGACGAACTCGGCCACCAGCAGGGGCAGGATGCCGCCCCACGCGTCGAGCCACCGCCGAACGCGACCGGGGGGCCGCCGCACGTGACCAGGTGGCCGCCGCCCGCCATCGTCGAGCGGCCGGTCCGCGACGCGCGGGGTGTCGGGTGCAGCGTGGTTCGTGGCCATCGGATCCTGTCTGGGAGCGGCCAGCGTACTGCCGCCGAACCGCCTCGACGGCCGGCGATGCAGCCGGCAGGACGGGCCGTATACTGCCCCTTCCCCGACCGTCACTGGAGGCGCGCTGCCGCGTGGACCTGGCCGTCCGCCGCTACCGGACCATGAGCCGCTGACGATGGGTGGACCGATCGCGCTCCACGGCGGTGGCGAGTTCCTGCCCGGCGATGAGCACTTCCTGCGCGCCATCCTTGATCTGGCCCCTCGGACTGCGGGACGGATCAGGGTCGCGATCGTACCGACGGCGGCCGCCCGTGGGCGGCCGGATCTCGTCGGGACACACGGCGCCGCGGCGTTCCGGCGGGTCGCGGCGCACGCGGCGCCCGATGGCGAGGGCGAGACCCGGCTCGAGATCGACGTCGTCCCGATCGTCAACGGCACCTCGGCTGCCGATGCGACCCTGGCTCGCCGCCTGGCGACGGCCACGCTGATCCACCTGCCCGGCGGTGACCCGGACCTCATTCCGAGCCTGTACCCGGGCAGCGCCGCCTGGACCGCGATCCGCGAGGCCAGCGCCGGCGGGGCGCTGCTGGCGGGAGCCAGCGCCGGAGCCATGGCCCTCGCCGAGTGGACGTGGACCCCGGGCGGTGGCCTGCCGGGCCTCGGCCTGCTCCCGGGGCTCGTCGTGGGACCGCACATCGATGCGGCGTCGTGGCCGTCGGCGGTCGCCAGCTTCGGCGGCGGTGTGCCCGGCCATCTGGCGGTCCTCGGCCTGGGCGAACGGACCGGCGTCATCATCCCGGCCGATGCGGGGCCGTGGCGTGTGGTCGGCGAGGGCGAGGTCCGCTGGCTGTCGTTCGAGGCGAGGCAGCGCGGTCGCGATCCGATCGTCGCGCGCGACGGCGACGAACTCGTGATCCGCGACTAGCCGGTGTTCTGGAGCCCGGCCGCGACGCCATTGACCGATAGCTGGACGAGGCGCAGGTGCGCGACGCGCCGGGGATCGCCTGGCGGCAGCGCTCGGAGCCGCCGCAGCAGCCTGACCTGGACTTCGGACAGTGCATCGACGTAGGGATTGCGTAACTCGATCGAGCGTTGCAGGACCGGGGCGCCGTCGAGGAGGCGCTGGCGATTGGTGACCCGCAGCAGCCAGGCGACCGTGCGGTCGTACTCGGCCTCGATCGTCGACCAGAACGCGCCACCACCGGGAACCGTGACCAGCGACGCATAGCGGCGAGCGACGCCCATGTCCGCCTTGGCCAGGATCATCTCGGCGTTGTCGAAGATCGAGCCGAGGAACGGCCACGTCCGATACAGCCGGGCGATCCGCTCGAGCCCGTCGCCGCCGTGCACGTCGACGAACGCCTCCAGCGCCGACCCGAGGCCGTACCAGCCGGGCAGGTTGATCCTCGACTGGGACCACGCGAACGTCCACGGGATCGCCCGCAGCGAATCGATCGACGGCGCGTCGTCGATGGCCGTCGTCGCGGTCGGGTCGGAGCGGCGGGCGGCCGGGCGCGAGCCGAGACGCAGATCCGACAGCTCGGCGATCGGCGTGACCTCGCGGAAGAATGCCGCGAACCCGGGGCTGTCGTGGACAAGCGCCCGATACGCGCCGCGGGCCGTGGCCGCGAGCTCGGCCATCAGGGGCGCCCCGTCACGCAGCGCCACCTCGGCCGCCGCATCGTGCTCGGGGGTGCTGGCGATGAGCACCGCGCCGGTCAGCTGCTCGAGGTGGCGTCGGGCGATCGCCGGGTCGGCGTAGTTGGCGGCGATGACCTCGCCCTGTTCGGTCAGCTTGAGGCGGCCTGCGACGGAGCCCGGAGCACCGCCGAGGATCGCCCGGTTGGCCGGCCCGCCGCCACGCCCGATCGCCCCACCGCGGCCATGGAACAGCGTCAGCTCCACGTTCCGTGCCCGCGCCACCGCGACGAGCGCCTCCTGTGCCCGATGCAGCATCCAGGCCGCGGCCAGGAAGCCCGACTCCTTGTTCGAGTCCGAGTAACCCAGCATCACCTCTTGGCGATCCCCCCGATCGTGGAGGTGGCGACGGTAGGCGGTGTCGGCCAGCAGCGTGTCGAGGATGGGACCCGCGGCCTCGAGCGCGCCCGACGACTCGAACAGCGGCACGACGTCGAGGACGGGCGGCGCCGTATCGGTCCGCGTCGCGGCGACCCGAGCGAGCTCCAGGACATCGGTCACGTCACGCGGTTCGGCCGTGAACGAGACGATGAACCGGTGGCAGGCGTCCGTCCCGAAGCGGGCCTGGATGACGGCCATCGACCGGAACGTCGCGAACACCTCGCCGAGCGTCACTTCGGGCGCGACCGGGTCATCCTCCGGCGCGCCGCGACCGATGGCGTCCAGCGCCGTGCGGTGGACGGCGCCGTGCTGGCGGACCTCGAGCGAGGCGAGGTGGAAGCCGAACGTGGCGACCTGCCAGCGCAGTTCGGCGACCTCGCCCCAGGCGACCCGGTCCAGGCGATCGTCGACCAGCGCGGCCTGGATCTCGGCCAGCTCGGCATCGAACTCGGCCGCGTGGGCGTAGCCACCGGCGCGCGGCCCGGGGTCGTCGATGAGCGCCGACCGGGTCCGCCGCAGCCGTTCGGCGATGAACCCGAACCGCTGGCGGTACGGCTCGTCGGGGAACCGTCGGCGGAGCTGTCGATCAGTCTCCGTCAGCACCTCCGCGTCGCGCGCGAGGCGCATCGCGAGGGCGCGCCCGACGCGGTCATGCGGGACCGCGGCCGCGATCGTCTGCGCCAGGCGCGTCGCCACCGCCTCGTAGCCACGCAGGACGTGGTCCGCCTGGATGCGCATCGTTCGCTCGGTCATCTCGGCGGTCACCGAGGGGTTGCCGTCCCGGTCGCCGCCGACCCAGGTCGCGAAGCGCACGAACGCCGGGGTCCGCGGCGGCCGTGCGCCCGTGTCGGCACCGAGCGCCGCATCGGTCGCGCGGTACAGGCGCGGGACCAGCGTGAACAGGGTCGCGTCGAACACGGCCATCGCCGTCCGTACCTCGTCGAGCGGCTGGGGCGCGGTCGCGCGCAGGTCCGAGGTGCGCCACAGCAGGGTGATCTCCTCGCGTAGGCGGCGCCGGATCTCGCGGTCGTCCGACCGGGTCAGGCGCGGGTCGTCGAGGTGTTCGAGCATCCGGGCGCAGCGCCGCAGGGCGATGAGGATCGTCCGCCGGCGCGCCTCGGTCGGATGGGCGGTCAGGACGGGTTCGACGCGCAGCCCGGCCATGACCCGGTCGAGATCGGCCTCCGTCCGGCCGGCGCCTCGCAGCCGGTCGACGGCTTCGGCCACCGAGTCGTCGAGCCGGCCGTCGCGGGTGGCCCGTTCCCGCCGACGCAGCGCCCGCACGCGGGCGCGGGCCTCGGCCAGGTTGACGAGGCCGAAGTACAGCGAGAACGCCGAGATCACGGTCTCGAGGGCTCCCGGGTCGAGCCCGTCGAGCTCGGCCTCGAGCCGTTCCCGGACGGCGGCGTCGGGCTCGCGCCGGAGCTCGATCGCGGCGATGCGGAGGCGCTCCACGAGCTCGAATGCCGGCCGACCCGCCTGCTCGACGATGACTTGCCCGAGCAGCGCGCCGAGCAGCCGGACCTCGCGCGCGAGCGGGTCGCGGGCGCCGGCCGAGCCGATGCCCGACGGCTCGGCCCGCCGCGCCGGGCGCAGGGCGTCGCTCATGTAAGGTGGAGGGCGTGGCCGACGGACGAACGAGCGCGCGAACCGGTGCCGCGCCCGACGCGGCGCGGGCCTCCGATCAGCTCGACCAACTGCGATTCATCCACGATGTCGCGCGTCTTGCGACCACGGCGCGGACCTGGGACGAGTTGCTCGAGACCGTCGTCGACGGGACGCGTGACGAGCTCCACGCGGACGTCTCCTCGCTCTACCTGCTGGACCGGGATGGAGCGTACCTGACGCTCGCTGCGACCAACGGCCTCGATCGGTTCCAGATCGGGCGGGCCCGGGTCCCGTTCGGTGAGGGCGTCACCGGCTGGGTGGCGGAGCACCAGCGGCCGATGCTCATCCCGGATGTCCGCGCCGAACCTCGATTCCTGTGGGTCCGTGGCATCGACCAGCGGAGGTTCATCGCGTCGATGCTGAGCGTGCCGTTGACCTGGCACGACCAGACCATCGGCGTGCTCAACGTCCAGACCGAACAGCCGCGCGAGTTCAGTCCGTCCGACGTGGCGCAGCTGAGCGCCGTCGGCGATCTCCTCGCCGGCATCGTCGAGAAGGGCCGCCAGCAATCCGAGGCGGAGGCCCGGGTCGAGGCCCTCAAGGCGATCGACGAGGCCCGCTCCGAGCTCATCGCGCTCGTCACCCACGAACTGCGCACGCCGCTCGCGGTGGTGCGCGCCTACGCCGACCTGCTGGCCGAGGAACCGGGGCTCGTCGGGCGCGAGTCGCGCGACATCGAGCGGCGCGCCACGCGCGCCGCGTGGCATGACGCCGCGCTCCAGCAGATCGAGCGCCTCGACCGGCTCGTCGATTCCATCCTCGCGTCGGTCCGCGTCGTGCCCGAGGACGCGGCGTCCGTGCTGCCGGTCGATGTCGAGGCGCTCGTCGGCGAGGTGCTCACGTCGTTGCGGCCGCTGATCGGGCATCACCATCGGGCGATCAGCGGGCCGCCGCGACTCCACGCGCTGGCGGATGCCCCGCGGCTGCGCCAGATCGTCGAGCACCTCGTCGAGAATGCCGTGAAGTACGCCCCGGGCGAGACCACCATCAGCATCGACTGGGGGCTCGTCGAGGGGCTCGTCCACATCGGCGTGAGCGACGAGGGCCCGGGCATCCCCGAGGAGTGGCGCGAGCGCGTCTTCGAGCCATACGCTCGACGGGACACCCACACCGCGCGGGGATCCGGCATCGGGCTGTACGCCGCCAAGCGCCTCGGCGAGTCGATGGGTGCCCACCTGTGGTGCGAGCCGGCCCAGCCGCACGGCGCCCGGTTCGTGGTGGCCCTGCCGGCCGCCGTCGCGATCTGAACCCCCGAAGCGAGGAGCGTCACCGTGTCGAGCAGCCGTCCCCTCCGGATCCTGGTGGTCGATGACGACCCGGCCATGGTCGGCGCCATCACCGCACTGGTCGGGACGGAGGGGCACCAGGTCATCACCGCCTACGACGGGCTGACGGCGGTCAAGCGCTTCCGCGAGGAGCACCCCGACCTCGTCCTGCTCGACCTGGCGATGCCCGGACCGGACGGGTTCAGCGTCGCTGGCCAGATGCGGGCGGCGGGGTCGGCGCCGATCCTCGTGGTGTCGGGCGAGAGCGGCGAGGCGGCCAAGGTCCGTGCCCTGGGCATCGGCGCCGACGACTACCTGACAAAGCCGTTCGGCAAGGCTGAGCTCCTGGCGCGGATCGCCGCGATCATGCGCAGGGTCGACCGGTCCGGGACCGGCGGGGGGACCGCTGGCGGGCCGCTCGAGGCCGGGGCACTCCAGCTCGAACCGGGCCGCCACGAGGCGCGGGTGGGCGATCGCACGCTGGCCCTCACCCCGACCGAGTTCCGCCTGCTCGAGGCGCTCGTCCGGGCGGGCGGCGACATCGTGCCGCATCTCCAGCTGGCCCGTTCCGGCTGGCCGGCCGAGCCCGACCCGGACCTGCTCTGGCTCAAGCCCCACCTCGCCCGCCTTCGATCGAAGGTCGAGGCGGCCGCGGGTCCGCGGGTCGTGGCGGTCCGCGGCGTCGGCTACCGGATCGTGGCCGATCCCGACGGGAACGGCTGACGAAGGCGATCTAGACCGCCACCGAGATCGGCTGACCCATCGCGTCGTGCGCCGCATCGGCGCAGGCGACCCGGCAGCCCCGGGCGTCGCGACCGCCCAGCGGGTTGAAGTGGAACCACGCATCACCGGTCGCTGACAGGCGACAGCCACACGCGGCGCAGGTCACCGGTGCGGCGGTGCCGTCGCGCACGGCCAGCGGGTGGCGGAGCTCGGCGTCGGATCTGTGGAGCATCGCGGTCACCTCGGCGCTGGTCTGGGTCACGGTGCGCGCGTCGACGGGCGACGAGTGACGTGTTCCCATCATCGGCTCGAGGCTACGCCGACGGGCCGGCGGCGTCGTTGGCAGGTCGGTTCTCGCTCGGTTGCGAACGAGTTGCGTTCGAAACGGCCGGCGGACCGTCGTACCTGACAAGAACTGGCATCTTTCGGTGGGAAGATGACGGCACGTCGGTCGACGGTCCGTCTCAACCGGATCGGGATCGTCGGGTCGTACAGCGGAGCCTCGGACATGGACCAACTGCTCATCGTCCTCATCGCGGTCAGCGGATTCGCCGGACTCGCCCTCGGCGCCCTGCGCTGGGGCGTGGACTCGCGCGATCCCCTGCCCGACGACCACCGGCGCTGACCCACGCCACGTTCACAGGAGCCATCGATGACGTTCGCCGACATCTTCCTTGCCACCGACCTCATCGCCGAACGCCGACGCGAGGCGCGCGGTCATGCCGTCGCCGTTCGCGCCGCGCGCGAGGCCGGTACGGGATCGGACTCGGGCGGGTCGCCGCTTCGTCGAGTCGCGGCCATCGGACTGGCCGCTGTCAGTCGGGCCAGCGCGGCTGCGGTGCGTCGGCTCGATCGCTGCATCGCCGATGAACTGACCGCCGGCCTGGTCGCCCGCCCGCGTGGCTAGCGCGGGCCTGCCGCGTGAAGAGGAGGTCCATGCCGGCCGTCCAGCGCAGCCGATCGTCCCAGCCGATGGCCAGCGCGGCGTACCCGTCATGGGCGGCCACCCAGTCAAGCCCGTCGGCGCCGAGCACGTACGCGGTCGTCGCGTAGGCATCGGCCCAGGTCAGGTTCGGCCCGACGACGGTCATGCTCCGGACCCCGCCGGGCACCCGCCCGGACCGCGGGTCGCGGATGTGGGCGCCGCGCTCGTAAGGGGCCGACGTCGCCACGGCTGCATCCCGGACCGCGAGGACCGCGGCGACGCGATCGGGTCGGTCCGGGTGGCGGATGCCGACTCGCCATCGTCCGTCCGGATCGATGCCACCGCGCGCGACGAGGTCGCCGCCGGCCCCGACCGCGAATCTCGACAGCCCGGCGTCGACGAGCATGGCCGCCGCAGCCTCGATGGCCCAGCCCTTGACGATGCCGCTCGGATCGAGGCGGCCGTCGGATTGCCAGCGGCGGACATCGAACGCACCGTCGCTGTCGCGGGCGAGCGCATCGGCCATCGCCAGGACGGCGCGCACATCGGCGTCGGCATCGGTCTCGGCCAACGTCCCGTCGGCGATGCGGCTCACCTGGCTGTCCGGGCGGTACGGGCTGAACCGGCGGTCGACGTCGTGGAGCCACGCGACCGCTCCGTCGATGGCGGCCCGGGCATCCCGCTCGGCGTCCGGGTCGCGTACATCGAACGACGCCACCGTGCCCATGACCCGCTCGACATGACGCATCGGCGTGGCGACCGCCAGCGGGGCGACGGCGAGCCCGTTCACGCGTGGGCGTTGTCGAGCGCCGACTGGAGCGACTCGGCGTACGCCTCGCTGGTGTAGGTCGCGCCCGACAACAGGTCGATGTTGGCGCTCTGGGCGGTCAACGCCTCCTCGCGCAGGATCGGCTCGGCGACCTGCGCGATCCGCCGCGAGTGGCCGTCGCCCGATGGCAGCTGCAACGGGGTCACGTCGGACAGCGTGCCGCCGGAGATCACGGCCGCGACCTGGACGTCGCCGTAGCGGGTCGAGATCGTGGCGCCCGTGAACGTCCCGTCGGCGTAGGTGCCGCCGCTGGCGGGGGTGGGCGCGACGGCGGCGGCGCCCGAGTCGGTCGTGTGGCTCGTCCCGGTCGTGCCGGTGGCCCCGGTCGTGCCCGCGATGACCGGGGCGATCGCGCCCGCCCCGGATGCCGTCAGCCGGGTGGTGTCCGGCGTCTTGAAGCTGAACAGCAGGACCAGCCCGAGGACGGTGGTGAGCAGGGCGGAGATGGCGCGTTTGGGGATCATCAGGTGCTCCCGATCAGGTGTCGAATCGTTCGCGGTGGATGCGTCCGGCTGGGACGCCGAGGGACTCGATGGCGGCACCGACCTCGGTCATCATCCCGGTCGGGCCACACAGGTAGACCTCGCGGGACGCCACGTCGGGCACGAGGCGGTCGATGGCTGCGGCCGACAACGGGCCGGGGCGGCGGCCTCGGTCGCGATCGCGACGGCTGCCGACGATGTATTCGATGCGCACGCCGCGTCGCTCGGCCAGGACGTCGAGCTCGCGCTTGAACACGAGGTCGGCGTGGCGTGCCGCCCGGTAGAGGAGCGTCACCGACGACTCGCTCGAGACCTCCTCGAGGATCGCTCGAAGCGGCGTGACCCCGATGCCACCGGCGATGAGGAGGACGTCCGGCATGCGCCGCCGCTCGGCCGTCAGGTTGCCGTACGGCCCCTCGACGATGGCCCGGGTGCCGATCGGCAGCTCGTCGAGACGGCTGGAATCGTCACCGAGCGCCTTGACCGTCAGGCGCAGCCAGCGGCCGTTGGGCTGTGCCGAGATGCTGTACGGATGTGCCCGCCACCAGCCGGACACGAGGAAGCGCACGACGACGTACTGCCCGGCCCGGATCGGAAACTCGTCCAGGTCACGGCCGGTGAGATAGATCGAGACGACGTCCGGCGCTTCGCGCACGACGTTGGCGACGCGGAACCGATGACGCAGGTTGGCGACGAGCGGAGCACCGAACCGGAAGACCACGAGGGTGCCGACCGTGGCCACGTACAGGCCGATCCAGTACAGCCGCGCGATCGGGTCGTCGATGAAGTCGGTGCCGACCACGAGCTGGTGGGCGAACCCGAGCGCGACCGCGAGATAGGCGTACAGGTGGATGCCGTACCAGGTCTCGTACGACAGCTGCTTGCGGGCGAGCCGGACCGATGTGACCGCGACGGCGACGAACAGCGCCAGGCTGACCGTCGCCATGAGCACGAACTCCCAGGTCGTGATCAGGGTCCAGGCCTCGCCGAGCACCGAACGACCGTCGGTCAGGGCGAAGCCGACGGTCGTCAGCACTCCATGTCCGACCAGCAGCCAGACCGTGGCGAACCCGATCCAGCGGTGCGCCAGCGTGAGTCGGTCGCGACCGAATGATCGGTCGAGCCACGGCGCGCGCGACATGAGCAGCAGCTGGAGCAGGGCGAATGCGGTTCCGAGCAGCGCACTCAGCTGGCCCAGACCGGTCGCCAGCCCGCCGACCGTGCCGAGCTGATCCGCGCCGCCGTGGCGGATCCACATCGCGACGATCAGGACGAGGTTCGCGCCGATGAAGCCGACGACGTCTTCGGCACGCGGGGCGCGCAGCGAGCGGTCGAAGGCGGCCGGAGCGGAACGGGCGACTGCGGTCATCGAGGGGCAGCGTGGCGGCCACCGGTGAGAGCGTCATGAGAGTGGTGTCCCACGCGATGCGTGGCGTCACGCTGGTACGTGGCGACCCAGGCCCGCAGGGCCAGGCAGCGCGGGTCAGGCGCCGCCGATCACCCGCACGGAGCCGACACCACCCTGCAGGTCGAGATCGACGGTGTTGGCAGCCGTGCCGTAGTCGACCGACTGATACACGTCCCCGATGCGCGGGAAGCGTGCCTCGTCGACCTGGCTGCTGCCGAGCGCCATCCGCGTCCGGACCCGGGCGGCGACGCCGCTCGGGACCTCGAATGTGAGGGACGCCGCTCCGGCCTCGGCCTTGACCCGGGTGGAACCCGCTGCGCGAGGCAGCAGGACGCGCGTCTCGCTGGCACCGGTCTGCAGCTCGAGGCTGCGAACGCGCAGGTCGCGCAGGTCGAGCGTGGTCCGGCTCGCGCCAGCCTCGAGGCGCAGGTCCAGCGGGACCTCGCCGGTCAGCCCGACGGTCCACGCCGATTCGCGATCGAGCCAGGGCAACCCGTAGGTCGTGTCCTGCGCGAGCTCAACCTGACCCGGTCCGCTGGTACGGTGTTCGACACCGCCGCGGAACTCGCCGTCGACGAGATTCCCGGGCGCGGCTGGTCGGGCCATGAGCGTGCCCGCTCCGAAGCGGATGCGAACCGTGGCCGACTGCGCGCCGCCCAGCGGGACCACGAGCTGCTCGGTCGGGGCACGACCGCCGGGCATCACCGCGCCGAGCAGGAACCACACGCCGAGCCCGATGAGCAGCCACGGCCAGTACGTCGCGATGAGCTCACCCGGCCCGGCCCCCAGGCGTCCGGTCGTGCTGAGCAGCAGCAGGATGCCGACCACGATCCACAGCACCGGCCAGGTGTAGGACCAGATGGCGATCACCCCACCGCGGTGCCCGAAGATCGTCGAGACGAAGCTCGCCACGCCGACGAGGATGACGAACAGCGGCCACGCCTGACCCCACGACAGGCTGAACGCCTCACGGATGAGGAAGACGACGCCGAGGCCGATCAGCCAGGTCGCGGCGATGACGGACCCGCTACGGGCGCCGGTCATGACCCGTTCCCGGGTTCGCGCGGTCCGCGGCCGACGGCCGAGACGAGCAACACGACGCCGATTCCGACGAGGACGAGCGGCCAGAACCAATCGAAGTCGAACTGCGGCAACCACTCACGGGCCAGGAAGAACAGCCCGAGACCGACCAGGACCAGCCCGGCGATGAGCCCGCCCGACCACCCGCCGCGATGCTCGGCTCGGGCCGCCCGGCGTGCCGCGCGGGCGTGCTGGCGCGCGTACCTCGCCTCCTGGCGCGACATGTCGGGAGAGACCCAGCCCGGACCGCTCGGCGGCGGCACCGATCCCCCGGCCAGCCAGGCGCTCGGGGTCGGGGCCGTCTGGGGCATCCCGCCTCCCCCGCTCGACGATGGAGCAGCGGCGTCGGTGGCGGTGGCGTCCGCAGTCGGGGCGTCGGCCGCGGCCGTCTCGCCGGACGGTGTCGAGCTCGGCCAGCCGGACGGCCCGGCGGCCGCACCGAACGCGCCGGCACCGAACGTGCCCGAGTACCCGTACGGCTCTTCGGGCACGACGATCGCCATCACGATGTAGACGATGAGGGCGACCCCACCGGTGAACACGACCAGCAGCGCCCAGACGATGCGCAGCAGCGACGGGTCGATGTCCCACATCTCGGCCAACCCGCCGGCAACGCCGGCGATCACGCGGTCGTCACGGGACCGATACAACCGGTCGTTCATGTCAGCAGCCTCCCTCAGGGTCGAGCGTGAAGCTCGCGGCGTTGCCGTCGACCGACAGGTCGATCGTCGCGTCGCCCGCGGTGCCGGCACGCGTCCACGTGTTGCCGTTCCGGGTCAGTCCGCGGTCGCGCAGGTTGTGCCCGAAGGTGATCTGGTCATCGACCTGGAAGCGCAGGTTCGCGTCCGGCGGGACGCACAGCTCCATC
>DAIUES010000035.1:0-17104 GCA_036844985.1 Candidatus Limnocylindrales bacterium
CCGCTCCGACCCCGCGCGCCACCCCGACGCCCGCTCCGACCCCGCGCGCCACCCCGACGCCCGCTCCGACCCCGCGCGCCACCCCCACGCCCGCTCCGACCCCGCGCGCCACCCCCACGCCGACGCCGCGCCCGACTGCCACGCCGACACCCAAGCCGACCCGGACCGCGGCGCCCGAGAGGGTCAAGGAGCGGCCGAACTGCCCGACCGCAGGCGGTCCACCGCCAGGGCACAACAAGACGGCCGATCCCGACCCACGACCGTGCTCCAGGCACGGGACCGGCGGCAATGGCAACGACAAGGGCGCGAACGGCGGGGTCATCCTCGTCCTGCCGCTGCTGGCGTCGAGCGTGGCGTGGTCCACCAGACCGCGTCGGTTGCGTCGGCGAGCGCCCTCGCGCTAGGCTCGCATCCCAGCCGCGTGGCGATCGAGCCGGCGGCACCCGTGGAGGTTTGGATGGCGCCCTCGGATCCCCGCCAGACGAAGTTCGTCCTCGATGAGTCGAGGATCCCGCGGGCCTGGTACAACATCGCCGCCGACCTGCCCTTCCCCCCGGCACCACCCCTTCACCCGGGCACCGGCCAACCGATCGGCCCGGACGACTTGGCGCCGTTGTTCCCGATGGCGCTGATCGGCCAGGAGGTCTCGACCGAACGCGACATCGAGATCCCCGAACCGGTCCGCGACGCCTACCGGCTCTATCGGCCCAGCCCGCTGTACCGCGCCCACCGCCTCGAGCGGGCGCTCGATACGCCGGCCCACATCTACTACAAGTACGAGGGCGTCAGCCCGGCCGGCAGCCACAAGCCGAACACGGCCATCCCGCAGGCGTTCTACAACCAGCAGGAGGGCGTCCGCCGACTCGCGACCGAGACCGGCGCCGGCCAGTGGGGAAGTGCCCTCGCGTTCGCCGGCGCCCTGTTCGGCCTCGAGGTCAAGGTCTACATGGTCCGCGCCAGCTACGACCAGAAGCCCTACCGCCGCATCCTCATGGAGACGTACGGCGCCGAGGTCGTGGCCAGCCCGTCGCTGACGACCGCCTACGGACGGTCGGTCCTCGCCGAGCACCCCGACAGCCCGGGCTCGCTGGGGATGGCCATCAGCGAGGCCGTCGAGGACGCCGCGACACGCGACGACACGAAGTACGCGCTCGGGTCGGTGCTCAACCACGTCCTCCTCCACCAGACCGTCATCGGCCAGGAGGCGCTCGAGCAGATGGAGATGGCCGGTGAGGCGCCCGACATCGTCATCGCGTGCACGGGCGGCGGGTCCAACTTCGCCGGGTTGACCTTCCCGTTCCTCGGGCGCAACTTCCGCGACGGCGCGAACTACCGGGTCATCGCAGCCGAGCCAGAGGCGGCGCCCAGCCTCACCCGGGGCGTGTACGCCTACGACTTCGGGGACACCGGCAAGCTGACGCCGCTGGTCAAGATGCACACGCTCGGTGCCGACTTCATCCCCGAGCCGATCCACGCCGGCGGTCTTCGCTATCACGGCATGGCACCGCTGGTGAGCCTGCTCAAGGAGCACGGCGCCATCGAAGCGCGCAGCGTCCACCAGCTCGCGAGCTTCGAGGCCGGCGTGCAGTTCACCCGCGCCGAGGGGATCCTGCCGGCGCCCGAGCCGACCCACGCGCTCAAGGTGGCCATCGACGAGGCGCTCGCCGCGCGTGAGGCCGGCGAGTCGAAGGTGATCCTGTTCAACCTGTGTGGCCACGGCCACTTCGATCTGACGGCCTACGAGCGCTTCCACGACGGCGCGCTGGAGGACTACGAGTACCCCACGGCCAGGGTCGAAGCTGCGCTGGCGGGATTACCCGATGTCAGCTGAATCGACGGGCCGCCTCGTCGGGGGAAACGCGGCGGCCCGTCTGCGTGGTGGCCGCGCGACCACCTGATCTCCGGGGGGAGAGATCAGACCCATGATGCCGCCTCGCCCGGGAACCGGCATCATGCAACTGTCGTAGTCCGGCGAAGAAACCCGGCTCGCGGGAACAAGAAAGGTTCTGGGGGAGATGCCGCGACTGGCCTGCTGGGCTTGTGGGCGCCAGATCTACACCGTTTCGCCGCTCGAATCGCTGTTCGCCGAGGAGCGCCGCTGTCCCCGTTGCGGGGCATTCCTGGACGTCGAGCGTCGCGAACGGGAGCGGCGCGAGATGCTGCGTCGCCAGAACCCGCCCGATGATCCCGGTCCGCCGCCCGACCTCGAGGAGCGGCGGAGCGCCGATCGACGGATCGACCGACGACGCGCCGGCCCGGGCTGACCGCGACCGATCGCCGGTTCGCGCCCGCTAGTACAGCTCCTCGTCCGACTGCGGTGGCTCGACGATCCGATGGCGGAGCGCGACCGTCACCGCCTCGAGCTTGGAGTGCACCCCGAGCTTGGTCATGATGTTCTGGACGTGGGTCCGCAGCGTGTTGCGCGAGATCTCGAGGCGCTCGCTGATGTCGGCCGACCGGAGCCCCTCGGCCAGGGCACGCAGGACCTCCAGCTCACGTCCCGTGAGCGACTCGAACGCCGGCCGGTCCGCCGGCTTGTCGCGGGCATCGGCGACCCGGCGCGCCAGGCCGATGATCACCGACCGCGGGAGGAGCGTCTCGCCGGCGCTGGCGCTGCGGACGGTGGCCACGACGTCCTCGACCGCGCGATCCTTGGTGAGGTATCCGTCGGCTCCGGCCTGGATCGACTCGAGCACGGTCTCGTCGTTCTGGACGGCGGTCAGCATCACGACGCGGGCGCCGGGCCAGCGCCGCTTGACGTGGCGTGTCGCCTCGGCGCCTGTCCCGTCGGGCAGCCGGTAATCCATCAGGACCACGTCCATCCGTCGGCTCGACAGCCGCTTCGCCTCGGCCACCGTGCCCGCGACACCGACGACCTCGATGTCGGGTTCGGCGTCGAGCAGCCTGGCCAGGGAGTCGGTCAACAGGTGGTGGTCGTCGACGAGCAGCACTCGAATCGGCCTGGTGTCGGGAATCATCGACCCTCTCTGCGCGCCACGACCGATGGTAGCACCGGCCGACCTGGTGCCGCCCTCGGAGCGCCGACCCGACCCGGCTGCGATACTCGGGCCCATGCACGTCGCGATCCTCGGCTTCGGGCTGATCGGCGGGTCGGTGGCTCGCGCGCTTCATCGCTCGGGCGAGGTCCCGGGCAGCGAGCGATGGGTCGTGTCGGCCTGGTCGCCGACTCGGGTCGGTCCGGCGAGCGCCCTGGCGGACGGGGTCGTGGACGTGGCCGCCGCGTCGGTCGAGGCGGCGCTCGACGGGGCCGAGCTCGTGGTCCTCGCCGCACCCGCGCCGGTGGTCCTCGAACAGCTGGGCGAGCTGGCGAGGGGCTGGCGTGCCGCCATCGACCCGGACGCGGTCATCACCGATGTCGCCAGCACCAAGGGCCGCATCGTCGAGCGGGCGACGAGCCTCGGGCTGCGCTTCGTCGGCGGCCACCCGATGGCCGGTCGCGAGATCAGCGGCTACGACGCGTCGAGCGCCGACCTGTTCGATGAGCGGCCATGGGTCGTCGTCCCGACCGACGATGTCGCCGCGGTCGAGCGGGTCGAGCGTCTCATCGGCGCGACGGGCGCCCGGCCGGTCCGGATCACCGCGCACGTGCACGACGAGGCGGTCGCGGCCATCAGCCACCTGCCGCTCGTGGTGGCCGCGGCCCTCGTGGAGGCCGTGGCCGGTCAGGGGCCGCGGGCGACGCGGGCCGACTGGCCGACCGCCGCTCGGCTGGCTGCCTCGGGCTGGCGCGACACGACCCGCCTGGCACGCGGCGACGTGGAGATGGGTGCCGGGATGATCGCCACGAACGGTCCCGCGGTCGCGGCGCGCGTGCGGGACCTGATCACGGTGCTGGAGGATTGGCTGTCCGACCTCGAGCGCATCGACGGTCCGTCGGCGGCCGACATCGCCACCCGGCTCGCCACGGCGCGCGACACGCTCGAGGCGACCTCGCGATGACGGACGCATCGGCGCGCGCGCCCGAGGAGGCCTCCGAGGAGGTCCTGGTCGTCCCGCGCTCCCTCGTGCCCGACGCCGGCGGCTGGTACGGCCTGCGGACCGATGGCCTGGCACCGTTCCTCGATGTCGTGGCCGCCCACGGCCGCTATCGGCCGCGGGCCGACATGGAGATCGATCGCGAGCACAAGCAGATCATCCCGTACGTGGTCCTGCGTGACGGCGACGCCTACTTCCTCATGCGCCGGACCCGCGCCGGCGGGGATGTCCGACTCCACGACCGCTTTTCGATCGGGGTGGGCGGCCACCTCAACCCGGGAGACGACGGCATCCCCGGCGGTCTCCGTCGCGAGTGGCACGAGGAAGTGGTCGCGGCGTTCGAACCCGAGTTCGTCCCGCTCGCGCTGCTCAACGACGACACGACCGACGTCGGTGCCGTCCACCTCGGCATCGTGTTCCTGGCCGATGCGGCCGGGCGCTCCGTGTCGATCCGCGAGACGGACAAGCTGTCGGGCTCGTTCGTGCCACCGAGCGATGTGGCGGCCGTGGCCGATCGGCTCGAGAGCTGGAGCCGACTCGTGTTCGAGGCTCTGGCCGGCGCGGCGCTACGATAGGCCGACCAACCGAGGTCGCCACGTGACCCGTCACATCGTCCGGTCGCTATCCGCCGTCCCGTTGCTCGCGGGGCTGCTCTTGCTGGCCGCGGCCGGGGTCGCGGCCCAGACCGCGACACCGACCCCGGACGGGGCGGACAGGACGGTCGTGGTGCTGCCCGCGACGGGGGTCGTCGACAACGTCCTCGCCGGCTACCTCGAGGGCGGGATCGCGCGGGCGCACGAGGACGGGGCGGCGGCCGTCGTCGTCCGCCTGAACACGCCGGGCGGCAGCCTCGACTCGACCCAACGCATCGTGTCGTCGTTCCTCGAGGCGCCCCTGCCGGTGATCGTGTGGGTCGCGCCGTCCGGTGCCCGGGCCGCCAGCGCGGGTACGTTCATCACGTTGGCCGGTCATGTCGCGCTCATGGCGCCCGGCACCAACATCGGGGCCGCGTCGCCGGTCGGTGGCAGCGGCGAGGACATCGGCGGCACGCTCGGCCAGAAGGTCCGCAACGACGCCATCGCGAACATCCGGTCCATCGCCGAGACCCGCGGTCGGAACGCCGACTGGGCCGAGCAGACCGTGCGTGACGCCCGCTCGTCGCCCGCCAGCGAGGCTCTCCAGCAGGGTGCCATCGACGGCCTGGCCACGACCATCGACGACGTGCTCGCCGCCGCCGACGGCCGTGTCGTGCGGGTCCGCGGGACCGACGCCACGATCGCCACCGGCGGCGCCCGGATCGTCGAACTCGAGATGAACCCGGCCCAGCAGTTCCTGCACCTGCTGTCCGACCCGAACATCGCGTTCATCCTGTTCACGCTCGGGTTCTACGGCCTGTTGTTCGAGCTGCAGAGCCCCAACTTCGCGACGGGCATCCTCGGGGGGCTTGCGATCGTGCTCGCGTTCATCGGGTTCGGCAGCCTGCCCCTCAATGTCGCCGGCCTGCTGCTCATCGGCCTTGCGGTCGTGCTGTTCCTGCTCGAGTTCAGCGTGACCAGCCACGGCCTGCTCACGGTCGCGGGGATCGTCTGCTTCGCGCTGGGCGCGTCGGCGCTGTACACCGCGCCCGGCACGCCGCTCGCCCCCGCCATCTCCGTCGATCCCCGCGTCATCGTCGCGCTGACCATCGCGACCGGCCTGTACGTCCTGTTCATCCTCACCGTCGTCGTCCGTTGGCGGCGCGATCGCCCGAACGGGCCGCTGTTCACCGCCACCGGTCCGCTCCTGGCGGCTGGGGCGCTGGCCGATGTGCGCGCGGCGCTCGTTCCGCTCGGCGTCGTCTACGCTGCCGGGGAGGAGTGGTCGGCGCGGACCACCGACGGTGCGGTGGTGCCATCGGGCGCCACCGTTCGCGTCGTCGGCCAGGATGGTCTGACCCTCATCGTCGAACCCGTCGAGCAGGCCGGCTGAAGCCCGGCCCATCGGAGAAGGAGCCTCATGCCGGATCTGCCGCTGCTGGCCACGGTCGTGGCCATCGTCGTCCTGTTGCTGCTCGTGCTGTGGCTGTCGATCCGCGTCGTCAACCGCGGCGACAAGCTCGTCGTGTATCGCCTCGGCAACACCGACGACTCGCTCGTCAAGGGGCCCGGCCTGGTGTTCCTCATCCCGTTCATCGATCGGCCGCGCAAGGTCAATCTCCGCGAGCAGTTCGTCGAGGTCCCGAGCCAGACGGCGATCACCAAGGACAACGTCACGATCCCCATCGATTTCCTGATCTACTGGCGCATCGTCGACCCGCTCAAGAGCGTGGTGAACGTCCAGGACTTCGTGGGCGCGCTGGCCGGCGTGGCCACCACCAACCTGCGTGCCGTCGTCGGCGATTTCCTGCTCGACGACGTCCTGTCCAAGCGCGACCAGATCAACGAGGTCCTGCGCACCAAGCTCGACGAGATCACCGAGAACTGGGGCGGCAAGATCACCCGCGTCGAGATCCGCGAGATCACCCCGCCACGCGACATCCTCGATTCGATGAACCGGATGCTGTCGGCGGAGCGGACCCGGCGGGCGGTCATCACCGAGTCGGAGGGCGCGCGCCAATCGGCGATCAACGTGGCCGAGGGCCAGAAGCAGTCCGAGATCCTCAAGGCCGAGGGCGAACGGCAGGCCGCGATCCTGCGTGCCGAAGGCTTCAGCGAGGCGCTGACGCGCATCTTCCAGGCGGCGACCGGAGTCGACCAGAAGACGATGTCGCTGCAATACCTCGAGACGCTCAAGGCGCTCGGCTCCGGGCCGTCGACGAAGTTCGTCATCCCCGTCGAGTACACCCGCCTGCTCGAACCGTTCATCGACTACCTGACGCCCTCGGAGCGCGGTGGGTCCGGGCCCGCTACGGCCGCTGGTGGCGGCGCTGCGCCACGCCTGCCCGATGGACCGCCGCGGTCGACCGGCGGCTCGACGACGGCGGGGTGATCCGCCGCGCATTGGCGGCCGGGGGTGCGGCCCTGGTGTCGGCCGTGACCCTGCGCGCGGCGGCGCGCAAGGCGTCGGCCCGCCTGCTCGATGCGCCCCGGGTCACGCCCGAGGAGGCGGACCTGCGGCCCGCCCTCGACGCGCTCGGTGGCGAGGTCGTGCGGTTGCGTGCCCGCGACGGGCTCGCGCTGGCCGGTCGGTGGCTGTCGTCGGAGCGCGACGGCCAGCGGGTCGCAGATCCGCACGAGGCCGTGCTGCTGTTGCACGGCTACTCCGGCTCGGTCGCGCCCGATCTCGTCGAGTACGGCCCGTTCCTGCGCAGGACCGCGGGCGTGCTCGGGCTCGATTTCCGCGGGCACGGCGGGTCGGCCGACGGGCCATCGACGTTCGGCATGCTCGAGGTCGAAGACGTCGCCGGGGCGCTGGCGTGGCTCGGCGAGCGGGGCATCACCCGGGTCGCCCTCGTCGGCACGTCGATGGGCGGGATGGCGGCGATCGCGGCGGTCGCCGTCCTGGGCGACGGCTCGCTCGTCGCCGCGGACATCGACCCGGCGCAGCCACGGGCCGCGATCGGGGCGCCGCGACCGCAGATCGTCGCCGTGGTGGCCGATTCGACCGCGCCCGAGGTCGAGGTCCCGGTCGCCAATCGACTGCGGGTGCCCGGCGCACGCTTCATCGCCGCCCGGTTGTTCGACGCCGCTGGCCGGACGCTCGGCACGGACCTGCGCCTGACGGAGCCGCGCCGGATGATCGGCCTGGTGGAGCCGGTGCCGCTCCTGCTCATCCACGGCGAGGACGACCGGACGGTCCCGCTGGCCGACGGCCGTCGCCTGGTGGCGCTGGCCGGCCCGAACACGGAGCACTGGACCGTGCCCGGCGCCGACCACAGCCGGGGCCACGCGGTGGCCCGACAGGACTATGAGCAGCGCGTGACGGACTTCCTGCGGGTGGCGTTCGCGCGTGCCCGCGACGAGGATGTCGACCGATCGGGGGCGAGTCCTATAATCGCTCCGCGAAGGCCCGCAGACGGGGGGCCGGATACCCACGCGACATCCGTGGAGGACTGATGGCGGCCAAGATCCTCGTCGTCGACGACGACCCGAACGTCCAGCGACTCCTGCAGTACACCCTCAAGCAGGAGGGCTATGACGTCGTCATCTCGGGCGACGGCGCCGAGGGCTTCCGGCTGTGGGGCGCGGAGGCACCCGATCTCATCCTGCTCGACGTCATGCTGCCCAAGCTCGACGGATACCAGGTGGCGGCCAAGATCCGGAGCGAGGAGGGCGGCTCGGCCCACGTTCCGATCATCATGCTCACCGCCGAGCGCGAGGTCGAACAGAAGGTCCGCGGCCTGCGCGCCGGTGCCGACGACTACCTCATCAAGCCGTTCCATCCGGCCGAGCTGCTGGCCCGCATCAAGAGCCTGCTGGCCCGCTTCGCCCCGCGCGACGCGCTCCTCGCCCGCCCGCCGATGGGCCGCATCCTCGCGTTCTACGGGGCCAAGGGCGGCGTCGGGACGACGACCATCTCGATCAACGCGGCGATCGCCCTCCATCGCGAGCTCGGCCGCAAGGTGTGCCTCGTCGACGGCAACCTCCAGTTCGGCGATCACCGCGTGTTCCTCGACCTCGGACTCGACCGCAAGAGCATCGTCGACGTCGTGACGGCGACGGCCATCGACGCCGACATCATCCGCAACGTCATCGTCAAGCACGACTCGGGGATCGACCTGCTGCTGGCCCCGCCGTCGCCCGAGACGGCCGAGCTGGTGCGACCCGAGCACCTGCCCTACATCGCCGCCCAGCTGACGACGATGTACGACTACATCCTGGTCGACGTGGACAAGCGCCTCGACGACGTCAACCTCGGGGTGTTCGAATCGGCCGAGACGGTCTTCGTGGTGATGACGGCCGACCTGTCGTGTCTCAAGAACGTGCGCCTGATCCTCGAGACGATGAACCACCTCGGCTACCCGCCGGGCAAGGTCCAACTCGTCCTCAACCGCTCGAATGCGTTCACGGGCATCAACGTCAAGAACGCCGAGGGCGCGCTCAAGCGGACCATCGACCATCAGATCGTCAACGAGTACCGGGGCGCCATCAGCGCCCTCAACTCGGGTGCGCCGTTCATGTTCACCAAGGCCGACTCGCCGCTCGGCGCGTCGCTGCTGCAGTTCGCGCGGGCCATCGACAAGTCGGCGGTCGAGGCGACCGGTGCGCCGGTCGCCACGGCGGTGACCGCTCGATAAGTCCGCGGTGAGCGTGCCCGGTTAGGGTCCGGGCATGCTGGCCGTCGTCCCTTCCGCGACACTCCACGGCCTCGACGGCCGGTCGATCCGGGTCGAGGTCGATGTCGCCCCCGGGCTGCCCGGCTTCACCATCGTCGGGTTGGCCGATACGGCGGTCCAGGAGGCACGCGAGCGGGTTCGCGGTGCCATCCGCAATGCCGGCTACAAATTCCCGCCGCGACGCATCACGGTCAACCTCGCCCCGGCCGAGCTGCGCAAGACGGGCGCCTCGCTCGATCTCGCGATGGCGGTCGGGATCCTGCTCGGGTCCGATCAGCTGCGCAGCGGCGCGCCCGTGGCCCTGCTCGGCGAGCTCGGATTGGGTGGCGAGGTTCGCCCGGTCCCCGGCATCCTGCCGATGGTCGCTGCCGTGGCGGCCCGCGGGATCCATCGCGTCGTCGTGTCGGCCGCGGCCGAGGCCGAGGCGCGGTTGGTCGCGGGCGTGCAGGTCGTCGGTGTCGCCAGCCTGGTCGAGGCTGCCGAGGCGGTCCGCGGGCGCCGACCCCGCAAGGCCCCGGTCGCGATGCCGCGGATATCGATCTCCGGCCCGACGGTCGCGTCGCCTCCCGCATCGGGGCCGGCCGGGCAGGGCAGCGTGCCCGACCTGGCCGAGGTACGGGGTCAGGCGGAGGCGCGTCGCGGGCTCGAGATCGCCCTCGCCGGCGAGCACGGGCTGTTGTTCATCGGGCCGCCCGGGGTGGGCAAGACGCTGCTCGCGCGGACGATCCCCGGACTGTTGCCGAGCCTCGACGACGCGGCGGCGCTGGCGGTCTCGATCGTCGCGTCGGCTGCCGGCGAAGGCCCGATCGAGGCGCTCCGACGCCAGCCGCCGTTCCGTGCCCCGCATCACACGATGTCGTATGCGGCCATGGTCGGCGGCGGCCCGGCGATGACCCCGGGTGAGGTCACGCGCGCCTCGTCGGGCGTGCTGTTCCTCGACGAGCTGGCCGAGTTCGACCGCGACGTCCTCGAAGCCCTCCGCCAGCCGCTCGAGGAGGGCCAGGTCGTCATCGCGAGGGCCGGGCGGGTGATGACCTTCCCGGCCCGGTTCCAGCTCGTCGCCGCGATGAACCCGTGTCGGTGCGGGTTCGCCGGCGCGCTGCCGGAGGGTCGCTGCCGCTGCAGCCCGGGCGACGTGGAACGCTACGACCGGCGCGTGTCGGGACCGCTGCGCGACCGGATCGACCTGTGGGTGTCGATGCCGCGCGTGCCCGCCGCCGCGATCGTCGACGGACGCGATCCCGAGGCTTCGGCCGCGGTCCGGGCGCGGATCGAGCGCGCGCTGGCGCTGGCCGCGGCCGATCGAGGCAGCCCGAACGGGCGGCTGCGCGGGCGGGCGCTGCGGCGGGCGTGCCGCCTGTCCGCCGAAGCGTCGAGGCGGGTCGTCGAGCTGGCCGAGGCCGAGTCGGCCAGCGGGCGCGGCACCGAGCGACTGCTCCGCGTCGCGCGGACGATCGCCGATCTCGACGGCTCGCCGCAGGTCGCGACGCCCCATCTCGACGAGGCCGCCTGGTACCGCTCGCCGGCGGCACGCGCCGCGACCGCGCTGGCGTCCTGATGCTCGGGGTCGGCGCGGGCATGGACCCCGCGCCACACGACGCTCGGGTCGCGCCGTCGGCCGCGTTCGACGAGCTGGACACGCCCGATCCGTACGGCCCCGAGCGCGACGCGTGGGCCGTCCTGTCGGACGTGCATGGCCTCGGCCCCCTCGGCTTCTCGGCGCTGCTGTCCCGGTACGGCACGGGGCGCAGCATCCTGGCCGCGGCGGCGGAGCCCGGCGGGGCGGCGCGCCTCGCCGAGACACCACCCGACTCGCCGTCATCGCGCCGCCAGTCGGCCATCTTGCCGACCGTGGCCGACGCGATCGTCGAGGCGGTCCAGGCTGGCGATGCCAAGCTGCGTCGGCTGCGCGAGGTCGGCGTCGACGTGGTCACGATGGAGGAGCCGGCCTATCCAGCTCGCCTGGCGGGCATCGCCATGCCACCCCACGTGCTGTACCTGCAGGGTGACCCGGCGGCGCTCTCGGCGGGCCGCTCGGTCGCGGTGGTGGGGACGCGGCGGGCCACGACGGCGGGACGGACCGTCGCCGGCCGAGTCGCCACCGCGCTGGTCGCGGCCGACGCCGTCATCGTGTCGGGCCTCGCGTTCGGCATCGACGGAGCCGCACACGACGCGACCTTGCGGGCCGGCGGCCGCACGGTCGCCGTCATCGGCGGTGGTCACGCGGTCCTTGCGCCGCGCGCCCACAGTCGCCTCGCCGCCGCCATCGTCGCCGCGGGTGGCGCCGTGGTCTCGGAGCTCGCGCCCGACACCCTGCCGTCGAACGGCACGTTCCCGCGGCGCAATCGCATCATCAGCGGGTTGTCCGATGCCACGGTCGTCATCGAGGCCCCGGCCCGGTCCGGCGCGCTCATCACCGCGTCGTGGGCGCTCGAGCAGGGTCGGCCCTGCTTCCTCGTGCCGGGGGCGCTCGACGCCACGATGTCGGCGGGTTGCCTCGCGTTTCTGCGCGAGTTCCCCGAGGCGAGTCGCATCGTGGCGGGCATCCCGCAACTCATCGCCGACCTCGGTTTCAGCGACCCGCTCCCCGAGGCCCGCGATCGGCTTGTCGACGCCAGCCTCCAGGATCTCGGTCGGACCGAGGCGGTGGTCGCGACCGGACTGGTGTCGGGGCTGACGACCGTCGACGAGCTCGTCGCCCGCCTCGACCTGCCCGTCGCGACGATTCTCGCGGCCCTCACCCTGCTCGAGCGACGCGGTCTGGCGGCTGGCATCCACGGCCGCTTCCGGCCGGCCGGTCCGCTGCTCGGCGAGCGACCCCGCATCGTTGCTGGACGCCACGTGGCTCGAGCGACGGTTGCCCGTTCGAGCGGAGTGGTGCTACCCTGACCGGCGCGTCGCGCCCCCAGTGCGTCGCGGGCGATCATGCGGGGGATCCCGATCGCTCCCGGATGCTCACAGCCGGGAACCTGTATTGCGGAAACTCCTCATCGCGATCCTCGCGCTGCCCGTGCTCGCGGTCGTCTATGCATCGACCGCGCTCGGTCGTTCGGGACTGGTCCGCGCCGGCGTCGCCGTCGCCCTCGGTGGCGTCCTCGCGCTCGGCACCATCGGGCTGGCGAAGCCGACCACCACGACCGCCACCGCACCGACCGAGATCGTCCCGCTCACCCAGGCGGCATTCAGCACGGCCATCGGCACCAAGGTCGATGTCGGCGCGGCCGCGTCGCTGCGGTTCAGTACCCCGATGCAGCGCGAGTCGGTGGCGTCCGCCATCAGCGTCGAGCCGGCGGCGGAGGTCACGCTGCGCTGGAGCGCCGACGACACGGTCCTCGAGATCAGCCCCGCGACCCACTGGGCCGCCGGCACGTACTACACGGTCACGGTCCAGGCCGGCGCCCTCGCCCGCACCGGCCGCCCGACCACGAGCCCGGCGAGGGCCGCATTCCTGACCCGTGCGCCAGCGACTGCGGTCATCGCCCCGACCACCGCGGTCGGCACGCGCGTCGCCATCGACAGCGGCTTCCTGATCACGTTCGACACGTCGGTCGACACGGCCAGCCTCGATGGCGCGGTGACCCTCGAGCCGGCGGTGCCCGGTGCGTTGACCGCCGCCTCGTCGCTGGGCGGTACCGTCAGCTACCGCTTCCTCCCCGCCGCCGCGCTCAAGCCGGACACCCGCTACAAGCTGACGTTGGCCGGCGTGCGTGATACCGACGGGGTCGAGATCGCGCCGCAGTCGATCGCGGTCCGCACCTCGGTCGCTCCCGCCGTCGTGCGCTTCCGGCCGCGAGCCAAGACCGACGACGTCGAACGTGGCGCCGCGATCTCGGTCCGGTTCACCGAGCGGATGGACCACGCCACGACGAAGGCGGCGTTCAAGGTCACCGTCGACGGCAACGCGGTCGGCGGCGCCATCAGTTTCGCCGAGAACGACACGGTCCTCGTCTTCGACCCGAGCGCGACGCTGCCCTATGACGCCAAGGTCGTGGCGACGGTCGCCGCCTCGGCCGAGAGCCGCGATGGCGCGGCCCTCGGATCGGCCGCCTCGGCCGCCTTCCGGACCATCCCCAAGCCCACGCCCGCCGCTCCCGTCCGCACGACGGGGACCGGCGACACCGGCGGCGGGGGCGGTGGTGGTGGCGGCGGCGGTGGTGGTGGCGGCGGCGGTTCGGTCGGATCCGGCAGCTGGGCGTCGGTCGAGCGGTACTACCTCGGCCTGATGAACTGCACCCGGACCGGCGGCATCGTGACCTCGAGTGGCGGCTGCAGCAGCCCCGGCGGCCGCAGCGTCGCCCCGCTCCGCCTCGACAGCGGCATCTCGTCGAAGGTGTCGCGGCCGTACGCCAAGAAGCTCGCGGTGAACAACATCTGCAGCCACTTCAGCGGTGGCAACCCGGGCGACCGCCTGCGGCGGGCGGGCTACACGAGCTACCGCTGGGCAGAGAACCTCGGCTGCCGCTCGGGCAAGCCGACGAGCTCCGTCCTCGGCAGCCACCTGTACTTCCAGAGCGAACGGTCATGGAGCCCGCCCGGCGGCCACTACGTGAACCTGATGAACAGCCAGTACGACCGGGTCGGGATCGGCGTCTGGGTGTCCAGCGGTCGCGTTCGGCTGGTCGTCGACTTCTACCACCCGTAGCGGGACCATCGGGCCACTCGCCGTCGCGACTCACGGCGGTCAGGATGGCCGGGTGATCCGCAACGTCGTCCTCCACATCAACAACGAGCAGCCTCTGATCGCGGACCTGTTCGAGTTGCCCAGCCCCGGTGACCTCGGGGTCCGCTGCACGAACCTGCGAACCCTCGACGGCAAGCGACCGGTGTTCATCGACGACTCGGCATCGGTCTTCTTCTTCCCGTACCTCAACATGCGCTTCGTTGAGATCCCGCCGGCCGCCGCGCTCGCCGCGGGCGTCGACCTGCCGCTCCCGGTCGCCACGGCCGTCACCGCCCCGACGCCCGCCGTCGAGGTCGAGCCCGAAGAGGAGCTCGAGATCGACGAGGACTTCCTCCGCCGCATCCGCGAGGTCTGAGCGAGGGGCTGACGGTCGGTGCCGCGCCCTTCGGGCGCGTTCGTCGGCGGCGCATCCGGTGCGCTCGACGCGCAATGGACGGTGCAGGACCCGGTGCTACACTCCCGGCCGTGTCGAAGAACCTTGTCATCGTCGAGTCGCCTGCGAAGGCGCGAACCATCGAGCGCTACCTCGGTCCGGACTACCGCGTCCTGGCCTCCTATGGCCACGTCCGTGACCTCCCCGAGAACCCCGGCAAGGGCAAGTTCGGGGTCGATGTCGACCACGACTTCGCGCCGGAGTACGTCATCAGCGACGACCGCCGGAAGCAGGTCAGCGACATCGAGAAGGCCGCCAAGGGCTCGGACATGGTCTACCTCGCGACCGACCTCGATCGCGAGGGGGAGGCCATCGCCTGGCATGTCGCCGAGGCCGCCCACGTGCCGGAGGCCAAGACCCGCCGGGTGACCTTCAGCGAGATCACCGAGCCGGCCATCCGCGAAGCCTTCGCCAACCCTCGCGACATCGACCGCAATCTCGTCGACGCCCAGCAGACTCGCCGGGTGATCGACCGCCTGGTCGGCTACACGTTGAGCCCGCTCATCGGCAGGAAGGTCCAGCGCGGGCTGTCGGCCGGGCGCGTCCAGTCGGTCGCCGTCCGCCTCGTCGTCGAGCGCGAACGCGAGATCGAGGCATTCACCGCCCGCGAGTACTGGACGATCGAAGCGATCCTCGCCACGGCCGCCGGCGACACGTTCGCGGCCGAGCTCGTCCGGATCGATGGCGAGGCGCTGGCGATCGCCGACGAGAGCACGGCCGAACGCCACGTCGTCGCCCTGCGCGACGCCCACCCGGTCGTGACCAAGGTCGCGGTGCGGACCCAGAAGCGGTCGCCCGCGCCGCCGTTCACCACCTCGACCCTCCAGCAGGAGGCCAGCCGCAAGCTGTCGTTCAGCCCGAAGCGGACGATGTCGATCGCCCAGCGCCTGTACGAGGGCGCCGACACGCCGGACGGACACGTCGGGCTCATCACCTACATGCGCACCGACTCGACCGCGATGGCCGGGATCGCCATGGGCGAGGCGCGCGACGTGATCGCCCAGCGCTTCGGCGAGCCGTTCACGATGCCCAAGGGCCGCGTCTACAAGACGAAGTCCAAGGGTGCCCAGGAGGCCCACGAATCGATCCGTCCGACGAGCTTCATGCGCGACCCGGACTCGCTGGCCGACTCGCTCAAGCCCGAGGAGCTGCGGCTGTATCGGCTCATCTGGCAACGCGCGCTGGCCTCCCAGATGGCGCCCAAGGAGCTCGAGACGACCACGGTCGACTTGGCCGACGGCCCGTACGAGCTGCGGGCGAGCTCGACGAAGACCCTGTTCGACGGATTCGCCCGGGTCTACACCGAGGGCCGCGACGACGACACGACCGACGACGAGGAGGCCGCCCGCCGGCTGCCGCCCCTGGCGGAGGGGGACCGGACCGATGTCGGCGACGTCACTCCGACCCAGCATTTCACCGAGCCGCCGCCGCGCTTCACAGAAGCGACGCTGATCAAGGCACTCGAGGAACGCGGCATCGGCCGTCCGTCGACGTACGCCGCCACGATCTCGACCATCGTCGATCGTGGCTACGTGCGGGTCGAGGAGCGGCGCCTGTGGCCCGAACCGGTGGCCGAGGTCGTGACCGACTTCCTCGTCGAGCACTTCGGCGACTACGTCAACATGGAGTTCACCGCCCGGATGGAGGAGGAACTCGACGAGATCGCCCGGGGCGAGCGGGGCTGGGTCGTCCTGCTGCGCGACTTCTACGGCCCGCTGAAGGGCCTTGTCGACGAGGCGGGCGACCTCCCGCCGTGGACACAGCCGACCGACGAGAAGTGTTCGCTGGGCCATCCGATGGTCATCCGGTTCGGTCGGAACGGACGCTTCCTGGCCTGCTCCCTGTATCCCGAGCACAAGGAGACGCGACCGCTGCCCGAGGACGCCCCGCCACCCCAGGAGGGCACTGGCGAGACCTGCCCGGAATGCGGCCAGGGCACGCTGCTGAGCAAGAACGGCCGGTTCGGGCCGTTCGTCGGGTGCTCGCGGTACCCGGACTGCAAGTTCATCAAGAAGAACGGCCCGCCGCCGCCGGACCCGCTGCCGTTCACCGTCGAATGCCCCAAGAACCATGACGGCCACCTCGTGCCGCGGCGCGCGCGACGCACCGGCAACGTCTTCTGGGGATGCTCGAACTACCCGAAGTGCGACTTCACGACGAACAACGAGCCGCTCGGCGGCATGCACGACACCGACGACGGGCCGCTGGCGCGCAAGGGCGACGCCACGATCTGTCTCGTGTGCGGCTCCACGAGCGATGTCGCACCCGAGGGCATCGTGCCCGGGGAGCGCTATCCCGGCGGTCCGCCAGATCCGTCGGCGCTGGCACGCCCGCAACGAGCCGGACGCTCCGGTGGGACGCGGCCCGCTGGACGTGCCCGCGGCGCTGGAACCCGCAGCAGCGGCGCGCGCGGCTCGACCCGGCGCAGCCGACCCTCCGAGCCGGCGCCCGAGGCGTGAGCGAGGTCGCGGGGGACCCTGCGACCGATCCCACGCTGGACCGCTTCCTCCGCTCCCTGGCGGCCCGTGACGCGTCGCCGCACACGATCCGGGCGTACGCGACGGCGGTCGGGGCATACCTCGGCTGGCTCGGCAGCCGCGGCGTGGACTGGCGCCGGCCCGGTCGCCCGGACCTGCGCGCGTACCTGGCGCGGCTCGGTGGCGCTGCCTCGCGCACGACGGTTGCCCAGCGTCTGGCCGCCATCCGGTCCTTCCATCGCTGGGCGGCCCGGGAGGGGATC
>DAIUES010000036.1:0-17064 GCA_036844985.1 Candidatus Limnocylindrales bacterium
CTCCTCGGGGTCGTCGTCGGCTGCGGCCCGAGCTCGTCCGTGCCGCCGGCCGACACGTCGGGGCTGCAGGCGGTGGTGGTCTCCACCTCGGTCTGGGCCGGGACATCGACCGTCCTCGTGGCACTCGAGGAGACCGACGGGAGCGCGGTCCACCCGATCGCCACGCCGGTGACGGCTCGGTTCAGCGGACCGGATGCCGGTACCACGGTGGACGCCGCCGGATCGATCGTGCGTGCCCCGGGCGGCCAACGCGACCTGATCCGGTTCGACCCGACCTTGGCCGAAGCCGGTCGCTGGCAGGTGGCGATCAGCAGCGGCGGCCGACAAGCCACCACGACCATCGCGGTGCGCGATCCGGGCGGTGTCCCGGTCCGTGGCACGGCCGCGCCGTCGGTCAAGACGCCGACCGTCAACGACGTCGTCTTCGACTTCAAGCAGCTGACCGCCGATCCACACCCCAACCCGGCCTTCTACGGCCGGTCGGTCGCGGGCGCCCTGACCGACGGCGTGCCGTTCGTGTTCGTGCTCGATTCGGCCGGCTTCCTCGAGACGCCGGCGTGTGGCAGCGCGCTGTCGATCCTGCACCGTACCGCCGTCGACGTCCCCCGCCTCGCGGTGATCCACGCCGAGCCGTATGTCACGCGATACGGCGGCGGCTCCCTGGCGCTGGATCCGCCGAGCGGCCCGCCGCGACTCGCGCCGTGGAGCGTCGCGTGGGGCCTCGACGGACCGGGTCTCGGGACGAGCTCCATCCCGTGGGTATTCGTGGTGGCCGCCGACGGGCTCGTCCACGCCACGTTCCAGGGCGTCATGGGCAGCGAGGAGATCGCCATCGCCATGGCCGACGTCGCCAGCTGACCGGATCGACCCACCGCCGACCAGCACTCGCTGGACAACGGCTACTGAGACTGAGTATCATTCCGAGGATGTCCACCGACGAACCCATCCTCGAACGCACGATCGAAGCCGCCGGCTACCGCTCGACCACGGCGCGCCGCTCGCTCCTTCGTCTCCTCGAGGGCCGCACCGAGCACTTCACGGCCGCCGACCTCGAGTCCGACGTCCGTCGCCGCCGGCTGTCGATCGGGCGGGCCACGATCTTCCGGACGCTCGACCTGCTCGTCGACCTGCACGCCGTCGAGCGGCTCGACCTGCCCGGCGGCGACCACGCGTACGTGGTGTGCGAGCCGAACCACCACCACCACCTCGTCTGCTCGAGCTGCGGCCGGTCGCTCGACATCGAGGACCACGGGTTGCGGGCGGTCGTCGCCGAGATCGCCCGCCAGACCGATTTCGAGATCGACGAGCACCGCCTGGAGCTGTTCGGGCGCTGCTCCGAGTGCCGGGCGCGCGGCGCGACCGGTCGGCGTGACGCGGCGACGACCGGGGACGCCGCCTGATGCCGGTTGCGGCGCTGGCCGTCTCGTTCGGCGCCTTCGCCTCAGCCCTGATCGGCGGCTGGCTGGCGCTGCGTGCCGTCCGCTACGTCGGGATGATCATCGCGGTCGGTGCCGGCATCCGGATCGGGGCCGCGTTCTTCGACCTCATCCCCGAATCGATCGCCCACATCGGCTCGATGGACGTCGCCATGGTGTGCATCGCCGCCGGGTTCCTGTCGTTCTACGCGGTCGACAAGCTCACGACCCTCCACGTCGGCCACGAGACCGCGTCCGAGCTCGACCACGACGCGGCCGCCCATCAGCACATCGGGGTCGTCGGCGCGACCGGGATGGCGATCCACAGCTTCCTCGACGGCATCGCCCTGGCCGCCGCGATCGCGGCCGGCGGCGGTCTCGCGGTGATCATCGCGGCGGTCGTCATCGTCCATCGCTTCAGCGACGGGATCGGCGTGGTCAGCTTCCTGCTCGCCAGCCGCGCCAGCGCCGCGACCGCGTACCGCTGGGTCCTCCTCGTCGCGGCCGCACCGGTCGTCGGCGTCCTGCTCGGGACCATCATCTCCGTCCCCGACGCGGTGCTCGGGGCGATCCTCGGCTTCTTCGCGGGCTTCTTCCTGTACGTCGGGGCCGCCGAGCTCCTGCCCGAGGCCCACCGGCGAGGCAGCTCGCGGGCGGTCGTCGCCGCGACCCTTGCCGGCGCGGTCGCGATCTATGTCTTTTCGATGGCTGTCGGCGCGTCGGGCCTCGACGCCCACTAGGACCAGACCGACCCGGGACCATCGGACCGCGCAACGGCTGAAACCTTTTTGGGCCTGGCCGACTCGGCGGAGTAGACATCTCACCGCCGGGAGACTTCAGTCGTGCCTGATCCCGCCCCCACCCAGGTCGTCGCGCGCCCCGCGCCACCCTTTCGACTGACCGCTCGGAGCAGCGCCGTGCTCGCGGCCGTGCTCGGCATCGTGCTCCTGTACGCGACCGACCAGATCCTGCCCGCCAGCACGGATCGCCAGGCCGAGCTCCGGTTCTGGCTGGCGGCGCGGGCGACGGGCGTCGTCGCGTTCGGCCTGCTGACGCTGCAGGTCCTCATCGGACTGGTGATGAGCCACCCCCACAACAAGGCGACCTGGAAGCTATCGAAACGGGTGTTCCCGTGGCATGACCACATCTGGGTGTTCGTCATGGCGTTCCTGGCGGCGCACGTCTTGAGCCTCGTGGTCGATTCGAAGTCGGGCGTGGACGTCGTCGGCGCGTTCATCCCCGGCATGTCGCGCTACCGCAGCTCGCCGGTCGCGCTCGGCACGCTGGCGCTGTACGCCTTCGTGATCACCGCCGTGTCCGCTCGCTGGACGAAGCTGCTGCCGGCCGGTGCGTGGCTCTCGCTCCATCGACTGGCGGCGCTGATCTTCTGGTTGAGCTGGCTGCACGGCGTGCTGGCCGGCACCGACACCCCGGCCCTGCTCGCGTTCTACATCGTCGCCGCGGTGCTCGTCATCGCGGTGGCCGCCTATCGCTACTGGGCGGCTCGTCGCGGTCGACCCACCTTCTCCACGTCCCGCACGGAGGCAACCAAGCCATGACCGAATCGCTGCTCATCCGGCGCCTGGCGACCGTCGTCGGGGTCGTCCTCGTCGTGATCCTCGCGCTGGGTGCCATCCGGGCAGCCGCCGCCTGGACCGCCAGCGCCGCGCCGCTGCCCGTGGCGCCGGTGTCCGCTGCGGAGCTGCGCGCACGGCTCACGGACGAACAGACGCGCTCGGCCGCGTTGCTCGACCAGCTGGCCGCGCTCGACGCCCGCTCGCGCGATCTCGCGACGGCGCTCGAGCAGGCGGGCGCGCGGATCGAGGCCGATGCGGGCCACGCCAAGGATCTGGCCAGCCAGCTGCAGAGCGCGAAGGCCAAGCTGGCCAAGCTCGAGGCGGCCGTGGCCAAGGCGCAGACGACGCTGGCCTCGAACGCCTCGTCCCGGGCCGCCGCGCGACCGGTCGTGTCGCGCAGCACCAGCCGCGAGCACGAGGACGAGCACGAGGACGAGCACGATGGGGATTGACGCCCGCCGGCCGGTCCATCTGGCGGTCCTGCTCGGCGTCTCGACCGGGGCATATGCCGTCGCCCTCGCGTCGGTCACCGGCCTGCAGTCGGCCGCCGACGCCGCCGCGCACCGAGCGATCGACCCGGTCGTCGCGACGCAGACCACGCTCGGGGTCGATCACACCGTGCTGGAGCGAGATCTGCGCGACGCCGCCACCCGCTACGCCGAGCTCGCCGACCGATACGACCAGCTGACGCCGCGCCTGGGCGATCTCGAGGCGGCACTCGATTCGCTGGCGGGCTCGGCCCAACGCATCACCGACAGCGCGGCCTCGCTGCCCACCCGGGTGGATCTGCCGCGCGTCAGCCGGGCACCGCGGGTGGTCGTGGCGGCGCCACGGACCCATGCGGTGACGAGTGCCTCGGGCGGCTGATCCGGCGTCGACGACGGTTCGGTTCGAGGCGCGCTCGATGGGCTCGCCATTGCGCCTGACCACGGCCGCGGGCTCGTGTGCCGACGCGGCGTGGACAGCGGTGCTGGCCGAGTTCGCGGCGTCCGACGCGGCGCTGTCGCGCTTTCGCGAGGACGCCGAGCTGGTCGCGCTCGACCGGGCAGCCGGCACGGGACGATCGGTCGCGGTGTCGCGTCGGCTCGAGCGCGCCGTCGTCGCGGCCGACCGGGCGTGGCGACTGACCGACGGCCGGTTCGATCCGCGGGTCCTCGCCGACCTCGAACGGCTCGGCGATCGCGGCGTGCCACTGGCCACCACGGCGGGCGGCGCCGAAGACAGCGACGGGGCCGAGGCCAACGCGGCGGCGCCCGACCCGGCAGAAGCGATCAGCCGCCGTGACGGTCGGGGTCGGATCGGCATCGAGCGCCCGCTCGACCTCGGCGGGATCGGCAAGGGGCTCGCGCTGCGCTGGGCGGCCGCCCGTGTCGAGCGCGCCGGCGTCCACGAGTTCCTGCTCGACGCCGGGGGCGACCTCGTCGTCCGCGGCCACGCTCCCGAGGGTGGCCCGTGGCAGGTCGGCATCGAGGACCCCGCCGGCGCGCCCGATCCGCTGGCGGTCATCGAGCCACCCGATGGTGCGGTCGCCACGTCGTCGATCCGGCGTCGCCGGTGGCAGCGCGATGGACAGACGGTCCATCACCTCATCGAACCGCGGACCGGCGAGTCGGCCTGGACCGGTCTGGCCGCAGTCACGGTCGCCGGACCGGACCCGGCGTGGGCCGAGGTCTGGTCGAAGGCGCTGTTCCTGGCCGGCCGATCGGACGTCGCGAGCGAGGCGCGGCGGCGCGGCCTCGCCGCCTGGTGGGTCACGGACGACGGCGTGCTGGAGATGACGCCGGCGGCGCGCCAGCGCACCACCTGGGTCGCCGCCGAGGCCGGAGTCGTCAGTCGAGCGCGGCCGCCAGCTCGTCGGCCGTGGGCATCCCTTCGCGCGCCCCCGCGCGCGTGACCGCCAGGGACGCGGCCGCGACCGCGCGGGCCGCCGACCCCTGCAGCGACCGTCCCTCGGCCAGCGCCGCCGCGAGGGCGCCGTTCAGCGTGTCGCCGGCACCGACGGTATCGATCGCGACGACGGGCAGCGCGGCGATGGCCGACGTCGCGCCGTCGGCTTCGAGACGCGCCCCGTCGGCGCCGAGGCTGACCAGCAGCGCCGAGGCGCCGATCGAGCCCGACCCTGCCTCGAGCAGCGTCACCAGCTCGCCCTCGTTGGGCGTCAGGATGTCGGCCAGCGCCAGCGTGTCGAGGTCGAGACCGGCGGCCGGCGCGGGGTTGAGGATCGTCGCGGCGCCTACGGCCCGGCCGAAGGCCAGCGCGGCCCGCGCGGCAGCGGTCGGGATCTCGTGACCCACGAGCACGACATCGCCGGGGCCCGGGCCGAGGCGCTGCAGGCAGGCGCTGACCCGCTCCGCCGCGAGCGCGACGTTCGCCCCACCCGCCACGGCGATGCTGTTCTCCCCGCGGGCATCGACGAGGATGAGCGCCACGCCCGTCGGCTCGGCGTCGAGGATCGCAAGTTCGCTGACGTCGATCCTCTCCGCGGCCAGCGCGTCACGCGCGGCGACCCCGAAGTCATCCGAGCCGATCGCCCCGACGAACGCGGTCCGCGCCCCGAGACGTGCCGCCGCGACGGCCTGGTTGCCGCCCTTGCCGCCGTGGTGGCGCTCGAACCGGCCGCCGATGACGGTCTCGCCCGGCGCGGGCAGTCGCTCGACCGTGACGACCAGGTCGATGTTGACCGAACCGACCACGATGACCCGTCCAGTCACGCCGTCACGAGCCGGTGATGAACTCGCCGCCGTCGACCGAGATGATGTCGCCGTTGATGAACTCGGTGCCCTCGCCCGACAGCGCCAGGATCGCATCGGCCACGTCCTGCGGGGTCGTCATCCGGCCCGTCGGGTTCCGCTTCATCGTGATGTCGATCATCGTCTGCGACTCCGGGATCTTGAGCAGGGCCGGGGTCACCGTCACGCCGGCCCGGATGCAATTGGCGGTGGCGCCCGTCCCCTGCCGGGCCAGCTCCATCGCCAGCTGCCGCACGTGCGATTCGAGCGCGGCCTTGGCCGACGACACGACGCCGTACGACGGGACGACCCGGGTCGAGCCCTCGGAGGTCATCGCGTAGATCTTCGAGCCCTGGCCGAGGAAGCCGCCGCGCCACAGGTCCTGGACCCAGTAGACGAGGCTGTTGGCCATCACGTCCTGGGTCATCTCCATCTTCTTGCGATCGACCGACGCCTTGGGATCGTCGGCCAGGAACGGCACCAGCGAGCCGAACGCCAGCGAGTGCATGACGACCCGGACATACGGCTTGCGGCCCTCCGCCTCGGACCGGTCGAACCGCTCGCGAAGGGTTGCGAGGGCCGCCGCCCGCTTCTCGTCATCGGCGGCGTTCATGTTGATGTACAGGGCGTCCGAGCCGGCCGCCTCGATCGCCGCCTTGACCTCCTCGACGTGCGCCAGTGCCGCCCGGAAATCGAGGTGGATGCCGCAGATGTTGTAGCCGGCCTTCGCGAGCGTGATGGCCGTCGCCTCGCCCATCCCGGACGAGCCGCCGAGGATCAGCGCCCAGCGCTCGCGGTCGTCGGTCATGGGGTGCCTCCTGGGGTCGATGCCGTGGTCGGTCCCGGCCGCCGGAGTCTAGCAGCGGGCTTCCGGGCGCCGGACGTCCCTCGATGCAAGAATGCAAGGGTCATGAGCGACCTGCAGATCCTCCTGCTCCTCACGCCGATCATCGTGCTCGAGCTCGGGCTGCTCATCTTCGCCCTGCGCGACCTCCTCAAGCCCGAGCGGCTGGTGCGCGGTGACAGCAAGCTGCTGTGGGGCATCCTCATCGTGGTGTTCGGGCTATTCGGGCCGCTGCTGTACCTGACCGTCGGGCGTCGCGAGGCGTGACCGGCGGCGTACCGGCCGCCGTCGAGTGCCGCGGCCTGACCAAGCGATTCGGTGGGGCGACGGGCGTCCTCGCGGTGGACAGCCTCGATCTGGCCGTGCCGGCGGGGTCGGTCTTCGGCCTGCTCGGTCCGAACGGCGCGGGCAAGACGACGACCCTGCGCCTCATCACCGGCCTCGCCCGCCCGACTGCGGGCCACGCCTCGATCGACGGTCGACCGGTCACCGTGCAAGGCGCCCGCCAGCGCGACGGCGTCGGCGTCCTCGACCAGGACCCGCGCTACTACGGGTGGATGACGGGCCGGGAGCTGGTCGAGCTCGCCGGCCGGCTCCAGGGCCTGTCGGCGGGGGATGCGCGTGCCCGGGCGACCGAGACGCTCGAGCTGGTGGGCCTCAGCGACGCGACCGGTCGGCGGATCGTCGGGTATTCGGGCGGGATGCGCCAGCGGCTCGGGATCGCCCAGGCGCTCGTCGCACGACCGCGGCTGCTGCTGCTCGACGAGCCGGTCAGCTCGCTCGACCCGGAGGGCCGGCGCGACCTCCTGGCGCTCATCGCCGAGCTGCGTGGAACGGCGACGGTCCTCCTCTCGACCCACGTCCTGACCGACGTCGAGCGCATCTGCGACCGGGTCGGGATCATGGCCGGCGGCCGGCTGGTGACCGAGGGGCCCTTGACCGACCTGCTCGGCAGCTACGCGCTGCCGCTCTACCGCATCGAACCGGAGGCGGGTCAGGAACGCGAGCTGGAAGGCCTGGTCGCGACGCTCCGGGGCACGCCATGGGTGGACGGGCTGACCGCCGGCGACGCACGGCTCGTGGTGTCGGTGAGCGACGAGGCGGCCGCATCGGCCGGTCTGCTGCCGCTGGTCGTGACGGCCGGTCTGCGGCTCGTCGCCTTCGAGCGCGTCCGCCCGACCCTCGAAGACGTCTTCCTGCGCCTGGTCGGCCGGGACGGCGAGGAGGGGGCCGGATGAGCGCCGCGGCCATCCTGCTCCGCAAGGAGCTGCTCGAGTCGTGGCGGACGCTGCGGCTGCCGATCGTGGCCGGGTTGTTCCTGCTCGTCGGCCTGTCGTCGCCGCTGCTCGCGCGGTTCCTGCCGGAGATCATCACCGCCGCTGCCGGTGACCAGATCCCGCCCATCCCGATCCTGACGCCCGTCGCCGCCGACGCGGTGGACCAGCTCTGGAAGAACCTGGCCCAGTTCGGGGCGTTGGCCGCGATCGTCCTCGCGATGGGCTCGGTCGCCGCGGAACGCGATCGCGGCACGGCCGCGTTCATCCTCTCGAAACGGGTCTCGCGCGGCCAGTTCATCGCTGCCAAGGTCGTCGCCCTCGGCCTGGTCCTGGCCGCCTGCGTCGTCCTGGGCGTTGCGGCCGGCTGGGGCTACACGGCGATCCTCTTCGAGGCCCTGCCGGTCCTTGGCTGGGCAGGCCTGGCAGTCCTCGCCTGGCTCAACCTGTCGGCATGGGCAGCGATCACGTTCCTCGCCAGCACGGTGACCGGGTCCGCTGCCGCGGCCGCCGGCGTCGGGTTCGTGGGCCTGCTGGTCCTGTCGATCGCGTCGGCCGTGCCGGGCGTCGGTCGCTACCTGCCCGGCGGCCTTGCCGAGCCGGCGGTCGCGCTGGCGGCGGGGGCGCCGGTCGATCCTGGCGACGTGCTGACGCCGGTCATCGCGACGGCCGTCGCCATCGTGGCGGCGGTCGCGCTTGCGGCCTGGTCGTTCCGCCGCCAGGAGCTCTGAACCCGCCTTGCGGCGATGGTGGGGTCAGACGATGCCGCGCTCACGCAGCCCGAGGACCTCGGCGGCGCTGTAGTCGGCCTCGGCGAGGACGGCGTCGGTGTGCTCGCCAAGGAGCGGCGGTGGGGTCCTGATCGAGCCCGGCGTCACCGACAGGTCGAGCGCGAGGCCGACCTGGCGGACGACGCCCCAGGCTGGATGCTCGACGTTGACCTGCATGCCGAGAGCCGTGGCGGCCTCGGACTCGAACGCGGCAGCGATGTCGGCCACCGCCCCGGCGGGGATCTCGGCTGCGTCCAGGTCCGCCAGCCAGGCTGCCGTGGAGCGCCCGGCAAAGCGGTCCGCGAGCAGCGGACGCAGCTCGGATCGCCGCTCCACCCGGTCGCCGTTCGTGGCGAAGCGCTGGTCGTCAGCCAGCCCGGGGAGCTCGATCGCCGCGCACAACCGTGCCCACTGCCGTTCCGACCCGACGGCCACCGCGATCTCGCCGTCGGCCGTGGCGAACGTCTCGTACGGCACGATGTTGGGGTGGGCATTGCCCCGGCGGCCCGGCGCGACCCCGCTGACGAACGCGTTCTGGGCCTGGTTGACGAGCGCCGCCAGGGTCGACCCGAGCAGCGTCGCATCGACCCGCTGGCCTCCCGCGTGCGGTCGCGCCAGAAGGGCCGCGAGGATCCCGATCGCCGCGTACAACCCGGTGACCACGTCGCTGATCGCCACCCCGACCTTGGTCGGGTGGCCGCCATCCTCGTCGGCATCGCCGGTGATCGACATCAGCCCGCCGACCGCCTGCACGATGAAGTCGTACCCAGGTCGCGAAGCCGCCGGGCCCCGCCTGCCGTAGCCACTGATGGCGAGGTGGACCAGGCTCGGCTGGAGCAGACGCAGCGCCTCATCCGACAACCCGAGTCGATCGAGACTTTGCGGCCGGAAGTTCTCGACGAAGACGTCGCCACGCTCCAGCAGCCGCCGCAGGATGGCGACCCCGTCGGGGGTCTTGAGGTCGATCCGGATCGACCGCTTGTTGCGGTTGACCGACAGGAAGTAGGCCGCCGTGCGCGTGCTGGCGGCGGCGTCGCCGACCCATGGCGGACCCCAGCCGCGCGTCGCGTCACCGTCGGGTGGCTCGACCTTGATGACGTCGGCGCCGAGGTCGGCCAGGATCATCGTGGCGTACGGGCCGGCGAGGACGGTCGAGCAGTCGACGACGCGGATGCCGGTCAGCGGGCCTGGAGCGGGCGAGGGTCCCACGAGGCCCGATGGTAGCGCCACCCGACCTGCCGCCGGGTCGATTGCTTCAGGCGTCGCGCAGGACGCTGCCGGTGAAGTCCTTGAGCAACGGGCCCTGCTCGGCCGACACGGGCAGGTCGGGCATGTCGACCTCGTGCTCGTGCCCGCCGGCGATCGACTCGATGTGGTCGCGGTTGACCAGGACCGCACCGACCCGTCGGCGCTGTCGCTCGCCGTCGACCTGGTACTCGATCCAGGCGTCGGTCAGGGGGACCATCGACCGGCGCCGGCGGATGGCCGTCAGCGGATCGGAGCCGGGCAGGGCATGCACGTAGCCATGCACCTGGAACCGGCCGAGGCCGATGGCGAGCGGGTGCTGCCGCGTCCGCCGCCGGCGGGCGATGCTGCCGCGCGGGCCGCTGCCGTGGGCGAGCACGATCTCGTCCCGCCGGACGACCAGCTCGGAGATCTCGACGCCGCCGCTGCCGTCGAGCGGCTCGGCCAGCACGTCGTGCATCACGATCTCGTCGTGGTCGTCGAGCATGTCCGTCAGCCGTTCCGCGGCGAGGCGGACCCGACCGGTCAGCACGCAATCCTCGGCGTAGGCCACGAACTCGACCGCCGGGTAGGGGCGTGCGGCCAGTGGGCCAGCGGCGCTCGCGGCGGTCGTGCCGCGACGGACCGATCGCTGCAGGAACCGGCGGACGAGAGCGATGCGTTCGAACATGTCGTCATGGTCGGGCCACCCGCGCCGACCATCGCCGACCCACAGGTACCGTGGCGCCCGACCCGGTGCGACCGGGCACCGGTGCGCGGACGCACGTCCCAGGCGGGGATAGCCCGAAGGTCCCATCGCGCCGGTCGCGCTAGCATCACCCGATGACGACCACCCCCGCCCACGTCCCGACGCTGATGACCGTCCACGCCCACCCCGACGACGAGACCATCGGCACCGGCGGGACGATGGCCCGCGCCGTGGCCGACGGGCGACGCGTCGTGCTCGTGACCTGCACCCGTGGTGAGATGGGCGAGATCGTCGTTCCCGAGCTCGACACCCCCGACAACCACCGCCGCCTCGGCGAGCTGCGCGCCGTCGAACTCGAGCGGGCGATGGCGGTCCTCGGGGTGACCGAGTGGGAGAACCTCGGCTACCACGACTCGGACATGATGGGTCGAGCCGGCAACGTCGATCCGCGGTCCTTCTGGCAGGCCGACATCGATGAGGCGGCCCGCCGTCTGGTGTGGCTCATCCGCCGCTACCAGCCCGACATCATCACGACCTACAACGAGTTTGGCGGCTATGGCCACCCGGACCACATCCGGACCCACGATGTGGCGGTCCGCGCCTGGCCGCGGTCGGGCGACCCCGCCTGGTACCCCGAGCAGCTCACCCCCGAGCACGGCGGTACGGGGCCGGACGCCGACGGTGGTGGCCTCGCGCCATGGGCGCCGTCCAAGCTCTACGAGCAGGCCATCCCGCAGTCGGTCCGGACGGCGATGCAGGAACGCCTCGAGGCACTCGGCAAGCCGAGCGTCTGGTCGCCGCCCGAGGACGCGACGGCCGAGCAGCTCGCGGAGTTCGAGGCATTCCAGGCGAAGATGCTGGTGCCGGATGCGTCGATCACGACCTGGATCGACATCTCGGGCGATCCGGTCGACCGCAAGTGGCGGGCCATCCACGAGCACAAGACCCAGATCGCCGAGGACTCGACGTTCATGCTCTTCGGCCTCGATGGCTGGCGCGACCAGTGGTCGAAGGAGGCGTACATCCTGCGCGAGTCGCGGGTCCCGACGACGCTGCCCGAGAGCGACCTGTTCGCCGGGCTCGACGGTCAGTAGGGCAGGATCCCCTTCGACGCGTCGTAGATGTTGCCCATCACGACCTTGCCGTCGCCGGCCGGGTCGAGGAAGTTGGGCTGGGCCTTGTCGAGGATGATGTGCGGCCGCATCCGGGCCTGGACGAGGTCGCTGCCCTCGAACGTGAGCTCCAGGGTGATGCCCTCCATGGTCGGCTCGGACCAGGTCTGGTCGAACACGAAGTTGCCGAGCGCGTACCAGATCGGCTTGCCCTTGTAGATCTCCATGGCCGCCGCGTAGTGGGCATGGTTGCCGATGATCATGTCCGCCCCGGCGTCGATGATGTCGCGCGCCAGCCGCTGCTGGTTCTGGAACGGGCGGTACTGGTATTCGGTGCCCCAGTGCGGGAAGACGATGACGAGGTCGGCCCCGTTGGCCCGGGCCTTCTTGATGTCGGCCGCCACGGTCTTGCGGGCGAGCGGCGCGCTGCCCGTCTCGTCCGGTCCGGCATGGTAGCCGCGAGCGATGGCGTCATAGCCGAGGATGGCGACCTTCGTGCCGGCGGCGGTCAGGACGGCGGGTCTGCGGGCGGCGGCCAGGTCCTTGCCGGCGCCCGAGAACTTCAGCCCGCGCTTCTGCAGGTTGGCGATCGTCTGGAGGATGCCCAGGTCGCCGGCATCACCGATGTGGTTGTTGGCGAGCGACACGTAGTCGATCCCGGCGTCCACCAGCCCGTTGATGATGCCCGGGTCGGCCGAGAAGACCGTGCCCTTGGTGTGCCAGCGGACGCGGTTCGGGGCGGGGTTCTCGAAGTTGGCGATGGCGATGTCGGCGGACGAGATCAGGTCGCGCATCGCACCGCCGTTGCCGGTCCGCTTCGTCTGGGGGATCCGCCAACCGAAGCTCGAGCAGCAGGTGTGGCCGGTGATCTCGGCCGTGCCGCCGTCGAACGGGAAGTCGACGCCGCGACCCTTGATCCGGACCGTCTGGTACACCCCCCGATCGAGCAGGATGTCGCCGCCGGCGAACAGCGTCCAGGTCGCCGCGGGATCGAACACCGAGCCGTCCGGATCGGCCGTGAGCTTCGCGCTGAGCTTCCAGTCGGCCGCGTTCCTGACGCGGTCCACGCCGAACAGCGAGATCGACCCCCAGGCCAATGCGCGGACGCCCGGGGTGACCTCCGTGGCGCGCAGGAACGCGAGGCGCTTGCGGTGATCGGCGAGGTCGCTCGTCAGGGTCGCGGCATCGCGGGCGAGGACAAGCCGGCGGGCATCCGCCGGTCGGTCGACCCCGAGCACGGCCAGGATGGCGTCGGCATCGGCCTTCACCAGCTCGAGCGCCTCGTAGCGCTTGCTCGTCCCGGCGAGCACGGCCGCCAGCTCGCCCCGGCCGGTCGAGGTGACCGTGGCCCGGAATTGGGTGACCGGCACGATGGCGATGTCGGCGAGGGTCGCCGGGCTGGCGGTCGGTGGCGGCGACGAGGCGGTGGGGCTGGCGGTCGCGCCGGCATCCGGGGACGCCGACGGGACGCCCGACGGAGGGGTCGTCGGGCTGGCGAGTGCGCCGAGCGACGCCCCGGGCGACGGCGACGCCGAGCCACCGAAGCCGAGCTGTCCACCGGACATCGGGAGCAGGGCCGCGACCACGATCAGGCCGCCGACGAACACGAGGGGAAGTCGCTTCACGGACGGGATTCTGCCAGACCGGCAAAGGAACGCCCCGTCCGGGCGGGCGGACGGGGCGTAGGGAGATGCGTATCGATGGCGGACCCGACCGGATTCGAACCGGCGATCTCCAGCGTGACAGGCTGGCATGTTGGGCCGCTACACCACGGGTCCAGTTGCGGCGAGGCCGGACTATAGCAGAGGCTTCGGGCATTGTCGCCGCTCGGACCTATACTCGGCACCCATGCCCGACCGACCGATCGACCTGCGCAGCGACACCGTCTCCCGTCCGACCGACGCGATGCGCCGGGCGATGGCCGCAGCCGACGTCGGCGACGACGTGTTCGGCGACGACCCGACGGTCATCGCCCTCGAGGAACGGGCCGCGGACCTGCTCGGCAAGGGGGCCGGCCTGTTCGTCGCCAGCGGTTCGATGGGCAACATCGTCGCCCAGCTGGCGCACCTCGGGCGGGGCCAGGAGACGATCGCCGGGCGGACCCACCACCTGACGATCGACGAGGCCGCTGGCCATGCGGTCATCGTCGGCACGAGCATCCGGGCGCTCGACGACCGACCGGACGGGACACTCGATCCGGCCGCCATCGAGGAAGCCTTCCGTGACCCGATGGATCCGCACGAGCCGATCACCGGGATGATCACCCTCGAGAACACCCACGCCCACTCGATGGGCCAGCCGCTCAGCCCGGCCTACACCCGGACCGTGGGCGACATCGCGCAGCGGCACGGCGTCCCGCTCCATATCGACGGGGCGCGGCTGTGGAACGCCGTGGTGGCCCAGCGCGCCGACGGCGTGACTGCGCGCGACCTGGCCGGCCCGGCGGACACCGTCACGTTCTGCCTGAGCAAGGCGCTCGGCTGCCCGGTCGGGTCGGTCGTCGTCGGTGAGCGGGACGTCATCTGGCGTGCCCGCCGCGGCCGCAAGCTGCTCGGTGGCGGGATGCGCCAGGCGGGCATCCTCGCCGCCGCCGGGCTGCTCGCCCTGCAGGACGGTCCGACCGGGATGATCGACCGCCTCGCTGACGACCACACGAACGCCCGTCGGCTGGCCGAGGCGCTGGCCGAGATGGACGGCATCGAAAGCCCCGGCGGCGTGGCGCAGCCGAGCCCGGGACGACTCGACCCGGCGCGGGTCGCGACGAACTTCGTGCTGTTCAAGGTCGCTCGCGACCGCACCGCGTTCGTCGAGGCGCTCCGGGCGCGGAACGTGCTGATGGTGGAATATGCGCACGGTCAGGTCCGGGCCGTGACGCATCACGACGTCTCGGCAGCCGACATCGACACGGTCATCGGCGCGACACGTGATGCCCTGGCCGACACGAAGCGGGTCCCGCCCCGACCCGAGCCCGTCGCCGCGCCGGCCTGATCCCGGGGCGGCCCAGCCGCCGCGACGAACCAGCGGAGAGCCCTTCCCGTGACCCTCGACCGACCGTTGCCTCGCCCTCCCGCCGCGCCCGATCGAGGTCCGCTCGACGACGCCCTCTACGATCTCGTCGAGGGGCGCTTCCGGCGCCTCATCGCCAACAACCCGATCTTCGCCACCGCGGTCGGACTGCACGATCGCGACGACGAGCTCGGCGACGGGACCAGTGCGACGCTGCTGGCCGACCTCGCCGCCGACCGCCAACATCTCGCGGCGGTCGAGGCGCTCGATCCGGACGGGTTGTCGGCGGCGGCCCGGTTCGAGCGGGACCTGGAGCTCCACAACGTCCGGCGCGAGATCTTCGATACCGACGAGCTGCGCATCTGGGAGCAGCGTTCGCTCGCGCTCGACACGGTGGGCGACGGCTTGTTCCTGTTGTTCGCCCGCGATCACGCTCCGCTGGCGGAACGGCTCGACGCGATGACCGGGCGGCTCGAGGCGGTACCGCAGCACCTGGAGGAAGCGCGCAGCCGGGTGACCCGACCCCAGGTCCGGCTGTGGCAGGGCATCGAGATCGAATCGGGCCAGCAGCTGCCTGCCCTGTTCGACGAGGTGGTGGCTGCCGGACGAGGCGTGCTGGCTGGCGCCTAGCTGCGCCGGTTGGAGCGCGCGTCCGACGCGGCCAAGATCGCGGTCGACCTGTACGGGACGTGGCTGGAGGGCACCCTCGTCGACGGCACCGACCGCTGGGCCGTGGGACGGGAACGGCACGACGCGCTCGTGCGCCTGCGCGCGTTCGACGGCCTCGACGCGGACGCCATCCTGACGCTCGGCGAACAGAAGCTGGCCGACGAACGAGCGGCACGAGCCGCCGTGGCCCGCGAGATCGACCCGAACGCCAGCGAAGCCGAGGTCATCGCCCGAGTCAAGGCCGACCACCCGGCGACCTTCGCCGACGCCCTGACCGGCTACCGCGACGCGATGCGTCGCGCCCGCGGCCATCTCATCGAGCACGACCTCGTGACCGTCCCCCCGGACGAGCGGATCGAGGTCATCGAGACGCCCGAGTACCTGCGGGCGGTCATGCCGTTCGCGGCGTACTACTCGCCGGCCGTGTTCGATCCCGACCCCAAGGGGATCTACGTCGTGACCCCATCGGTCGACGGCGACGTCAACGCGCTCCGCGAGCACAACCGGGCGTCGATCAGCAACACCAGCATCCACGAGGCGTACCCCGGCCACCACCTCCAGCTCGACATGGCGCGCCGCCATCCGTCCCTGACCCGGCTGATGGCCGACGCCCCCGAGTTCGTCGAGGGCTGGGGGATGTACTCCGAGTTGCTGATGCGCGAGCAGGGCTTCGACGACGCACCGAACTTCCGGCTGATGCTCCATACCGATGCGATCTGGCGGGCGTGCCGGATCATCCTCGACGTCCGCCTGCACCGGGGCGAGTTGAGCGTCGAGGAGGGCGTCGACTTCCTCGTCGAGCAGACGGCCTTCGAGCGGCCGAACGCCCGGTCCGAGGTCCAGTGGTACACGTATCGCCCGACGTACCCGCTGTCGTACCTGCTCGGGCGGACCCTGTTGCTCGAGCTCCGCGCCGACGAGCAGCGACGCCTGGGCCCCGCGTTTTCGCTGCGGGCGTTCCACGACACGCTCATGCGCAACGGTTCGCTGCCGATCAGCTTCCATCGGCGGCTGCTCGCCGGCGACGGGGCCTGACCGCGGTGCAGGTCATCCCGTCGATCGATCTGGAGGCCGGTCGCTCCCGGGTGGTCTTCTGGCCCGGGGCTGCGACCGGGGTGGGCGCCCCGACCGACCGCCCGGAACGGATCATCGAGCGGCTCGTGGAGCAGGGTGCACGACTGCTCCACCTCGTCGATTTCGATGGAGCGCGTGCCGGCTCGCCGGCCAACCTCGAGGCGGTCGGGGCGATCGCCTCGCGCACCGCGGTGCCGCTCCAGCTCGCCGGCGGGCTCGATTCGCCCGAGGCCATCCAGCTCGCGTTCGCCGCCGGGGCGACGCGGGTCGTGCTCACGACGGCGATCGCCGACCGGCCCGAGGACCTGCGGGCATGCCTCGCGGTCGCGGGCGACTGGCTGGCGGTCGGTCTCGACCCGCGACCGGAGCGCCTCGCCGCGTTCCCCTGGCGGCGGGCCGCTCCGCCAAGCTCGGATACGCTCGTCGGCGAGCTCATTGGGGCGGGCGTGACCCGGCTCGTCCTGGCCCACGGCGGGACGGACCCGGACCTCGCGCGGGTGCGTTCGATCGTCCGGTCGTACGATGCGGAGGTCCTCGTCGCCGGCGGAGTCCGCGATCTCGACGGCTTGCGTCGACTGCGCGATACCGGTGTCGCCGGCGTGATCCTCGGGGAGGCGCTGCTATCGGGCGCCATCGATCTGTCCACTGCCCTGGAGACCGC
>DAIUES010000037.1:0-16684 GCA_036844985.1 Candidatus Limnocylindrales bacterium
GCAGCCAGTGGCCGCCGGAATACGGTCGACGGTCGCCGAGGGTCGTGCCGGCCATGGCCCGGATCCGGCCGCCGATCGAGCTCGTGGTCGCACCGATAACGAGGACGACCTCGGATGGCAACCAGAACGCCGCCATCCGGGCCGCCAAGGCACGCGAGGTCGGGTGCGTCCCATCGAGGGTCAGGTCGGGCACCCGCTCGAGCCACTTCCCGACGCGAGTCAACTCGATCGGAGCGGTCGGCAACGGGGCCGCCAGCTCGAGGATGAACACGCCCGGTCCGCGTGCCGGGACCGGTCGGCCCCACGGCAGCGGCCCGTCCGGCAGCAGGCCGACATCGCGGAGCAGCACGGCGGCTGACGAAGGTGGGGGCACCCGCGGATGGTACCCGCCCGGGGTCCGCGCTATCGTGCGCCCACCATGGCGCCGTCTCGGTCGCGTCGGACGGGGGTCCGACGCGCAGTCCTGATCATCGGTCTCGCGGCGATCGCGGCGCTGGCTTCGGTCACGCTCGGTCCGCTCCTCCCGGTCGAGCCGTTCAGCGGCTTGGTCGCGCTGACCCCGAGCGCGTCGCCGGTCGTCGACCCGAGTCTCGCCCCGAGCGCGACGGTCGGGCCGGACGGCTCGTCGGTGGCCACACCGACGCCGACCTCGTCCGGGCCGGCGATGGCCACGCCGACCCCGCGGCCGATCCCGCCTGCGGTCGGCTCCATCACCCCGACCGCCTCGATCAGCCCCGCTGGTCGGTCGTCCGGGGGCGCGCCGATGACGACCGCCACCCGCGAGGCGCTCCAGGCCAGGCTCGATCAGCTTCGCGAGCGGGCGGGCATCCCGGGGATCTCGGTCGCCGTCATCCTGCCTGGGGGCAGCCGCTGGGTCGGGGTGAGCGGCAGCGCCGACGTGGCCGCCGGCTCGCCCGTCACGCCGTCGACCGGGTTCGCGGTCGCCAGCATCAGCAAGACGTTCACCGCCAGCCTGATCGTGGCCCTGGCGGACGAGGGCAAGCTCGGCCTGGACGACCCGGTCCGGACCTACCTGCCCACGCTCACGAAGATCGGCCCCACGGTCACCATCCGTCAGCTGCTCGATCACACCAGCGGGTTGCGCGACTACTTCTTCCATCCCAGCATCGACCGGTTGCTGCTCGCCGACCGCGGCCAGCGCTGGGATGCCAAGCGGACGCTGCGGTATGTCGGCAAGCCGTACTTCCCGCCGGGCGAGGGCTGGCACTACTCGAACACGAACTACCTGGTCCTCGGGCTCGTGGCGGAGGCGGTCGGACGGGCGCCCCTGGCGAGCCAGCTGCGCAGCCGGTTCTTCGTTCCGCTCGGCCTCGACCACACCTGGTACCAGCCGACCGATGCGCCGCCAGACGACGTGGCCCACGGGTACCGGTTCGCCGCGACGGGCCGCGATGCGCCGCCCATCGACCTGACCGACGGCAGCCCGATCGTGCCGTTCACCTCGGTCGTCACCGCGGCAGCGGGGGCCGGTGGCGTCGCGGCGAGTGCGACCGACCTCGCTCGCTGGGCGCAGGCCCTGTACGGCGGGGACGTGCTCCGGCCGGCCGCCCTGGCGCACATGCTCGACGACCGCGACAGCGCCCGCTACGACCCGACGGTGCGCTACGGTCTGGGCGTCCAGATCGTCGACATCGACGGTCGACGTAGTTACGGCCATTCCGGGCGACTGCTCGGGTTCCGGGCAGCGGTCCGCTACCTGCCGGTCGAGGGGGTGTCGATCGCCGTCCTGACGAACCAGAGCCGGACGGACCCGGCGGTGATCGTCCGTGCGCTGCTGGCCATCGCCCTGGCGCCCCCGGCCCCGACGCCGGTCGCCCCCACGCCGACGCCCCCGATCCCGTCGTTGCCGGGGGTCCCGCTCAGGCGCTGACGCCGCGGGACGACCGGCCGTGCGGAGCGGTACGGATGGCCCGGTTGCGCCGACGTCCGGGACGGCCCACCGTAGCGGCACGCTCGCGGGGGCAGCCATGCCGATCCGGGTCGACGCCTATATCGATGGGGGAGTCGCCTCTGGTCTCCTGGCGCGCTCCGGACGCCTGCGCGAGGTCCTCGAGGCCGACGGTCAGCTCGTGCTCGAGCGCGTCCGCTGGCAGCCGCGCGACGGGCCGGCGGCGGCCACCCCGGCCGACCTGACGATCCCCATCGACGACCTCCTCATCGCGGTTGCCGATGACGACCCGTCGATCCCCGTCCACGCGTCGTGGCACGCCATCCGCCTCGAGGTCGGGCCGTACCTCGTGGAGGGCGACATGCCGACGTTGCCCGGCTTCGACCCGGGTCGCGCCCTCACTCGCCCGACCGGGGAGTTCGTCCTGCTGCGCGGCGTGCGCATCGGCCTGCTCGGCGATCCCGCGGGCCTGGCACCAGCGCCGACCGGGCACCATGCGCTGATCAACCGCTATGTGGTCGAGCGGGTCGAAGCGGATCTCATGCTCGGGTTCTTCTTCCCGGGCGCGACGCAGTCAGACATTGACTCCGAGTCGACGCCGGAACCACCCCCGACCGACGCACCGGCGCCGGCCGCGGGGGCCTAGCGGCGAGCGCCGCGCGTCCTGCCGGCGCCCGTCCCGGCCCGTCGCCGGACCGGCTTGCGATGGGCGTGATGGTCGCCGCCGGTCCGTGTCGGGTTGCCGCGCATCCCCAGCGGCCGGGCCTCGACCTCGCGGTCGGGGATGAAGCCCTCCTCGACGGTCCATGGGATCGCCCGCTTGAGCATCCGCTGGATGCCGCGCAACAGATCGACCTCATCGATGCACACGAGGCTGATGGCCTCACCCGACTGCCCCGCGCGCCCGGTCCGTCCGATGCGGTGGATGTAGTCCTGCGGGTTCCACGGCAATTCGAAATTGACGACGACCGGCAGGTCCTCGATGTCGAGGCCGCGGGCGGCCACGTCGGTGGCCACGAGCACGCGGATGTCGCCCGACTTGAAGCCCTCCAGGGCGCGGGTCCGTTCGGGCTGCGAGCGGTCGCTGTGGATCGCCACCGCGTCGAGCCCCTCGCGATCGAGTCGCGACGCAAGGCGCGAGGCCGCGAGCTTGGTCCGGGTGAAGACGAGCACCTGGTGGAGATCGTGGGTCCGGATGAGGTGCGCCAGCAGGGCTTCCTTGCGGTCGCGATCGACCGGATAGACAAGCTGCTCGACCATCTCGGCGGCCTGATTGCGGGGCGCGACCTCGACCGTCTCGGGGTCGCGCAGGATCGTCCCGGACAGGCGCCGGATGTCGTCGGAGAAGGTCGCCGAGAACATCAGGTTCTGGCGGCGCGCCGGCAGCAACTCGATGATCCGCTGGATGTCGGGCAGGAAACCCATGTCGAGCATCCGGTCGGCCTCGTCGAGGACGAGGATCTCGACCTGGCCGAGGTTGGCGACCCGCTGCCCGACCAGGTCGAGCAGCCGGCCCGGGGTGGCGACGAGGATCTCGACTCCGGCGCGCAGCGCCTTGATCTGGGGATCCATCGGGATGCCGCCGTAGACCACCGTCGAGCGCAACGGCACGGTCCGGCCGTAGGTGCGCACGCTGGCGTCGACCTGCATCGCCAGCTCACGGGTCGGAACGAGGATCAGCGCGCGGACCGGGTGCCGCGCGGGGGAGAACGAGGTGTTGGCGTGGGGCCGCAGTCGATCGAGGATGGGCAGCGTGAAGGCGGCGGTCTTGCCGGTGCCCGTCTGGGCTGCTGCCAGGACGTCGCGGCCGGCGAGGACAAGGGGGATGGCGGCTGCCTGGACCGGCGTTGGGGCGGTGTAGCCCTCCTCGGCGACGGTCGTGAGCAGATCGGCCGACAGGCCGAGCGTATCGAAGGTCAAGTGTTGCTCCTGCGTGGGTCCCTGGCCGTCGCGGGCGGGGGTCCCAGGGAGCGCGACGACGGCGCCGACCGGCACGCACTATCGGCGCGGCCGTTCGTCGGCCAGCCCGAGCATAGCGGATAACCGCCCGCTACAGTCGGCGCTCATGGCGACCCACCGAACGCCGGCGCTCGATCTCCTTCGTCGGGAGGGGGTCGAGCACCAGGTTCACGAGTACCTGCCTGCCGAGCGCAACGGCCGGGCACGGGCCGAGCGGCCCGACTACGGGTCGGAGGCCGCGGCCGCGCTCGGAGTCGATCCGGGACGGATGTTCAAGAGCCTCGTCGCGGTCGCGGATGGACGGCTGGTGGCGGCCGTCGTGCCGGTCGACCGCCAGCTCGACCTCAAGCGCCTGGCGGCGGTGCTGGGGGTGCGGTCCGCCGTCCTGGCCGAGCCGGCAGCAGCGGAGCGCGCGAGTGGATCGGTCGTCGGCGGCATCAGCCCACTGGCCATGCGTCGGCCGCTGACCCTCGTCGTCGACGCCTCGGTCGAGGACCATCCGACGGTGTACGTGTCCGCCGGCCGGCGCGGGCTGCAGGTCGAGCTCGCGCCGCGGGACCTGGTGCGCCTCGGCACCGCAAAGGTGGCGCTGATCGCGAGATCGCCCGTGATGGGACCATCGGCGTAGCGACAACAGCCGGACACCACTGCCATACTCCCGCCTGGCCCCCAGGCCCAGGTCACCTCACCGCAGGCTGACAACCGAAGACTCGCCGCCCCCCACGGCAGGGATCCTGTCAGACGTCGGGTGACCGCACTCGACAGCCACGCTCCGGCTCACCCGGACCGTGGTGGCCCCCCGGATCACGCCTTTCCGCGATCCGTCGAGCGTTCGATGTTCCTCTCCTGCCCGTGGGCGGCCCCACCACCGTCGCCGCGTGTACCGCGGTGTTCCGGTTGAGAGGAGGCAAGGATCTTGCCGGTCCACACCCACGGCGCCCAGCGGGCGTCTCGCCATCGTTCACTCCGCGTGTTGACGTTCGCCCTCGTGTCCGTGCTCGCGCTCGGACTGGGCGGGATGGCGCACCCCAACGAGACACGCGCCGCGACGATCAAGGTCGTGGTCGTCGTCGGACCGGTCGGATCGAAGACCTCCGAGTACCGGACGAGCGCCAGGTCGTACGCCACACTGGCCCGCAGCTACGGCGCGTCGGTCACCGAGATCTACAGCCCGTACGCCACCTGGAGCCGGGTCAAGTCTGCCGCCCAGGGCGCGAACCTCCTGATCTACCTCGGCCACGGCAATGGCTACCCCAGCCCATACGGCGCATTCCAGCGCTATACCAAGGACGGTATGGGCCTCAACGCGACGTCCGGCAACGGCAACTCGAACACGAAGTATTACGGCGAGTACTACATCGATCGAGACATCCAGATGGCCAGGAACTCGGTCGTGATCCTCAACCGCCTGTGCTACGCCTCGGGCAACTCCGAGTGGGGTTCGGCCAATCCGACCAAGTCGACCGCCATCAAGCGGGTCGACAACTACGGAGCGGGCTTCCTGCGAGCCGGCGCCAAGGCCGTCTTCGCCGAGGGCATCTACAGCGTGTCGTACCAGATCCGGGCGCTGTTCCGGACCAGCCAGTCGATGAACAGCATCCTGATGAACCATCCGTCCGCGGCGGACACGCGCGACTTCTACTTCACCTCGACGCGGACCAGCTGGGCGCGAGCCCATCTCGATCCGCCGCTCGCGGGCAAGTACTGGCGCTCGGTCATCGGCAACCTGAGCCTGACCGCGACCCAGTGGCGCGCCGGCGGCTGACGCTGCCGGGAGTGCCGCCCGACGAGGCCGGACCCGGCGCCTGCCACAGCCGGACCCGCCGCCCGCCGCCCCGCCCGATGCATCGAGACCCGACCAGCGTGCCGGGTCTCGGTCTGTCATGAGCGGGGCCACACCCGAGACAGGCGGCGGGCACGGATCGCGGACACGGACCGGGCCCGATGCAACCGTCGGCACGCGCCTGCGGATGACGGGACCGCGGCCAGGTGATCACCGCGGCGTCACCGGCCGGCGCCGTTGCACATGACGGGCGAACCGGCGACCGGGCCCGTTGCTGCGCCCGTTCCGTCGTCGTTTCTGCCGCGCGGTGCATTGCCGGACGGAGGAACGGTCGAGTCCCAGTCGTCGTTCGCTGGTTCGCCCGCCGGACGCAACGAGGCCGGCGGACGCAACGCGAGCGTCCGGACGCATCGAGACCCGGCCAGCATGCCGGGTCTCGGTCTGTGTTCAGAAGAGCGGAGGCCCGGCCCGGACGATCGCCCGGGCCGTGGCCATGGACGGCGGCTACAGGGCAGCCGCGTGTGCGACGACGCCGAGCATGGCCAGGATCAGCATCAGCACGATGAGGATCGACGGCAGGAGCCCAAAGGCGTCCGCCCGGATCATCTGGGTCGAGGACATCACGCCACTCCCTTCTTCGGTCCGTGCCCGGTCTGACTGACCGGTCCATGCCCACAAGATGCCGCCGCCGACGCTCGCTGCCAGCCGACGTTCGTGCCCGAACGCGATCGTCGAACGGGCATCGGCGGACTGGACGGATGACGACGTCGAACCGGGGGCGGGTTCACTTCGTGACGACAGGACTTGACAAAAGGAAAGTCACCTTGCTATAACTGGACCCATGGCACACGATGTGATCTCCACCTGCCCCGTCTGCGCGGATGCGCTGTCGATCACCCGGCTCCATTGCGGGACCTGCGGCACGACCATCGAGGGCGAGTTCAGCGTCGGTCGCTTCGGCCGCCTGACGCGCGATCAGCTCACCCTCCTCGAGAGCTTCCTGCGGTCGCGCGGCAACCTGCGCGAGATGGAGCGCGAGCTGGGCATCAGCTATCCCACGGTCCGGGCGCGGGTCGAGGCGTTGGTACGGGCGCTCGGCTTCGGGCCCCGGCTCGAGGCAGCGCCGGATGACAACACCGCCGTGTCCGCCGTCCCCCTGACTCGGGACGCCATCCTCGAGCGCCTCGCCCGTCGGGAGATCAGTGCCGAGGCGGCCGCGGCCGCCATCCGCTCGCTCGGAAAGGACCATTGACGATGTCGACGCGAACCGACTCCCCGGCGTTCGAGCACGTGGTCGGGCCCGATGGGCTGATCGTCGTCCGCCTTCGCTCGGGCGGGATCCGCCTGCGCGGAACCGACGGCGACCGGGCGGTCGTCCGGTCACGCGGCGGACACGGCCTCGACGGCCTGGAGGTCGATGCCGGCGAACGCAGCCTGTCGATCGGCGCCGCCGGCGGCCATGGCGGCGGCCGCCACGGTCGCAGCGTCGAGCTGGACATGGACATCCCGACCGGCGCATCGATCGTCGTCGAGGCCGAGAGCGCGGACGTCCTGGCCCGCGACCTGTCCGGCGACCAGCGCTATCGGACGGCGTCGGGCGAGACGACCCTCCGCGACGTCTGCGGCACGATCGCGATCGAGGCCGTGTCGGGCGACGTGGAGGTCGTCGGCCGCGGCAACGCGACGCTGGCCGTGCGCACGGTGTCGGGTGATGTGAGCCTGATGGCGGACACCGTGCTCGGGCTGGCGCTCAGCACCGCGTCGGGCGACATCGAACTTGCCGGGCGGTTCGACCCCGACGGTCGGTTCGCCATCGAGACCGTCAGCGGTGACACCCGCCTGTCACCGGCCAACGACATCCGGATCGAGATGGACACCATCAGCGGAGATCTCGACAGTCGACTCGACTCGCGCCGCGAGGACGCCGCCGGACGACGCGTCCTCGTCGTCGGGCAGGGCGGTCCGATCGTCAGCCTGCGCTCGACCTCGGGTGACCTGCGGGTCGACGACGAGCGCATCGTCCTCGCCCTGCGCGGTCGCCGTCCCGACCCGGTGGCCACACCGGCAGCAGCGGATCCGACAGGGCGAGCGGCCCCGCGCGCGCCCGCCCGCTCGACGGCCGACGAGGGCGACGACCTCGAGATCCTGCGCGCGCTCGAGCGGGGCGAGATCGACACCGGCGAGGCCGGGCGTCGCCTCGCGGCCCTCGACGACGTACCCGTGGCTACGGAGCGTGACGATGTCTGACGACGCGATCGCCGCGGTCCTGCGTCTGGTAGCCGAGGGGCGGCTGACCACCGCCGAAGCCGGCCCGATCCTCGACGCCCTCGACGGTGCCGCCAGGAGCAGAACCGATACCGAACTCCCCGACCCGGCCGACGGGGCCGCGGCTCCTCCAGCCAGCGGCCCGGGCCGGGCCATCCGGGTCGAGGTCACCGAGGCAGGCCGCCGGGTCGTGAACCTGCGCGTGCCACTGTCGCTCGGCCGATCGGCCCTGGCCCGCGTGCCCGGCCTGTCGGTGGCCATGACCGACCGCATCCGCGAGGCGATCGAGAACGGCGTGACCGGCCCGATCCTCGTGACCGACGAAGGATCCGGCGATGGCGTCCGGATCGTCATCGAATGACCAGGGAGACGACCATGTTCGACCTATTCCCCGACGTCGAGTCGCTGATGCTCGACCTGCCGATCGATCCGCGCCACCGAGCATCGGTGCGGCCCGACGAGCGACATGCCCCGGTCGAAGCGGTGGTCGGGCGGGCGCGTGACGCGCTCGGGCGCGGCCTCATCGCCATCGGCTCCAGCCTCGTCGTCGACGAGCCCGCGCGGCGAGGGACCGCCGGTCGCTGACCCGGGCGTGGCCGATTACCATGGCCCCATGCCCGACACGATCGATCGATTGCCCTTCACCGGCGACGAGGCAGCCGACCGCCTGCTCGTCACCGATCCCCTGGCCCTGCTGATCGGGTTCGCCCTCGACCAGCAGGTGACCGTCCAGAAGGCGTTCAGCGGACCGGCCGAGCTGCAGCGACGCCTGGGCCACCTCGACGCGGCACGGATCGCCGCCACGGATCCGCCGGTGCTCGAGACGGTGTTCCGCGAGCGGCCGGCGCTCCATCGCTTCCCGGCCGCCATGGCCCGCAAGGTCCAGGAGTTGGCCGCCGCGATCGCCACCGACTACGGCAACGACGCGAGTCGGATCTGGCGCGAAGCGACCGACGGCCCCGACCTGCGACGACGGCTGCTCGACCTGCCGGGCATCGGCGAGATGAAGGCGGCATCGATCCTGGCCATCCTGCGCCGCCGACTCGGGGTCGACCTGCCCGGCATCGACGACGTCCTGCCGACGCACCCGACCCTCGGAGACGTCGACAGCCCCGAGGCCCTGGTCGCCTACCAGGCCGGCAAACGCGCCCACAAGGCCGCGCTGCGCGCCGACAAGGGCTGACCACGGCGGAGGTGGTGCGTGGACGCGCCACCGGATCCGCCCGGCGGTGCCGGCAAGCCTCCACGACCGAGCGTCGCAGGTCAGATCACGCCTCCCCCGGGTAGACTTGGGGTCCGTGTCCGAACAACCCGAGCAGCCCACGCCGCCGCGTCGCGCCCCTGCCCGGCCGGGACGACGCACCCGATTCGTGCTCCCCGCCGATCATCTCGATGAGCGTGCCGGCGAACGGATCGAGGCCTTCCTCGAGGGCCCGCCGACGCGCGCTCGACGGCCCGCCCGTCGCCGGCCGCGGCCGGAGCTGCTGCGTCCCGTCCGACGCCGGATCCCCCTCGACACCCGCCCCGACTGGGATGCCGCCCTGCGCCACGAGGAGGCCCGCAGCGCCCGCTACGGGCGACCCGCCAGTGTCCTCGTCGTCCGCCTGCGGATGGCCTCGCCGAACGCGGTCGAGCGCTACGCGGCGCGCGTCGGGGCCATCGTCCGCGAGTGCGCGCGCGAGACCGACCGGGTGACCCGCGCCGCGCCCGATCGCTTCCACGTGCTGCTGCCCGAGACGGCAGCGACCGAGGGCGCCGCCCTCGCCGAGCGGGTCCGCGACGCGTGCGCCGACCAGCTGCCGGGCCAGCCTGCGGCCGACCTCGAGATCCTGGCCGTGGCGGTCAGCCCGGCCCGCGACGAGACCCTGAGCGACGCGCTCCGGATCGCCGTCCGCAACGTGAGCGCCTAGCGCACCAGGACCTCGACCAGGCGGTCGAGCTCGGCGGCCGGGTCATCGGTCAGGCCGGTGTGGACGGCCGACGGCTGGATGATCGTGCTCGATGGCGCGACCAGCCAGTGGAACCGTTCGCCGATCGACCGTCGGGCGATCGGCCCGCCGGCCGGGTCGCCGTGGGCGATCCGCTCGATGGCGTCGAGGTGGGGTCGGACGATCGCCGGGTCGGTGTCGGGCGCGAACGACCGCAGGCGCGCTTCGTCCAGGCTGATGTGCGCACCGAGGTAGCCCAACGAACGACACAGCAGCACGACGCCGGCGTTGAGGCACTCGCCCCGCTCGACCGACGGGACGACCCGGACGATCGCGTACAGGTAGACGTTACGCGGCGGTTCGGGCACGCTCCGCCTCCTTCACGAACGCGCTCCGGGCCGCGAGGCGCCGACCGAGGTACCGCCCGTACGCGGCGCGCTGCGCATCGGCGTCGCCGGCCAGGCCGTCATCGGGCAGCCACGCCGCCGGAATGGCCTCGACCAGGTCGCCGAACAGCGCCGGCCCGAGGGTCGACGCCAGTCGCTCGTCGGCCGCCTCGATCGAACCCGCGAACGGCAGGAGCACGTGATCGCGCACCCGCTCGAACGGCTGCTCGGCGTGGGCGTCCGGGTCGCGCCAATGGTGATGGATGTAGAGCGCCGCGCCGTGGTCGATCAGCCACGTCCGACCGTGCCACACCAGCAGGTTCGGGTTCGCGACGGTCCGGTCCGGGTTGGTCACGAACGCATCGAGCCACACGACGTCGGCGGCCCACTCGGGGTCGACGATCGGCGAGGCTGCCGGGTTGAAGGCCAGCGCCCCGGGCAGGAAGTCGAGCCCGAGGTTGAGGCCGCCGCTGCGATGGACAAGGTCCTGCAGCTCCTCGTCGGGCTCGGCGTCGCCGATGCCGGGGTCGACGTCGATGACCACCAGCTCGGGGACCGGCAGGCCCACCGCGCGGCCGATCTCGCCCGCCAGCCACTCGGCCACCAGCGCACGGGGGCCCTGGCCGGCGCCGTGGAACTTGACCACGTACAGCCCGTCGTCGTCGGCCTCGACGAGCCCGGGCAACGACCCGCCCTCGCGCAGCGGCGTGACGTAACGGGTCGCGGTCACCTGGCGGGGAGGGGGCATCGCCGCGGAGTCTAGCGCCGCCGAAGGCGTGCGGAACGGCCGCACGCGGAACGCCCCGGGTTCGAGCGGCGCCGTCAGATGCGCGTCGACTCGAGCATCCCCACCAGGCTCCCCAGGGCGACAAGCAGGAGCCAGGCCAGACCGACGACGACGAGCACGAGACCGGCGAGGAACGCCTGGTGGCCGCGGGTCGACGCGTCTGGGTCGAGCGCGTGGCGTCGGAACAGCGCGAGGTTGCGGCTGTTGGAGCGCATCGCGACGTCGAACACGTCGCCGATGAGCGGGATCGCGCCGATGCCCAGATCGATCAGCAGGTTCACGACCATCCGACCGAGCGCGACGCGCGGGATGCCGAACCGGGCTGCCTCCGCGATCACCCACACGCCGACGATCGCGCCGACCGCGTCACCGACGACCGGGATGAGGCCGACGATCGGATCGAGCCCGACCCGGATCGAGGTCCCCGGGACCTCGATGAGCTCGTCGAGCGCGCGGGTGACGCGTCCGATCCGCCGCTCCGCGGCATGGAAGCGCTCGGAGCGGGAGCGACCGATGACCTCGGTGCCGGCTCGCAGGTCCGTCATCACCTCGAGGATACGTGGACCGTGCAGCAGGAGCGCCCCGGCATGGACACATGTCCATATCGGATACACGACGGACGCCGAGTGGAGTGACAACGCCACGGGCGTACGGTGCGGTCAGCACGAAACGGACCGCCGGACAATGAGACATTCGCCCGGCGGCGCGTCGATCCTCCGGCGGGATGCCGGGCGACGACGGAGCCGGCATCACTTGCGTACCGGTGGTCCGCCAAGGGCCCAACTGAAGAACAACTGAATCGCCGCTGGCCGCTCGCGCGTGGGGACGTCGGGCGGCCAAGCGGTATTTCTGCGTGGGCTCGCTGCTGGCTAGCCCGGGATCCCGCTGGGAGTGGTGCCGTGGTAGCGGGCCACGACGTCCCGGGCGAGAGCCACGACCCGGGCGCGCATGTCTGCGGGCGCGACGACCTCCAGCGTGGCCCCGACCGCCAACAGCCGACCCGCGACCTCGTCGGGCCAGCTCAGCGTCAGGCGCAGATACAGGCGGTCGTCGCCATCGGCTGCCTCCAGCCGCGACGCGGCACGGATCGCCGCCCCACCGACGGCCGAAGCCAGGCGTCCGATCGACGCCTCGGGCAGGCGGACGTCGACCGTGATTGTCTCGGCGGCCTGCTCGTAGGCCGCACTGGACTCCGTCCAGTAGCTCGCCAGGTCGAACGAGGCCGGTCGCTCGAAACGCTCGTCGAGGACCCGCGCGTCGCGTACCCGCGACGCGCGGTACGTACGCGTCTGGTCGCCGACCTGGGCGATGACGTACCAGATGCCGCCCTTGAGGACGAGACCGAGCGGTCCGATCGTGCGTTCGTGCACCCCCTCGTCGCGCTCGTACGAGATCGTGACGAGGCGACCCTCCCACACCGCCGACGCCAGGGTCGCGAGGTGGGGGACGGCATCGCTCGCCTGGAACCAGCCCGCCGGGTCGAGGTGGAACCGCTCGACCAGGCGCGACGCCCGCGAGCGCAGCTCGGGTGGCAGGGCGGCCATGACCTTGAGCTGCGCGGCGGCCACGACCGTGCCCAGACCGAGCTGCGCGGCCGGACCGGGCAAGCCGGCCAGGAACAAGGCCTCGGCCTCCTCCGCGGTCATGCCGGTCAGGCGTGTCCGATAGCCATCGACCAGGCGGATGCCGCCGAGGGGGCCTCGCTCGGCATAGATCGGGACGCCCGCCGCGCTCAGCGCCTCGACGTCGCGGTGGATCGTCCGGACGGAGACCTCGAGCTCGCGCGCCAGCTCCGTGGCGGTCAGACCGCCGCGGGTCTGGAGCAGCAGGAGCAGGCTGACGAGGCGCGAAGCTCGCACCGCGTGAGTCTAGCGCTGGACATGACAGGATCTGTCATGAACCTCGCTCGCCGGGTCAGTCCGACAGCCCGGGCGCCCGGCCCTCCGTACCGCCTTCCCGCAGGAACCGCTCGATCTCGCCGATGAGGTCGTCGCCCGACGGCAGGCGCTGTTCGTCGACCATGCTCTCGAGCCGCTCGACGTAGGTCCGCGTGGTCTCCTCGAGCGTGGTCGCGGTATCGAGCCGGGTACGCAGCTGGCGCGCCTCGTCGGCCAGGTCCCCGCGTGGCAGGTCGAGCCCGAGATGGCTGCCGAGGGCCGTCAACAGCGCGAGCGCCGCGGCGGGGTACGGACCGGACACGTAGTGCGGGACCTGTGCGAAATAGCCGACCGACGGGATTCCACCGTCGGCCATGGACTTCTCGAGGACGCTGATCGTGGCGGCCGGAACCCGCAGGATGCCGGACGGCCCGGCCTGCACGTTGCCACGCAGGCGGCCGGGTTCGGAGGTCGTGCCGAGGATCGGCACATCGCGGGTGTGGGGCACCGCAGCCGGGATCGCACCGAGGCTGATCCACTCGACGACGCCCAGCCGGTGGGCGAGCGCCACGACGTCGGCGCAGAACGCCTGCCACCGATCGTCCGGCTCGGCCCCGGCCAGGATCAGCAGGTCGCGCTCGGCGATCGTGACGCGTCGGATCGTGAGCTCCGGCCAGCTGAGGTCGGCCAGCCGGCCGTCGACGATCTGGAGCGTGGGCCGGCGGGCACGGTAGTCGAACAACGCGTCCGGATCGAACGTGGCGACGATCGGCGCGTCGGTGAGCAGCTGGTCGAGTGCGGTCGTGGCCGCGCTTCCGGCGTCCACCCAGCCGTCGAATGCGGCGATCAACGTCGGCGCGATCAGGTCGCCTGGATCACCGGGGCTGCCCGGCGCTGCCAGCGAATAGAGACTCACCGCGACAGGATACGCGGCGACCCGCCACGTGCCCGCACCGGCGTGGGTCGGTCATGGGACGGTTCAGGAAACACAACCATCCGCCAATCGAACCGGAGTTGCAGTCGGCGCCGCGACTTTGGCAGATTCGCCGGTGGGGGATGCCGGGCCCAACCACCACATCGTCAGGAGGCAGCCCTTGTCTCGTAGGGTCGCGCGGTCCTCGATCCCGACCGCTCTCGTCATCGCATCGATCACGTTGGCATCGCTCGCCCCGGGCGTCCGGGCGGCGAACGGGCTGGAGGTCACGACCCCGTTCCCGGCCGTGGCCGTGGCTCCGGGCACGAAGGTCAGCTTCGATCTGACGATCAGCTCCAGCCGTGCCGCTGACATCGCGCTGTCGCTCGCCGGGGTCCCGTCGGCCTGGACTGCCAGCCTGATCGGTGGCGGCTTCGTCGTCGATGCGGTCGCCGTCGGGCCCAGCAAGGACGGCGCGGTCCGGCTCGATGTCACCGTTCCAGCGGACGCGGCTGCAGGCACGACCACCGTCCGGGTCACGGCCCGCGGCGGCGGTGCGGAAGACGTGCTGCCGGTCACGATCCGGGTCAACGAGGCGGCTGCCGGCCAGGTCACGCTGACGACCTCGACTCCGGCCCTCACCGGCTCGTCGACCACGAGCTTCAAGTTCGACCTCCAGTACAAGAACGACACGGCCCAGGACGTGACGGTGTCGGCATCGGCGGCCGGGCCCACGGGCTGGGATGTCACGACCACCCTGGCCAGCGCGGAGCAGGCCGCCTCGACCGTGGTCAAGGCCGGTGCCACCCAAACGGTCAACGTCACCGCCAAGGCGCCCGAGGGCACCCCGGCCGGGACGTATCCGCTCACGGTGACGGCGACCGCCGGCGATCGCGAGGCGAGCGCCGACCTGTCGATCGACATCACCGGCAGCTACACGATGTCGATGACGACCCCCGGCGACGTGCTGTCCGCGCGGGGCTCGGCCGGAACCGCCGCGACCCAGACGTTCGAGATCACCAACACCGGCACGGCGCCGCTGACCGCGGTCAAGCTGACCGGCACGCCGCCCTCGGGCTGGAAGGTCACGACCGAGCCCGCCGACGGGATCCCCTCGATCGACCCCGGGGCGACCCAGAGCATCACCGCCACGATCCTGCCCTCGTCGCAGGCCGTCGCCGGCGACTACGTCATCACGTTCAAGGCGAACGCCACCGAGACCGGCGCGACGGCCGACGCCCAGATCCGGTTCACCATCGAGACATCGCCCATCTGGGCCCTCGTCGGCATCGCCATCATCGTGCTCATCCTCGGCGGCCTGTTCTACGTGTTCCGGACCTACGGCCGGCGATGAGCGCCGCCCCGGGACGCATCGCCCCCAAGCGCCGACCGAGTCGGCGGCCGGTCGCCGACGACGACGTCCGCATCCGGACCCGTGGCCTGACGAAGCACTACGGCGACCTGGTCGCCGTCGACCATCTCGATCTCGACGTGCGGGCCGGGGAGATCTTCGGCCTGCTCGGGCAGAACGGCGCGGGCAAGACCACCACCATCCTCATGCTCCTCGGGCTGACCGAGCCGACCGACGGCACCGCCCGGGTCGTCGGCCTCGATCCGTCGCGTGGCCCGCTCGAGGTCAAGCGACGGGTCGGCTACATGCCCGACAGCGTCGGCTTCTACACCGACCTGACCGGCCGCCAGAACCTGCGCTACACCGCTCGGCTGAACCGGCTCGAGGCGGACGAGGCCGAGACCACGATCGCGGCGACCCTCGAGCAGGTCGGTCTGACCGAGCGCGCCGATGACCGGGTCGAGACGTATTCGCGGGGCATGCTCCAGCGGCTGGGCATCGCCGATGCCCTGGTCAAGGACCCCGACGTGCTCATCCTCGACGAACCGACGACCGCCATCGACCCGCTCGGCGTCGTCGAGGTGCTCGACCTCCTGCGCGGGCTGGTCCACGACCGAGGGATGGCCATCCTGCTGTCGAGCCACCTCCTCAACCAGGTCCAGAACGTGTGCGACCGGATCGGCATCTTCGCCGCCGGTCGGTTGATCGGGCAGGGGACGATGGACCAGCTCGCCGAGCGATTCGGCGATGGCCGGCACCAGATCGAGATCGGCCTCGACCTCGGGGTCGACGCCGACAGCGCGCGGGCCCGTGACGTCATCCGCCGGGTACCGGGCGTCGCCGCGCTCGACGATGGCGCCCGCCCGAGCGACCCCTGGATCGTGACGCTCGCACCCGACGCGGACCAGGCCACGGTCCGTGCCGCGATCCTCGCGGCGGTCGCCGCCGAGCGCCTGCCCCTTGCCTCGATCCGGTCCGTCGTGCCCTCGCTCGAGGACATCTACCGTCGGGCGGTGGCCCGGCCGACCGATGCGCATCCCGGGCGGGTGACCGCGTCGTCGGTCGGCGAGGTCCCGGCATGAGCTCGGTCGTGACCGAGCCGGTCCAGCCCGTCGAGCCGGCCCAGGCCGTCGAGCGGCGGGGCCGGTCGGTCCCCCGGGCCGGCTGGATGGTCGTGGCCGCGAAGGAGTTCGGCGACCACCTGACTTCGGCCCGATTCATCGTGCTGCTGCTCATCCTGGGCCTCGCCGCGGGGATCCCGATCTTCCTCGCGACCGAGCAGATCCGCAGCCTGGCCGAGCGCGTGAGCGGCATCCCAGCCTTGTTCATCGCGCTGTTCATCATCGGGCCGCAGGACGTGTCGATCTTCCAGCTCGACGTCACCGTCCAGTCGTTCATCGGCCTCGTCGCGCCGCTGCTCGGCCTCGCGTTCGCGTTCGACGCGGTCAACGGCGAGCGCGCCCAGGGCACCCTGCCGCGGCTGCTGTCACAGCCGATCCATCGTGACGACGTCATCAACGGCAAGT
>DAIUES010000038.1:0-16349 GCA_036844985.1 Candidatus Limnocylindrales bacterium
AACGGGTAATCGACGCATTCCAGCAGTGCGAACCGACCGGCGTCGTCCGGCAGCGGCTCCGGTCCGTCGACCTCGCCCGCCGCCCAGAACGTCCCGCCGTCGACGAGGAAGTACAGCTCGTTGAAGAGGGCCGCCCGATACCACGCCGGCCGCGCGTCGTCGTCGAGGATCGGTCGTTGCCAGGCGTCGATCGCTGCGCGCCAGGCCGGCGCTTCGACGAGCCCGTGGCGGGCGAGGTCGACCGCTCGGTCGCCGGCTCGGCCCCACGCGCAGGTGTAGCGCTTCCACCACCGCCGTCCGCCACCGAATTCGACCATCGGCAGGTCCCATGCGAGGGCGAACCGGATCGACCGTCGTTCGCCCGGAGCCAGGCTCGTCCGGGCGGCGATGGCGGCACCGGCCGGGCCCGCGCCTGGGGGAGCGGCGCAGGCCCGGGGCGCCGGGTCGAGTCGGCCGTCGCGGGCGAACGACGCCCACAGGTCGCGATCGTCGAGCGGGTCGAATGTCGCGCGCGCGCTCAGCTCCCAGCCGGCGGTCTGCAGCGCGGCGATGGCCAGCGTCCCACGCAGGCCCGTCGGTCCGTCGGGCGCGGTGTCGCCGAAGCGGACCGCGGTCATGTCAGCGGCCTCGACGATGGTGTGCTCGCGGCGCGCCGCCGGACCGGCGTCGGGCCCGCCGGGTGGATCCGCCCAGCTGAACAGCAGCGCCACGGTCAGCGGCTCCGGGGACGGATTGTCGACCCACCACTCGAACACGCCGACCGGCAGCGCGCTGCGCTCGAGGTCGTGGGCGATGACCGGCGACAGTTGCTCGCCGACGAGCCGCACGCCGACATCGGCCGGCTCGAACGTCTGCCACGCTCGGGGGAACAGGGCGTGGTAGTCACCGGCGCCGACCGGCAGGTCCCAGCCCCAGGCCGCAAGCTCGGACGGTCGTAGCGTCGAGAGGACGTGGGCGCGCGAGGTGCCGTCCGGTCCGGCGACGAACAGTGAGAAGCCGTCCGCGGCGACCGGCTCGTACCGGTGGCGGCCGACCTCGAGATGCCAGCGGGCGACGTCGCCACGGAACGTCCGCCCGATGCTCCCCGTGCCGAGCCCGCCGATGGGCACGCCGGCCCACTCGCCATCGTCGATCATCGGGACACGGACGCGCGGATGGCCGACGTCGGGGCAGGGCAGCCCGATCGGTCGGTGCCAGGCCACGGCCGGGAGGTCCGGCCAGTCGATGTCGGTGGCCGTCACTTGTCGACGCCGGTCACGACGACCCCGCGCATGAACGCCCGCTGGGCCAGGAAGAAGACGACGACGGGGACGACGATGGCGAGGATCGCACTGGCCTGCACGAGGGGCGGCCGGGTCACGAACAGCGACGCGAACTTCTGCATGCCCAGTGACAACGGCCACAGATCGGGGTTCCCGCCGACGTACACGAGCGACATGAGGAACTCGTTCCAGGCGAAGAAGAAGTGGAACAGGGTGACCGCCACGATGGCCGGCACCGCCTGCGGCACGATCACCGAGCGGAGGATGCGGAGCGGCCCGGCGCCGTCGATCATCGCCGCCTCGTCGAGGTCCTGCGGGATCGTCAGGAAGTACTGGCGCAGCAGGAACACGTTGTAGGCGTTGGCGAAGAAGTGGGGCACGATGAGCGGCAGCCACGTGCCCGACCAGCCCAGCCGGGTGAACAGGATGTAGGTCGGCACGAGGGTGACCTGGGCGCTCAGCATGATCGTCGAGAGCAGCACCAGGAACAGCGGCCCACGGAACCGGAAGCGGAACCGGCTGAAGCCGTAGGCGACACAGATGGCCGATGCGACGGCACCGATCGTGCTGAGCACGGCGATGATGGCCGTGTTGCGCAGCAGCTTCGGGAACTCGAGCTCGTTCCAGACGATGGCGAAGTTCTCGACCTTGGGATCGAACACGTATGCGGGCTGGAGCGCCCGCCAGCGGCCCTGCCAGGCGAACGGCCCGGCGGCGACGTCGGCCGGATCGATCATCAGCGAGGACTCGCGGCCCTTCTCGACGACGGCCAGCTCGCGGACGGCGCCGTCGATCGGGACCTCGTAGATCTGGAGCGGCTGGCCCTCGTAGTCGAACGTGCGCGGCGATGCCGGATACAGCGGCGCGGCAGGGTCGGCCGCCTGCGACTGGTCCTTGAGGGCGGTCAACGTCATGTACGCGAGAGGCATGACGAACGCCGACAGGATGCCCACCGCGACGAGGAACATCGCGGCCCGACCGGTGAAGCCACGGAACGAGCGACCGAACGGCGCCGGGGTCTCGTACGCCCGCGCGCGATCAGGAGCCGTGGCCGTCATCGCCGTTCGCCCGCGTAGAAGACCCAGCGGCTCGACGACCAGAACAGCAGCACCGCGAGGACCAGCACGAACACGAACAGCACCCACGCCAGCGCGGACGCGTAGCCGAGCTGGTTGAACGTGAAGGCCTCGCGATAGAGGTTGACGTTGTAGAACAGGGTCGACGCGTCGGGCTGGCCGTTCTTGAGCACGTACGCCTGGATGAAGTACTGCGATACGCCGACGCAGCTGATGAGCAGGCTGTAGAACAGGACCGGCGTCAGCAGCGGCAGCGTGATCCGCCGGAACGTCGTCCAGTGACCCGCGCCGTCGACGCGGGCCGCGTCGTACAGCTCGGTCGGGATCGTCTGGACGCCGGCGAGGGCGATGAGCATCATCGAGCCGATGCCCCACAGGCTGACGATGCCGAGGGCCGGCAGGACCCAGCCGGGGTCCTGCAGCCAGTCCGGCCCGCTGATCCCGAACAGCCCGAGGATGCCGTTCATCCAGCCGGTCTCGGCGTTGAGGACACCGACCCAGATGAGCGTGCTCGCGACGAGCGGGATCTGGGTGGGCATGTAGAACATCGTCCGGAACAGGCGCCGACCGACGAGCCGGGGCGAGTTGAGCAGCAGCGCCAGCCCGACCGACAAGGCCATCGATGCGGGGATCGTCAGCAGCGCGAAGCGGAGCGTCACCCCGACCGATGTCGCCACGTTGGGGTCACGCAGGATCTGCGCGTAGTTGGCCAGCCCGACGAAGCGGACGGCGTCGGGTCGGCGGAGGTCGAAGTCGGTCAGGCTGAACTACAGCGCGAGCGCCATGGGGATCAGCGTGAACGCGATGAAGCCGACGATCCAAGGCGACACGAACGCCCAGCCCCAGGCCGCCTCACGCCGAGCGGCGGTCCATCGCCAATGCGGGTGCGGGACCGCGGTGTCGGACAGCGACGGGGCGTCGGGCCGGGTGGTCATCGGGGCCTCGCGACGGGGGTCGGGCGGGGAGGGAAGGGGAGCGCGCCGGAGGAGATGCGGCGCGCTCCCTGGCGAGTGCGTGGCGTCGGTCAGGGGGCCTGATCGTAGAGGCCCTGGAGCTGCGTGCGCAGCTTCTCGGCCTCGGCCGCCACGTCGAGGGTCCCGCTCCCGATGAGCGTCGCCTGGAACGCCTTGACGGCCGCATCGGACTTGAGGAAGTTGGGCATGTCGGCCTCGTGGCTCGGCACATCAGGGTAGGCCAGCATGTCGAGCGCGACCTGCCAGTCGATCTTGTTCGGCGCGAATCGCTCGTCGAGCGCCTTGAAGAACGCGGCCTGCTTGCTCTTGACCGCCGGCAGCGCCCCGTAGCGGGCGATGAGGGTGTCGTTGCCGAGCAGGTAGGTCAGCACCTGGAAGGCCTCGTCCGGATGGGCCGAGCTCTTGAAGATGCCGAAGGTGTCGGAGTGGAGCTTGGCCGTGGTCTTGCCATCCGTGCTCGGCGGCACGGCGATGTCGAAGTTGGGCACTTGGGGCTTGCCCTCGGCCGGCCACGCGCAGCAGGTGTACCAGAGGTGGACGAAGTCCATCGCGAGGTTGCCCGACTGGAAGGCGTTGTCGCTGTTGAGGAGCTCGGAGGTGTCCTCGGCGCCGGTCGGGATGAACTGGTCCTTCCACATCCCGTCGTAGTACCACTTCCAGGCGGCGAGCCAGTTGTCCGGGATCTGCGCCGTCTTGCCATCGGCACCCACCAGCGCGCCGGACCCGAACTGGGTGCCCCAGCCGCGCGGGTCGGTCCACTGCATGTAGTAGCCCCACTGGGACGTGTCGTCGCCCTTGAACGACGCGCTCGTGGCGTCGTTGCCGGCGGTGTCGACGGTCAGCTTCCGGGCCAGCTCGGTGAGGGTGTCCCAATCCCACGTCTTGCCGTCGTACGTCTCGCCGACCTTGTGCGGCGGTTCGGGCAGGCCGGCCTCCTTGAACAGGTCCTTGTTGTAGTACAGGAAGGAGGGGTAGATGGCGAACGGGATGCCGACCTGGCCGCCGAAGCCCTCGCTGTACGCCTTGAGGATGGCCGGATCCATGTCCGACACGTCGTAGCCCGTCTTCTCGATGTACGGCTGCAGGTCGAGCAGCTGGTCGCCGTAGGCATAGAACCCGCGGAACCCGACCGGGCCGATGATGTCGGGGGCGTTGCCGGCCGCGATCTGGGTGCTGAGGATGTCGTAGGCCGTCGTGTTCTGGTAGATCTCCAGGCTCAGGGTGATCTTGTCCTGGCTCTCGTTGAACGCGGTGACGACCGCCTGCTCATCGGCGATCTGGTCGGGCTGCGCGCCGGTACCCAGGCCGATGAACCAGCGGATCAGCACCTTGCCGTCGGCGGTCAGGCCGCCCTCCGCGGTCTCGACCGGGGCGGGGGTGATGGCGATCGGGCTGGCGCTCGCGGCCGTTTCCGTGGACGCACTTGACGGAGCGGCCGGCGTCGCGCCGCCGCACGCCGCGCCGATGAGGCTGATGACGCTCGCCAGGATGGCGAGCCGCCCGAACCGGGCCTGGCGATGTTGCATCGACCGTTTCCTCCTGCGTGATGGCTGCGTGTCGTTCGATCCAGTCACCTTGGGTTCGCGGGTTGGACACCGAACGTCGTCAGGGCATGGCCCTCCTCGCGCTCGAGGCGCGCGCGATGAGCTCGGTCGCGAGGACGACCCGGCGCGGGATGCGATCGGTCTGGTCGAGCGTCTCGGTCAGCAGGTGGACCATCTCGCGGCCCATCTCCTCGATGTGCTGTCGGACGATGGTGAGGGCCTGCCGCGTCGCCGTGGCGATCGGCGAATCGTCGTAGCCGACGATGGCGACGTCCTCGGGCACGCGTCGCCCGGCCGCCTGCAGGCTGCCGAGGGCTCCGACCGCCATCAGGTCCGACGCGCAGAACACGGCATCGAGATCGGGCCGTGCCGCGAGCAACCGGTCCATCGCCGCAGCCCCACCGGCGTGGGTGAAGTCCCCCGACGCGATGAGGTCGGGGTCGATCGTGAGGTCGGCATCGGCCAGAGCGTCGCGATAGCCGGCGAGGCGGTCGATGCCGGCGACCATGTCGGTCGGGCCGGTGATCGTGGCGATGCGCCGCCGGCCGCCGTCGATGAGGTGGACCGTGGCGCGCCGGGCGCCATCGCGGTTGTCGGCGTCGACGTAGTTGACATCGACGCCGTGCGGCGGCCGGGCGAGGACGACGACCGGGATGTTGCGGGCTGCCAGCTGGCTCGGCAGCGGGTCGTCGCCATGGAGGCTGACGAGGATGACCCCATCGACGTGCCCGGCGGTCAGGTAGCGCACCGTCCGCCGTTCGTCGACCTCGTCGTCGGGCATGAGCAGCACGAGCTGCAGGTCGCGGGCCGCGAGCGCGGCGCTGACGCCGCGGATGAGGCGTGGGAAGAACGGGTCGTTGAACAGCCGGCTCGCGGGTTCGGTGATGACCACCGCGATCGAGTCGCTGCGACGGGTCACGAGGCTCCGCGCGGCTCGGTTGGGGACATAGCCGAGCCGGTCGATCGCCCGCTCGACCGTGCGGCGGACGTCCGGGCTGACCTTGGGCGAACCGTTGACCACGCGTGACACGGTGGCCCGCGACACGCCGGCGACCCGCGCCACCTCGACCAGGGTCGCGGCAGGTCTGGTGGAAGGCGGTTCGACTTGGGCCATGGCCGGTCTCGGCCTCCGTTTCGCCACGATGTGAGAGCGCTCTCACGTTCAGAACCGCACGATACACCCCAGTGTCAAGAGAGCGATTACAAGCGCGCTGCGCCCGGACGCCGACCGCACCGCCGCGACCGGTCCGACGGTATGCCAGACTCTGCGGATGACGGCGCAGGCACCCTCCGACGATCGACGCGGGATCCTCGCCCGCGACCGCTACGAGGCGGTCATCGGGATCGAGGTCCACTGCCAGCTCAAGACCGCCTCGAAGATGTTCTGCGGCTGTTCGACGGCCTACGACGGTGCCGCGCCCAACACCCACGTCTGCCCGGTCTGCCTGGGCTTGCCCGGGGCGCTGCCGGTCATCAACCGGCGGGCCGTCGAACTCGTCCTCGCCACGGGCATCGCCATCGAGGCCACGACCCCGGAAGCGACCCGCTGGGACCGCAAGAACTACTTCTATCCCGACCTGCCGAAGGGCTATCAGATCAGCCAGTACGACCTGCCACTGGCGTCGGCCGGGCGATTGGCCGTCGACACGACCAGCGGTCCCGTCACCATCGGGATCACCCGGGCGCACCTCGAGGAGGACACCGCCAAGCTCGTCCACGCCACCGCGCCGGACGCGCGGCGGGTGAGCCTCGTCGACTTCAATCGGTCGGGGGCGCCGCTCATGGAGATCGTGACCGATCCCGACATCCGCACGGCCGAGGCGGCCCGCCGCTATGCCGAGGACCTGCAGCTGTTGCTGCGCACGATCGGCGCCTCGGACGCCGACATGGAACGCGGCCAGATGCGGGTCGAGGCGAACGTTTCGCTCCGGCCGCACGGCAGCGACGCATTCGGCACCCGGGTCGAGGTCAAGAACATGAATTCGTTCCGCTCGGTCGAGCGCGCGATCGAGTTCGAGATCGAGCGACAGGCGGCGGCGCTCGATGCCGGCGAGCCGTTGGCGATGGAGACGCGCGGCTGGTCGGACGAGCGCGGCGAGACGTACCGGATGCGCTCGAAGGAGACCTCGGACGACTACCGCTACTTCCCCGAGCCGGATCTCCCGCCGCTCCACATCGAACCGGCCTGGCTCGAGTCACTGCGGACATCGATGGCGGAGCTGCCCGCGGCCCGGCGCGCCCGCTACCGGGACGACCTCGGTCTGCGTGGATATGACGCGGCCACGCTCGTCGCCGACCCCGATGCCGCCCGCCTGTTCGAGGACACCCTCGACGCACAGCCCGGGCTCGACCCCAAGGCCGTCGCCAACTGGGTCCTCGGCGAATACCTTCGACTCCGCAACGAGGGCACCGGGCCCGGCCTGGCCGTCGATCCGCACCAGCTCGGCGACCTGGTCCGCCTCGTCGTCGACAACCGCATCTCGGGCACCAACGCCAAGCAGGTGCTCGCGCTCCACATCCGGACGGGGACGGCGACCGCGACGCTCGCCGGAGACTATCCGGTCATCTCGGACACCGCGGCCGTGACCGACGCGGTCGATGCCGCGCTGGCGGCCAACCCGGCCGCCGTCGCCGACTATCACGCCGGCAAGACCCAGGCCGTGGGCTTCCTGGTCGGCCAGGTCATGAAGGCGACCCGCGGCCAGGCCGACGCGGCGCTCGTCCAGACGACCGTCCGCGACCGGCTCGAGCGGGGCTAGCGATGGGGCCGCTCAACCTGGCGCTGTGGGGTCTCGGGGTCGTGCTCGTCGTCGTCGGGTATACCCGAGCCCGCCGTCCATGGGCCCGCTACCAGGCGCTCCGGTCCGAGGACGCGAACGTGGGTCGCTACGAAGCGTGGCGCGGCGGGGTGCGCAGCCAGGAGCCGACGGGTGCCTCGGTGGCGATGGCGATGCTGCGGCGCCAGGCCCAGCTGGCCGGAGCGGTCGCCATCGTCGGGGCGGTCCTGATCTTCCTGGGGTTCCTGATCCGCTGAACCGCGCGCTCGCTCAGGGGCGCGCCCGGACCCGACGCCACTCGATCGCGGTGCAGCGGTCCATCACCACGGCCAGCCCCGCGTCATCGGCGATCCGGGCGGCCTCCCAGTTGATCACGCCGAGCTGCAGCCACAGGCTGCGTGCCCCGATGGCGACCGCCTCGTGCGCGTGGGGCAGGCACAGCTCGGAGCGGCGGAAGACATCGACCATGTCGAACGGACCGGTGGCCTCCGCGGCCTCGGTCAGCGACCGGAATGCCGGGATGCCCAGGATGTCGCGCTCATTCGGGTTGATGGGCACGCACTCGAGCCCCTGGGCCAGCAGGTAGCGGAACACCCCGAACGACGGCCGACGCTCGTCCGACGACGCGCCGATGACGGCGATCCGGCGGGTCGTCCCGAGGAGGGCCTCGATCCCGGCGTCGCCCAGGACCGGCACCGGTCCCCGACCCTCGGCCAGATCGAGGAACGCTGCGGCGCGCTGGCGCTGGGAGCGCCGTGCGGCGCGCTCGTCGTCCGTGTCGCGGTCGTGGTCGTCGCCGGTCAGCCGCGTGCCTCCTTGTCGTAGGGGACGCCATCGGCGGCCGGGGCGACCGCACGTCCGACCACCCCAGCGAGGATGATGATCGTGAAGATGTACGGCGCCATGCCGAACACCTGTGGCGGGATCGAGGCGATGATCGGCCCCAGATCGCCCGCCGGCGGCGAGATGCGGACGGCCAGCTGCATCGACTGGACGGCGCCGAACAGGAGCGCTGCCCCGAACGCCCCGATCGGCGTCCAGCGGCCGAAGATCATCGCCGCGAGGCCGATGAAGCCGACGCCGCCGGTCATGTTGTCCTGGAACGAGTTGAACTGCTCGAGGGTGAGGTAGGCCCCGGCCAGCCCGGCAAAGACGCCGCCGAGGATGACCGCGCGGTAGCGCGTCCGGACGACGTCGATGCCGACCGTGTCGGCGGCCTGCGGGTGCTCGCCGACGGCCCGCGTCCGCAGGCCCCAACGCGATCGGAACAGCATGATCTGGAGCAGGACGACGAACAGGATCAGGCTCATCGCGATCGGGCCCTGGTTGAACAGGCCGTCGATGATCGGACCGAGGATCGGGATCGATGCGACGTCGTCGCTGACCCGCAGCTGGGGCAGCGTGTCGGTGCCGGACAGACCGGTCGTCGACACGAGCAGCTGGTTGAAGAACGCCGTACCGCCGAGGGCCAGGATGTTGATCACGGTACCGCTGATGATCTGGTCGGCCTTGATCGTGATCGACAGCCAGGCATGCAGCGCCGACAGCAGCAGCGACGCGCCGATGGCGGTGAGGATCCCGACGATCGCCGACCACGGCGCGCCGAGCACCGGGTGGAGGTAGGCGCCGGTCAGGAAGGCCACGAAGGCGGACGTCAGGATCATCCCCTCGATCCCGATGTTGACCACCCCCGACCGCTCGCACACGACCCCGCACATGCCCCCGAACGCGATCGGGACGGCGTACTGGACGATGAGGTACGACAGCGGCGGGACACGATTGATGAGCCAGTCGACGAAGCTGCCGACGTACGGCACGTTGAGCGCCAGCGAGAGCGCGGCCAGGACGACGATGACCCCGATGGTCACGCCCCACACGAGGCGCGGGTCACGACGGCCGATGGCGACGGCCGGTGCGGAAGCGGTCATCTCACGCCCTCCGTCACGCGGTCGCCGCGGCCGCCGGGCCGCGTCGTCGGGCTCGCCACGCGGGCAGGAGGTGCTCGATGACCACCTGGGCCGCGACGAACAGCAGGATCACGCCCTGGACGATGCTGATGATGTCGACCGGGATGTCCGACGCGCGCTGCATCGATGGTGCCCCGGCCCGCATGATCCCGAACAGGATCGCGGCGCCGATGACGCCGATCGGGTGGGCGCGCCCGAGCAGCGCCACCGCGATGCCGTCGAAGCCGTAGTTCACGAGGTATTCGGCGGGGTAGTTCTTGGTGATCCCGAGGATCTCCACGCTGCCGCCGATGCCGGCCAGGCCGCCGGCGATGGTCATCGTCAGGACGATGATGAGCGCGGGTCGGATGCCCGCGTAGCGGGCGGCGCTGGCATTCGCCCCGACGGTCCGGATCTCGAACCCGAGCGTGGTCTTGAACAGGAGGAACCAGACCAGGATCGACGTGGTCACGGCGATGAGGATCCCGGCGTGGAGGCGGGTGTCGGCGAGGATGATCGGCAGCACGGCCGCAGGCTGGATGTCGGCGGTCCGCGGGAACGTGGCCCCGGTGTCCTTGAACGCCCCGCTGGCCAGCAGGTTGAGCAGCAGGTAGGCCGTGCTGTTGAGCATGATCGTGGTGACCACCTCGTGGGCACCCCGCCACGCCTTGAGCAGACCGGGCAGGAAGCCCCACAGGCCGCCGCCGATGGCCCCCGCCAGGATCGCCGCGATGGGCGCCAGCGGGAAGGGCAGGCCAAGCGACGTGCCGGCGATGGCCGCGCAGAACGCGCCGACCAGGAACTGCCCGTTCGCGCCGATGTTGAACAACCCGGCGCGGAAGCCGAACGCGACCGACAGGCCGGCGAAGATGAGCGGGGACGCCGAGTTGAGGCTGTTGGCGAGCTGCTTCGGTCCGCCGAGCGCACCGTCGAGCATCGCGCCGTAGGCCGTGAACGGCAGGCTCGGATCGAACGTCTTGGCCGGTCCGATGAGGCCCGACACGATGATCAGGATGGCCCCGATCACGAGCCCGAGCAGGATGGCGATCGTCGTGACGGCGATCTGGCGGCCGGTCGAGGTGCCGCCGAGGAGGGTCGTCGGGTCGACGTTCATCCCGGCGGCGTTGGGATTCGATGTCGCGGTCATGCCGACACCTCCGCCCGGCCGGTTGCCATGATCAGGCCGATCCGTTCCTTCTCGGCGTCGGCTGCATCGACGACCGCCACGAGCCGGCCGCGGTACATGACCCCGATGCGATCGGACAGCTCCATGATCTCGTCGAGCTCGGCCGACACGAGCAGGACCGCCGTCCCGGCGTCGCGCTTAGCCACGATCTGGTTGTGGATGAACTCGATCGATCCGACATCGATGCCGCGGGTCGGCTGATCCGCCACCAGCAGGGTCAGTTCGCGGCTGAACTCGCGGGCGACGATCACCTTCTGCTGGTTGCCGCCCGACAGGGTGTGGGTCGGCAGCGTGCCCGACGGAGTGCGGATGTCATAGCTCGGGATGAGCTCGGCGGCACGCGCCTCGATCGCCGCCTCGTTGATGATCCCGTAGCGCGAATACGGCGGGTGGTAGTAATCGGTCAGGACCAGGTTGTCCTCGATGGGGAAGGGGAGCACCAGGCCATAGCGCTGGCGATCGCCCGGGATGAACGCCACACCGCGCTCGGACAGGCCGCGCGACGTCTCGTTGGTGATGTCCGCGCCCTGCAGCAGAACATGGCCGCTGCGCGTCCGGCGGAGGCCGTTGAGCGCCTCGACCAGCTCGCCCTGGCCGTTACCGGCGACACCGGCGATGCCGAAGATCTCGCCGGAGCGGACCTCGAAGCTGCAGTCCTCGACGACGACCGAGCCTCGATCGTCGGCGACCGTCAGGTCGTCGACCTTGAGGACCACATCGCCAGGCTGGGCCGGGGTCTTGTTGACGACCAGCGAGACCTCGCGCCCGACCATCATCTCGGCGAGGGTCTCCTCGGTGGCCGTTTTCGGATCGGCCTGCCCGACCACCCGCCCGCGGCGGATGACGGTGATCGTGTCGGCGATCTCGAGGACCTCGTAGAGCTTGTGGCTGATGAACACGATGCTCGTGCCCTCGTCGGCCAGCCGTCGGAGGACCTGGAAGATCTCGGCCGTCTCCTGGGGGGTCAGCACGGCGGTCGGTTCGTCGAGGATCAGCACCTTGGCGCCGCGGTACAGCGCCTTGAGCAGCTCGATGCGTTGCTGGATGCCCACGGACAGATCGCCGACCCTCGCGTCGGGATCGATCTCGAAGCCGAGCTGGGCGGCGAGCGTGCGGATGCGTCCCTCGGACTTGGCGACATCGAGGAAGACCGGATTGGCCATCGTCTCGTTACCGAGGACGACGTTCTCGGCGACCGAAAAGACCGGCACGAGCATGAAGTGCTGGTGGACCATGCCGATCCCGCGGGCGATGGCATCCGACGGATCGGCGATGGTGACGACCTGGCCGTCGAGCAGGATGTCACCCTCGTCGGGTGTGATCAGCCCGTACAGGATGTTCATCAGCGTGCTCTTGCCGGCGCCGTTTTCGCCGAGCAGGGCGTGGATCTCACCCGGCTTGACCGACAGGTCGATGCGATCGTTGGCGACGACGCCGGGAAATCGCTTGGTGATGCCGCGCATCTCGAGCGCAGGCGCCTCGCTGCGGGCGGCGATCTCGGGCGCGACCGTGATGCCGCCGGCGGCCAGATCGTGGGCCGCTTCGGCCGGCGCCGGTCCGGCCGCGGTCAAGGGTCCGCGAGGCGCGTCGGCCGCCGCGACCCCGGGCGCATCCGGCTCCTGCGACGGCCCCTCGGCGGGCGATGGGTGCGGCGGGTCCTCGGCCACGAGCGCCTCCGATCAGCTCAGACGGTCGGCACAGGATAAACGAGAGCGGCGAGGCCCCGGAGGGCCCCGCCGCTTCGTGGAACGTCGCTGTCGCGCGTTACTTCTGGTCGATCGTGACCTTCGGGACGATGGACCCGTCAGCCAGCCCGGCCTTGGTCGTCGCGAGCAGGGTGACGACGTCCGCGGGGACGTCGGCTTCCTTGTCGTGGAACGGCGCGAGGCCGATGCCGTCGGTCGACGCATTGTCGGTGTGGAAGCCTGCCTTGAACTGATCCTGGGCGATGCGCAGGAGCGAATCCCGGACGGCGCCGACGATGTTCTTCGTAGCGGACGACAGGATGCACTTCTGGACGCTCGGCAGGGTCTCGTACTGGTCGGTGTCCACGCCGATGGCGTACACGCCGGTCGCCTGGCAGGCGGCCTCGAGGGCGCCGTTGCCGGTCAGACCGCCGGCGCCGAAGATGATGTCAGCACCCTTGTCGATCATCTGCTTGGCGGCATTGCTGCCCTGGGGCGGATCGGTGAACGAGGTGGTGTAGACGAAGTCGACGGTGATGTCCGACTTGACCGACTTCGCGCCGTCGATGTAGCCCTCGACGAATCGCTCGACCGGCGGGACGACCACCAGGCCGCCGACGACGCCGATGTGATTCGTCTTGGTCATCGACGCGGCGAGCACGCCGGCCATGTAGCCGGCCTGGTCCTCGGCGAAGAAGAGCGACTCGCCGTTGGTCATCCACGACTCGTCGTGACCCGGGTTCGGGGCACCGTCGACCGAGATGAACTTGATGTCGCTGTTGGCCTTGGCCGCATCGCCGAGTGCATCGCCGAGCAGGAAGCCGACGCCGATCACGACGTTGCTGCCGCTGTCGGTGAAGTTGGCGATGTTGGCCGCGTAGTCGGACTGGCTGGTGGTCTCGACGTACTCCGTGTCGAAGCACGTGGGTGCCGCCTCGGCCGCGGCCAGCATGCCTTCATAGGCCGACTGGTTGAAGCCCTTGTCGTTCACGCGTCCGACGTCGGTCACGAGCCCGACCTTGATCTTGGTGTCGCAGGTGACGGCCGCCGCCGAGGGCTCGACCGAGGCCGGGGCCGAGGGCTCGACCGAGGCCGGGGCCGATGGCTCGACCGAAGCCGGCGCCGACGGAGCCGTGGTCGCACCACCGCCCGTGCACGCACCGACGAAGATGGCCAGACCCGCGAACAGGGTCAGACCGAAGCGCTTCTGCATGTGTCCTCCTCCAAACCACGTCGTCCTGCCCTGGGATGGGCATGCAGGGACGACCCGGATGACGCACCGACCGCATCTCCCCGGTCGGCACCGATACTGCATCGTACCCTATGGCCGCCCCGTTCGGCATACTCCGGGCATGACCGAGCCGATCCCCCTCATCCTCGATTGCGACCCGGGCCACGACGACGCGCTGGCCCTGGTGGTGGCGCTGGCACGGCCCGAGCTCGACCTGGTGGGCATCACGACGGTGGCTGGCAACGCGGGCCTGGCGGAGACGACCCGCAACGCCCTGCGCGTGCTGACCCTGCTCGGGCGGACGGACGTGCCGGTGTCGGCCGGAGCGAGCGGACCGCTGCTGCGGCCGCTGCACGTGGCCGACGATGTCCATGGCGCGAGCGGTCTCGAAGGTGCGGCGCTACCCGAGCCCACGGCCTCGCCCCGATCGGGGAGAGCGCTCGCGTTCCTGCGCACGACGTTGCTGGCGGCGCCTCGGCCCGTGACGATCGCGGCGGTCGGGCCGCTGACGAACATCGCGCTCCTGGTGCGCACGTATCCGGAGATCGTCGAGCGGATCGACTCCATCCGGATCATGGGCGGCGCGATCACCGAGGGCAACACCACCGCGTCCGCCGAGTTCAACATCTGGCAGGATCCGGAGGCGGCGCGGATCGTGTTCGACTGCGGCCGGCCGATCACCCTGATGACCCTCGATGTCACCCACCAGGCCCTGTTCCGCGAGACCGACGTGGCGCGGCTCGAGGCCCTCGGGACCCCGGCCGCGGCCGTCTTCGCCGACCTGCTCCGCTACTTCGCCCGGTTCCACGCAGCGCGCTACGGCTGGGATGGCTCGCCGATCCACGACGCGGTCGTCGTCGCTCAGCTGGCCGTGCCGGGGCTGGTCCGGACGATGCCGTATCGGGTCGATGTCGAGACGACCAGCGACCTGACCCGGGGGCGGACGGTCGTCGACCTGCACGGGCTGACCGGTCGCGCGGCCAACGCCGAGGTCGGGCTGGACATCGACCGAGACGCCTTCATCGAGTTGCTCATCGACGCCGTCCGGGTCGTGGGCGAAGCCGCGACCGGTGTCCCTGCCGAGGGCTAGTGACGTTCGCCGGCGCGGAGCTCGTGGAGTCGGTCGTCGCTGATCCCGAAGTGATGGGCGATCTCGTGGTACACGGTGTCGGCCACGCCCTCCGCCAATCGGGTAGGCGTGCGATTCGCGCGCAGCAGCGGCCCACGAAAGATCGTGATCTTGCTCGGCACGGACGCGCCGTCGGCGGCCCACGTGGTGCGGGGCACGCCCTGGTACAAGCCGAACAACCCGTGCGCCCGCACCGCCCGGAGCTGGTCGGGCGTCGGTTCGTCCTCGATCACGATAGCGACCGAGCCGAGCCGGTCGCGGAACTCGGACGGCAGCCGCTCGAGGGCGTCGATGACCAGCGTCTCGAGGTCGACGGCGGCGGGATCGTCGGTCACGGTCAGCCGAGCCGTGGCGGGGTCGTGCGCATCACCGCAGCCTACCGCGGCCAGCACGCTCCGGGTCGGACGGAGCCGAGCGACCTGACCATCGGCGCATGGACGGGGCGTCGATGCTGACCGACGGTGGGGGGATGGACAGCCGCGAGGTGCCCGTCCGCGTGCGCGTGCGTCGCCTCACCATCGTCGCCCTGATCGGGATCCTTGCCGTGATCGCCGCCGCAGCGATCCTGGGCGCGATCACGAAGCCGCGGCGCACGACCCCGCTGTACGAGCCGCCGGTGCTCGCCGGCCAGCACATCTGGGCAGCGTGCTCCGGCGGGTTCTATGCCCGGCTCGAGGACACGATCGTGCTCACCTCGGCTGGTCACTGCGCTGCCGAAGGGACGGTCGCGACCGATCCCGACGGGACGGGCATCCGCGGCGTGTTCGGGCCGCCCGCACGGACCGCTGCCTGCCCGTTCGAGTCGGACCCATGCACCGGGCCGGATGTGAACTACCTGGTGGTCGCCAGCGACCGCATCCCGTGGGGACACCTGAACGTCGTGGATCTGGGCACCGCCGGCTATCGGACCATCCCGGCCGAAACCCGGCCGCTCGCATGCGCCGACATCGCCATCGGCGACGACGTCGAGATCGACGGGCGAAACATCTACCGCAGCGGAACGGTGGCCGAGAAGAGCGAGGGCCTGGATTCGGGGGATGGCTCGCGCTTCCCGTGCATGATCGCCGCCACCATCAAGGTCGACGTCGGTGATTCGGGTGGCGCGGTCCTGGTCCGCGGCATCCCGGCCGGGGTGACCCTGCGCAGCTACGGCGGCTACCTCGGCTTCACGCCCCTGGCCGAGAACCTGGCGGCGTTGGGCATCACCCTGTGCACCACGCCGGACTGCGACCTCGTGCCCGCAGCGGGCGCCGCGGAGTGATCGACCGACGGGATCGACGACGATCCTGATCGCAGCCCAACGCCGCTACCATTGGCGTCCGTGACCACCCTGGCGCCGAACGACTTCAGCCACCTCCACGTCCATTCGGAGTTCAGCCTGCTCGACGGCCTCGGCCGCATCACGGAGCTGGTCGATGCCGCGGCGGCGCAGGGCATGGACTCGATGGCGATCACCGACCACGGCGCGCTGTATGGGGCGGTCGGCTTCTATCAGGCGGCCCGCAACAAGGGCATCAAGCCGATCATCGGCGTCGAGAC
>DAIUES010000039.1:0-5168 GCA_036844985.1 Candidatus Limnocylindrales bacterium
GGCGTCGTGTCCGCGACTGCCGCCGCCGCGACCGGCCTGGCGGCCGGGACACCGGTCGTGGCCGGTGGCGGCGACCAATCGGCCAACGCCGTCGGTGTCGGTGCGGTCGCGCCCGGCGTCGTCGCGCTGTCCCTCGGCACCTCGGGCGTCGTGTTCGCCACGACCGCGGAACCGCTGCGCGATCCGGCCGGCCAGGTGCACGCCTTCTGCCACGCGGTCCCGGGACGCTGGCACATGATGACGGTCATGCTGTCGGCCGCCGGCAGCCTGCGCTGGTTCCGCGACGCGCTCGCCCCAGGCGAGGACTTCGGGTCGCTGACGGCGGCCGCGAGTGCCATCCCGCCCGGCGCGGACGGATTGTTCTTCCTGCCCTACCTGTCAGGCGAACGGAGCCCGCACCCGGACCCCTTGGCACGGGGCGCGTTCGTCGGGCTCACCGTCGGCCACGATCGACGGCACATGACCCGGGCCGTGCTCGAGGGCGTGGCGTTCGGGCTGCGCGACGGCCTCGACCAGATGATCGCGGCCGGGATGCCGCCTCCCGCCCAGGTGCGGGCGTCCGGCGGCGGCACCGCCAGCCCGCTGTGGCGCCAGATCCTCGCCGACGTGCTCGGGGCGGAGGTCGCCACGGTCAGCACGGCCGAGGGCGCGGCCTACGGCGCGGGGGTGCTCGCCTCGGTCGGGGCCGGCTGGTTCGCCACGGTCGAGGCGGCCGTGGACGCGTGGGTCCGGTCGGACCCGAGCGCGGGACCCGGGCCGGATGCGTCGCGCTACGCGGCGGCCCACGCGCTGTATCGGGACCTGTACCCCGCGTTGGCGCCGACGTTCCGCCGGCTGGGCTGAACCAGGTCTAGCCCCGGAGCTCGATCTCCGCCAATTCGGTCTGGCTCACGTCGCCCGGCTTCTTGCCCAGGATGATCATGCCGAGCACGGCATCGGGGGTGACCTCGGCCTTGTCGACGGTGTCCACGATCCGCCCGTGGTACATGACGCTGATCCGGTCGGACAGGTCGAACACGTCGTGGATGTCGTGGCTGATCAGGAAGATGCCGATGCCCTCGTCCTTGAGCTGGCGGATGAGGTTGCGCACCTGGGCGGTCTCGGCCGGCCCGAGCGCGGCCGTGGGCTCGTCCATGATGAGGATCCGGGCGTTGAAATGGACCGCCCGGGCGATGGCGACCGCCTGACGCTGCCCGCCCGACAGCGACTGCACCGGCACCGTGAAGTTGGTGAAGTTCGGGTTCAGGCGGCCCATGACCTTGCGGGTCTGATCTTCCATGGACGATTCGTCGAGCGTCCGCCACGTCGTCAACAGCTCGCGCCCGAGGAACAGGTTGCCGGGCGCGTCGATGTTGTCGGCCAGCGCCAACGTCTGGTAGATGGTCTCGATGTTGTAGGCCTTGGCGTGCCGCGGGTTGTTGATCACGACCGGCCGACCCTCGATGCGGATCTCGCCGGTGTCGGCGGGATGGGCGCCCGACAGGACCCGCATCAACGTCGACTTCCCGGCGCCGTTGCCACCGACGAGGCCGACGACCTCGCCGGCATGGAGGTCGATGGTCACGTCGCGCACGGCGTGGACGCCCCCGAAGGCGACATCGATGTTGCGCAGCTCGACGAGCGGCGTGTCCTGCGCGACGGTCATTGGTCGATCCTCCTCGCGCTCAGGAGCCGCGCCGGCGGTTGTAGGCGTCGAAACCGACGGCCAGGATCAGGACGATGCCGGCGACCACGTTCTGGCCCGGCGAGTTGACGCCCATGAAGCTGAGGCCGTAGGCGAGCGACTGCATCACGAAGGCGCCCAGGACCGCCCCCGGGATCGTCCCGATGCCACCGGCGAACGAGGTCCCGCCGACGACGGCCGCGGCGATGACGTACAGCTCGTAGCTCTGCCCGACGTCGAGCGTGGCCCCATTGAGCCGAGCCGACGCGACGGCGGCTGCCAGGGCGCACAGGATGCCCATCACGACGAACGTCTTGAGGATCGTGCGGCGGGTGTTGATGCCGGCCAGCTCGGCGGCGTCCGGATTGCCGCCGTAGGCATACACGTATCGCCCGAACTGGCGGCGATTGGCGATGAAGGTCACGACCAGGGTGACGCCGATGAGCAGCACGATCGGCAGGGGCAGACCGGTCGCGATCTGCCAGCCGCCCTCCGGGGCGGGTCCCCAGCCCTGCTCGGCGGCGATCCGGTTGGCGAGCCCCTGCGGCCACAGGTTCGCGTTGGCGAATGCGGCGACGGCGATGACCGCCACACAACCAGCGACGCCGATCAGGACCTCGGCCCACATCGGCCGGAGCTGGAAATGGAACCGGCGGCGCTGGCGGCGGCTGGTATACAGCAGCCACACGATGGCCAGGCAGCCGAGACCGGCGGCCACCCAGGTCAGGGTCCCGCCGATCGAGCCCGTCGCGCCACCGCCGATCAGCTGGAAGTTCGGGTCGAGCCCGGAGACCGCGGCGCCGCTCGACAGGTACCAGACCACCCCCCGGATGGTCAGCAGGCCACCCAGGGTGACGATGAATGAGGGCACACCGACGTAGGCGATGATGAAGCCTTGGAGGGCGCCGACGGCCGCGCCGAGCGCGATCCCGATCGCCAGCGCGATCGCCCACCGAAACGGGAAGTCGGCACCGAGCCCGATGGCCGGCAGCCATTCGGTCATCAGCAGGGCGTAGGTCATGGCCACGAGGCCGACCAGCGACCCGACCGACAGGTCGATGTTGCGCGACACGATGACCAGCACCATGCCCGTTGCGATGATGGCGATGCCCGTGGCCTGCACGGCCAGGGTGACCATGTTGGTCGGCTTGAAGAGCGTCCCCCCGCTCAGGATGTTGAAGATGAGGATGATCGCCCCGAGGGCGACGAGCATGCCGAACAGGCGGATGTCGATCTCGGTCGCCGCCACCATGCTCCGGACGGACCGCGGGGGCGCCACCTGCGTCGGACCTGGTGCGGCGTCCGCCACGTTCGTCACGTCTTGCCTCCCGACACGTCGGAGTCCTTGTTCTCCAGAGAAGGAGCGACCTGCGGGCCCGGGGGGCGCGCAGGTCGCAGGCTACTCAGTCGAGGGCGACCCTCACTTGCAGGCTTCCGGCGCCGTGGCGGCGTCGACTCCCTTGCACAGGTCTTCCTTGCTGATCTGGTTGCCGTCGACCGCCAGCTGGAGGTTCTCGGCCGTCAGCGGGGTCGGCTGCAGGATGAACGAACTGACCGCGACTCCGCTCGGAGTCGTGAACGACTGGGCCGTCAGGCCGGCGGCCGGAGCGACCGAGGCGTCGATGAGGCCGTCCGGCAGCGCCAGGCTGGCCATCGCCGTGCCCTTGCACAGCTCGAGTGCGGCGGCACCGGCCGCCTTGCCGAGCTCGTTGGCGTTCTTCCAGACGTCGACGTACTGCTTGCCGAGAGCGACGTTGTTCAGGTTGGCGGGGTCGCCGTCCTGGCCGCTCAGGGGCGGGAAGCCGTAGTTCTTGGCCGTGAGCGCGCCGACGACGCCGAGCGCCGTGCTGTCGTTCTCGGCCAGGATGGCATCGATCTTGTTGCCGTCGGAGACGGCCTTGTCGATGATCGCTTCCATGTTCTGCTGGGCCTTCTCGGTCTTCCAGGCGTCGGTGAACGTGCCATCGGGACCGTTGAGGATCTTGATCTTGCCCGCGTCGACGGCCGCCTTGAGGCCGGCGTCGTCCCAGCCCTGCGGCAGGAACGTGGACGCGTTCGGGTCGCCCGGGTCGCCCTTGATCAGGACGTAGTTGCCCTCGGGGACCTTCTTGAGGATGGCTTCCGCCTCGGCCTTGCCGACGGCGACGTTGTCGAAGGTGATGTAGAGGATGCTCGCATCCTCGATCAGGCGGTCATAGGCGATGACCGGGATGCCGGCGTCCTTGGCCTTCTGGAGGGCCGGCAGGATCGCCTTGTTGTCCTGCGCCAGCAGGATGAGGACGTTGGCGCCCTGCGAGATCAGCGTGTCGACGTCGGTCAACTGCTGCTCGTTGCTCAGGTTCGCGTCCTTGTCGATGTAGGTGCCACCGCCGGCCTCGACGGTCTGCTTGATGTTCGGCTGATCGTGGGCGGCCCAGCGCGGCTGCTGGAAGTTGTTCCACGACACGCCGACCGTGCACGCGGCCGCGGCGGATCCGGACGGCTCGGCCGAGCCGCTGGCCGCCGGCTGGCTCGCCGCGGTGGTCGGGGCGGTCGTCGCAGCGCCAGGGGTGCTGCACGCGGCCGCGATGACGACGACGCTCAAGAGCGCCGTCAATCTGCGAATGGACATCGCTGGTGTCTCCTCCTGTGTGGCATGACCCAGGGACTGACCCGATGGCCGAATCCGAAGGCTATCACGCTCCATCCCCCGACTCTGTCGTTCGAGGCAGGTCGCCTCCGACTCCTCCTTTCGTGTGCTCGGATCAGGCGCTGGCGAGTGCGGCGAGGGCGTAACGGGGGCGCAGCCAGGCCGCGGGATCGGTCAGCAATGGTTCGAACGCGAGTTCGGCCGCCCCGAGCAGGGGCGCGTCGTCGCCGAGGGATGCGGGGATGACGCGGACAAGTCGCCGGGCCGCGCGCAGCACGCGCCGGTCGAGCTCGGCCTCGAGCGACGAGCGGACGAACGGGTAGCTCGGCGCCAGCCGCCCGCCGAGGACGACGAGGTCCGGGTTGAGGACATTGATGATGCCGGCCAGACCGATGCCCAGCCAGCGGCCCGTCTCAGCGAACGCGGCGAGCGCCACCGGGTCGTCGGCGCCGGCGTCGGCGAGGACGGCATCGACCGCCTCGTGCCCGCCCTCGGGCGGCCGGCCGGCGCGACGCAGCAGGGCGCTCGACCCGACCTCGGTCTCCCAGCACCCGATCGAACCGCAGTGGCACGGCAGGCCGTCGGCATTGACGGGGATGTGGCCGACCTCGCCGCTATAGCCGGCCGACCCGGTCAGCGGCGCACCGTCGACGATGATCCCGCCCCCGACTCCGACCGAACCCCACACGACGACCACGTCGTCGATGCCACGAGCGATCCCGCGCCGATGTTCAGCCAGCGCCGCCAGGTCCGACTCGTTGGCGAACGCGATCGGGACCGACAGGCCGAGCGCCTGGGTCAGCCGCGCACCCAGCGGCTCGTCGCGCCAGCGCGCGCCCCTGCGCTCGAACGCCGACGTGCGCGCCCTCGCCCCGT
>DAIUES010000039.1:5178-16299 GCA_036844985.1 Candidatus Limnocylindrales bacterium
CGTCGCGCCAGCCGAGATTGGGCGCCATCGACACCATCCCGTCGCTCCGCCGGATGACTCCGACGACCGCGGCGCCGGCGCCGACGATGTTCGCGTCGGCCGGCAGCCGCTGGCGGACGGTGACGGCAAGGCCGGCCAGGGCCCCGACGATGTCGTCGACGCTCGAGCGGCCACGCGGCAGGTCGATGCGCACGAGATCGAACACCGTGCCGCCGAGCCCGACCGCTGCCGCCGCCAGCGAATCGACCGCGATCTCGAAGGCCAGCACGATCGCCCCGTCCGCCTCGGGCCGAACGACCGGCGACGGCCGGCCGGGCGTGCCGTCGAGCGCGGCCGGGCGCTCGTTGGCAAGGTCACCGGCAACGAGCTCGCCGAGCAGGCCGCGGATCGCGCTCCGCGTCAGGCCGGTCCGCGCGACGAGGTCGGAGCGGGACAGCGGACCGCTCTCGTGGAGGACCCGCACGATCGTGCTCAGGTTCGCACGACGGACGGTCTCGCTACGGTGCCCGAGCTCATCGCGACCGGTCAGCAAGGTTTGTGTTCCTCTTTCTCAAATGTCTGTGCGAGACTCGTACAACCACGCGGACATGTCAATACGGAGGAGCGGATCATGGTCAGCCTGGATGGACGCGTCGCCCTCGTGACGGGGGCGAGTCGAGGCATCGGCGCCGCGATCGCGCGGTCACTCGATGGCGCCGGGGTCCGCCTCGGGCTCGCCTCCCGCAGCGGCGACGACCTCGGACTCGCCGACGTCGTCGCCCAGCCGGCCGACGTCCGCGACGCCGCCGCGCTGGCTGCCATCGTCGCAGCCACCGTCGAGCGCTTCGGTCGGCTCGACATCCTCGTCGTCAACGCCGGGGTCGGCGCCTACGGACCGATCCTCGACCTGCCGCCCGAGCACATCGACGAGATGATCGATGTCAACGTCAAGGGAGCCATCAACGCGGTCCGCGCCGCCCTGCCGCACCTGATGCGGAGCGAGGCCGGCGACCTCGTGATGATCGCCAGCGAGGCGGGGCGGCGGGGCCTGCCGTTGGAGGCGGTCTACTGCGCGTCGAAGTTCGCCCAGGTCGGGCTGACCGCCGCGCTCGATCACGAGCTGCGCGAGCACGGCATCCGCTGCACCAACATCTGCCCGGGCGGGGTCGCGACCGATTTCGCCATGGGTCGTGGACGTACCCCGGACATGCCCGCCCTGAGCGGCATGATGCGTCCGGAGGACGTTGCCGAGACCGTCATGTTCGCCCTCACCCGGCCACGCACCCATCGCATCCTCGAGGTGGCCTTCCGTCCGGTCACCGAGTCGTCATGGGGCTGAGGTGATGACCACCAGACTTCGGATCGGCGTCCTGTCGACCGCCGACATCGCGCTCAAGAAGGTCATCCCCGGGATGCGCCGGGCGAGCCGGGTGGAGGTCGTGGCGATCGCCTCGCGCGACGCGGAGCACGCCCGGCAGGTGGCCGACCGGCTCGCCATCCCGCGCGCCCACGGCTCGTACGAGGCGCTCCTCGCGGACCCCGACGTCGACGCGGTCTACATCCCCCTGCCGAACCATCTCCACGCCGAGTGGACGATCGCCGCGGCCCGTGCCGGCAAACACGTCCTGTGCGAGAAGCCGTTGGCCATGACCGCCGCGGAGGCGGAGCGGATGGTCGAGGCCTGCGATGCGGCCGGGGTCCGACTCATGGAGGCGTTCATGTACCGCCTCCATCCGTCGTGGCTCGCCGTGCGCGACCTCGTCGCATCCGGCCGCATCGGCCGCCTGACGACGGTCCAGAGCTGGTTCTCGTACTTCAACGACGACCCGGCCAACATCCGCAACATCCGGGCGTTCGGCGGCGGCGCGCTGTATGACATCGGCTGCTACAACGTCAGCCTGTCGCGCCTGCTGTTCGGTGGCGAACCGACGCGGGTGCGCGCCTCCATGGAGCGCGAACGGGCCGACGGCGTCGACGTCCTCACGAGCGCCATCCTCGACTTCGAGGGAGGCACCGCGACGTTCACCTGCGGGACGCGTCTCGAGACCGACCAGCGGGTCCACATCTACGGCACGACCGGCCGGATCTCGATCGGCATCCCGTTCAACATCCCGCCCGAGCTGCCGACCCGGGTGTTCGTCACGGCCGGCGGGGATCCGCCCGTCGCGCCGGCGACCGAGGTCATGGAGTTCGCGCCGGCCGACGCCTACGGGGTGGAGGCGGATGTCTTCGCCGCGTCCGTGCTCGATGGCACGCCGCTGCCGTTCGAGCCGGCCGACGCGGTCGCCAACCTGCGCGTCATCGAGGCGATCTTTGCCGCGGCCGAGCCCCGCAAGGATCGGGGCTGAACCGAGGGTACTGTACGTCCTGATCCGAGGGGACAGGATCGGAGGAGGCGCACATGGCGGTCAATCGCACGCGGTCGACCAGGAGGGGGATCCTGGCGGTCGCCGCCATCGCGGTCATCGTCGTCGCCGCCGGGCTCGCCGTCACGCGGCCCTGGCAATCGGCACCGTCGTGCCCGCCGCCGGCCGACCATCCCGAGTGGTCGGTCGCCCGCCGCTGGGACGAGGCCCTGCTCGACGCCATCCGGCGGGCGCTGCCGGCACCGACCGTCCACGCCCGCAACCTGTATCACACGTCGGCCGGGATGTGGGATGCGTGGGCGGCCTACGACCCGACGGCGTCGGGCGTGTTCGTCAAGGACAAGCTGGCGGCGTCGAACGTGGCCGCCGCCCGCAACGAGGCGATGAGCTATGCCGCCTACCGGATCCTGACCTCGCGCTACATCAAGTCGGTCGGCGGCGACGAGTCGCTGTCGGAGTTCGCGGATGTCATGGATTCGCTGTGCTATCCGCTCGACGTCACGACGACCGAGGGCGACAGCCCCGCGGCCCTCGGCAACCGCATCGCCCTGACCATCACCACCGACGGCATGGCTGACGGCTCCAACCAGGCGGACGGCTACGCCCCGACCGACTACAAGCCGGTCAACCCGCCGCTCGTCGTCGCCGGCTCGACGATCACGATGACCGACCCGAACCGCTGGCAGCCGCTGCGGATCGAGCACATGATCTCCCAGAACGGCATTCCGATCGTGAACGGGGTCCAGCAGGCAGTCGGCCCGCAATGGGGCCACGTCACGTCGTTCGCGATCCCTGCCGGTGGCGACGCCGGGGTGCCGATCGACCCGGGTCCTCCCCCGCAGTTCGGGACCCAGGAGTACCGCGACCAGGCGGTCGAGGTCATCCGTGACAGCAGCCGTCTCGATCCGGCCAACGGCACGATGATCGACATCTCGCCGGGCGCCCGCGGCAACAATCCGCTGGGCACCAACGACGGCACCGGCCACCCGGTCAATCCGGTCACCGGCCAGCCGTACGCGGCGGACGTCGTCAACGAGGGCGACTTCGATCGGGTGATGGCCGAGTTCTGGGCCGACGGGCCCAAGTCCGAGACCCCACCCGGACACTGGAACGTGCTCGCCAACAGCGTCGGCGACGAGCTGGGGACCGATCTCCGGATCGGCGGCAGTGGACCGGTCGTCGATCGCCTGGAATGGGACGTCAAGACGTATCTCGCGCTCAACGGCGCGGTCCACGACGCGGCCATCGCCGCGTGGGGGCTCAAGGGCCATTACGACTCCGTCCGACCGATCTCGATGATCCGCTACATGGGCAGCCTCGGCCAATCGTCCGACCCGAACGGACCGGCGTACGACCCGAACGGCCTGCCCCTGGTGCCGGGGCTCATCGAGCTCATCACCGACGCCACGACGGCGCCGGGTGGCCGCCACGCGGCGCTGGCCGGTCACGAAGGCGAGATCGCCGTGCGCTCGTGGGCCGGCAATCCGGCGGACCCCAAGACCCAGGTCGGTGGCGTGACCTGGATCCGCGCGGTCGACTGGCTGCCATACCAACTCCCGACGTTCGTGACCCCGGCGTTCCCGGGCTTCGCGTCGGGCCACAGCACGTTCAGTCGCGCCGCGGCCGAGGTCCTGACGGCCATGACCGGCAGCGAGTACTTCCCCGGCGGCATCAGCGGCTACACCATCCCCGCCGGCGCCCTCAAGTTCGAGCTCGGCCCGACGACCGACATCAAGCTCGAGTGGGCGACGTACTACGACGCGGCCGACCAGGCCGGCCAGTCGCGTCTGCTCGGTGGGATCCACATCGTCGCCGACGACGTCACCGGGCGTCGCATCGGGTCACAGTGCGGGATCGCGGCGTGGACCCGCGCCCAGACCTACTTCACGGGCACGGCCGGCTCGTGAGGCGGGCCGCTTGACGCATCGGCGACGTGCCATCGGCGCGGCCCTCGCGGTCGGTGTCGTGGTGTTCGCCCTCGGGGCGTGGGCCGTGATCGGCAACCCCGGCGCGACGACACCCAGCGCTGCGGTGGGCCCGCCGCGCTACGTCGACGTGACCGCGACGTCGGGCGTGGCCCAGACCTACGTCGGGGGCGACGCGACGTTCATCGGCGGCGGGGTCGCCGTGCTCGATTGCGACGCCGACGGCCGCCCGGACCTGTACCTCTCCGGCGGTGGCGGCCCGGCCGCGCTGTACCGCAACGTGAGCGCAGCCGGGACCGGACCACGGTTCGCCGTCGCGCCCGATGCCGCCACCGGCCGGACCGGGGTGATGGGCGCCTACCCGCTCGACGTCGATGGCGACGGCCAGGTCGACCTCGCCGTCCTGCGCACCGACGGGGCCGAGTTGCTGCGCGGCCTCGGCGACTGCCGCTTCGAGCCCGCCGACGAGCGCTGGTCGTTCACGGCCGAGGCCGACGCCACCACCGCGTTCAGTGCCACGTGGGAGGGCGCCGCGTCGCTGCCGACGCTGGCGGTCGGACGCTACGTCCGGATCGATACCGCCGGCAACGCGACGTTCGTCTGCCCCGACAACGCGCTGATCCGTCCTGCCACGGGCGGCTCCGGCTACGGGCCGGCCATCGCGCTGGCGCCCGGGTTCTGCTCGCTGTCGATGCTGTTCAGCGACTGGGACGGGTCCGGGCGCCGCGACCTGCGGGTCAGCAACGACCGCCAGTACTACGACGACGCCCTCGGCCAGGAGCAGCTGTGGCGGGTCGCGCCGGGCGAGCCACCCCGGCTGTACACCGCCGACGACGGCTGGGTCCTCACCCAGATCTGGGGGATGGGCATCGCCAGCCGCGACCTCACCGGCGACGGCCATCCCGAGGTGTACCTGACCAGCCAGGGTCCCAACAAGCTCCAGACCCTGCTCAGTGGGCCGGACGCGCCGACGTATCGGGACATCGCGCTCAAGCGCGGCGTCGTCGCGACGCGGCCATCGTCGGGCGGCGATCCGCTGCCCTCGACCGCCTGGCATCCCGAGTTCCAGGACGTGAACAACGACGGGTTCATCGACCTGTTCGTATCGAAGGGCAACGTCGGGACCCAACCGGACTACGCGACGCGGGACCCGAGCGACCTGTTCATCGGGGCCGCCGACGGGACGTTCACGTCCGCTGCGGCCGACGCCGGCATCGTCGACTTCGAGCGCGGCCGCGGCGCCGCCCTGGCCGACTTCGACCTGGACGGCCTCCTGGATCTCGTCCAGGTCGATCTCGATGCGCCGGTGCGCGTGTGGCGCAATGTCGGGGCCGGCGGCGGGAGCGACGACGGGGCCGACCCGGTCGCGATGGGCCACTGGGCGACGCTGTCGATCCGCCAGGCCGGCCCGAACCGTGACGCGATCGGAGCGGTCGTCGAGGTTCGTGTCGGGGAGGCCGTCCAGCGCCTGGAGCTGACCGTGGGTGGCGGCCACCTCGGCGGCCAGCTCGGCTGGACGCATTTCGGGCTCGGCCCCTCGTCGGGCGCCGAGGTGCGCGTGACCTGGCCGGACGGCGAGGTCGGGCCGTGGCAGCGGATCGCCGCCGACGGCTTCGCCATCGTCGAGCGCGGCGCCGACCCACGCGCCTGGCTGCCGTCGTGAGCGACCCGATCGTCCTGCGCGCTGACGACGTCCGGCTCGCCATCGATCCCGCCCTCGGGAGCCGCTTCGCGTCGCTCCGCGTCGACCGCCACGAGATCCTCGTCACCGAGGGCTGGGGGCCGATCCGCTGGGGCTGCTATCCGATGGCGCCGTTCGCCGGACGCATCCGCGACGGCCGGTTCTCGTTCCGCGGGCGTGACGTCCAGCTGCCACGCAACCTGCCGCCGCACGCCATCCACGGGACGGTCTTCACCCGGCCGTGGTCAGTCGTGTCCCGGGCCGACGAGCGGGCCGTCCTGACCACCGATCTCGGGCCCGACTGGCCATTCCGTGGCCGGATCAGCCACACGATCTCAGTCGCTCCCGACGGCCTCGACGCCACGCTCGAGCTCGACGCCGACGAGCCGATGCCGGTGAGCCTGGGCTGGCATCCGTGGTTCCGTCGGCGCCTCGGGGGGACGGATACGGGATCGGCAGCAAGCGCCGCGGCGCTGTCGTTCGAGGCGGGGTCGATGTACGAGCGCGGCGGGGACGGGCTGCCGACGGGCGCGCTCGTGGCACCCGGTCCGCGACCATGGGACGACGCCTTCACCGACCTGCGCTCGGCACCGACGGTGCGCTGGCCGGGCATCCTCGAGATCGAGCTGGCATCGAGCGCGGACGTGTGGGTCGTCTACGACGAGGCGACCGAGGGGATCTGTATCGAGCCGCAGACCGCCCCGCCGGATGCCGTCAACCTCGCGGCGGCCACGGGCCGCGAGCCGGCCACCGCCGACCCGGGCCATCCCCTGACGGCGTCGATGACGTGGCGCTGGCGGCGGGCTACGGCGCCGATGCCACCGGGCGGTCGCCCGGCATGTTGACGCCGGTGACGCGGTTCTTGCCGGCACGCTTGCTCGCGTACATCGCGCCGTCGGCGCTGATCATCAGCTCGTCGGCCGTGGACCCGTCGTCGGGGTAGCTGACGACGCCGACCGACAGCGACGGCTTGACCGTCTCGTCCGGCAGGTCGAGCGCGAGGTCCTGGACGCCGATCCGGATCTTCTCGGCCAGGACGTAGGCGCCGGTCGGATCGGTCTCGGGCAGGAGCACGACGAACTCGTCACCGCCGTAGCGAGCGGCCGTGTCGATGCGCCGAACGCCGGCCATGATCACCTGGCCGACCGCCCGCAGGACCCGATCGCCGTGGAAGTGGCCCATCCGGTCGTTGATGGTCTTGAGTTCGTCGAGGTCCATCATCAGCAGGCAGAACCCGCGCCCGGACCTGGCGCTGCGGGCGATCTCCCGTTCGAGCGCCGCGAAGAAGAAGCCGCGGTTGAACAGGGCGGTCAGCGGATCGATGGTCGACAGCCGGATCGCCGCGTCGCGCGAGCTGCGCTGTTCGCGGGCGATGACCATCGCGATGTAGGCCAGCAGGATCATCGCCGTCAGGTTGATCCCGACCGTCGCGGTCGTGACCGGGTTCGAGATCGTCCCCTGGGGCGAGCCGAGGACGACCGCAAGCAGGTAGCCGAGCGCGGCGGTCAGCGCCAGCCCGAGGGTGATCGGCGGGGTCACCACGAGCGCGGCGCCGCCGACGATGAGCGGATAGACGAAGAAGAACGGGCTGGCCACGCCGCCGGTCAGCGCCACGAGCATCGTGGCGACGGTGATCGCTACGGAACCCTCGAGCACGAACTTCGCGGCGCCCAGCGTGTTGGCTGGGAGCAGGTCGTGGATGATCAGCACGAACAGGCCGGCGAGGGCGAGGAGGCCGAAGATCGCCGCCTGATTCTGGGGCCACAGGTTGGTGACCCCGACGATCGTCGTCGTCGCGAGGAGGAACACCCAGCTCGCGATGCGCACCACCCGGTCGTAGGCGCGGGTCGGGACGCCGTCTTCGGCCCGATCGTCTTCGCCGCCGCCGACCACCGCGGCAGCCGCCATGGCCCGCTCGGTCCGCGCATCGAGGCGATCCTCGTGCCTCGCCCCCGAGCGCGCCCGGCCCATGACGGGCGACGCGACGAGCGCCGCCATGACCACGAGATTCGCGACCACGGCGACCACGATGAGGGCGAGGATGGGCTCGAGCGGCATGGCGGCCATCTTAGCCCGTCGGGTAGCCCATCCTTGTGGTGCGTCGGGGCGCCACGACGCGTCGCTGGTGCGTCCTGTCGACGCGTTTAGCGCGTCCCCCACTGATAGGTCTGCTTGACCATCCGCAGATACACGAACGTCTCGGTCTCGCGGACCCCGTCGAGCGCCCGGAGCTTCTGGGTCAGAAACTGGAGGAGCGCCTCGTTGTCCTCGCAGACGGTCTCGATGAGGAGGTCGTAGGTGCCCGCCGTGATGACGACGTAATCGACCTCGGGCATCTCGGCGACCTGCTCGGCGACCGTGACCAGCTGATCCGATTCACAACGGATCCCGATCATCGCCATCTGGTGGAACCCGAGCTTGAGCGGATCGGTGACGCCGACCACCTGGAGGATGCCGCGCTCGATCAGCCGGTTCGTGCGGGCGCGGACCGCGGCCTCGCTGACACCGAGCTCGGCGGCGATCTGGGTGAACGGCCGTCGGCCATCGGTCTGCAGGTGCTCGATGATCCGCTTGTCGAGGTCGGACACGTCCTCGCCGGACCGGTTGTTCGCGAGGGGCCGGCTGCGGGGCCTTCCGTCGGACGTCATGACGGAAGGGTACGGCGTCACGGCGCGGGCGTGGCCTCGGCTGGAGCGGCCGGCGCTGGGGATCGGGCCGGAGCAGTCGGGGCGGACGCGATCGGGGTCGAGATCGACAGCGCGACCGTCGAGCGGGCACGAAGCGGCGACAGCAGCATGTCAAGAGCGGCGACGAGATCCCGCAACCCTTCGGCCTGACGGCCGTCGGGCTTGCCGGGCTTCACGCCGGACGTCGCGGGTCCCCATGTCACGAGGATGTTCGAGCCGGCGACCGCGATCGGGTGCTCGCCCCGACCCGGTGCCTCGCCCGGCTTCCACGTGACGGCTTCGGCCAGGGCGGTGGTGGTCCGGTACTGCGTCACCCCCAGCGGCCAGCCGAGGTAGGTCGCGAAGATGCGGGTCACGATCGGCCCGTCGTCGGATCCGGCGCTGGCGGTGTTCGGGGTGATGCTCAGCCCAGCGCGACCGAGCCCGTTGAACACGTCCTGGGCCGAGGCCGGATCGCTGAGGTGGGGGTTCGGGGTGACGACCGGCGTCGGCGCGACCGACGGCGGCGGGGTCGGCGCGCTGGAACCGCAGGCGGCGACGAGCAGGGCAAGCGCGGTCAGGCCGGGTGCGACGAGCGCGACAAGACCCCGCCGGCCGCGGGTGACGGTGGTGGCCATGGCTGGTGCATTCTGCCGACCACGCGGCGGCGCGGTCGACCCTACGGAAGTACTCCCGGTCAGAGCAGCGGGAGCACCGGCGCGAGGGCCTCGATCGAGCCGCGGGTGATGGGGTCGATCACGAGCTGGACGCGGTCGATGCCCTCGCGGCCATAGGCGCGCAGCACCTCGGCCATGGCCTCGGGGCTGCCTTCGAGCGGCGGATACGTCGGATCGGCGTAGCCGCCCTGGACCCGACCCTGGCCGTGGGGCAAGCGGACCTGGACAGCGACGGTGCGTTCGATGGCGACCGGATCGCGCCCGACCTCGCGGCAGACCTCGTCGACCAGCGCCCGCAGGGGCGACACGCCGTCGGGCGAGTTGCCCGTGTCCGAGAACCACACGTTCCAGCTGTCGACGTGGGGCAGGCTGATCCGCAGCATGCGCGGCCCCTTCGAGCCGATCATCAGCGGTGGCCCGCCGGCTCGCGGGCGGGGCAGGAGCTCACAGTCACGGGCCTGGAAGTAGCGCCCGTCGAAGTCGACCTGTCCCTCCTGGAGCAGGCTCCGGATGATCGTGAACGCTTCCTCGAAGCGGTCGATCCGATGGTCGAACGGCACGCCGAACGCGCGGAACTCGGTCTCGTTCCAGCCGGCACCGAGGCCGAGCACGAGGCGCCCGCCGCTGATCTCGTCGATCGTCGCGGCCTGCTTGGCGAGGACGGCGGGGTTGTGGAAGTTCGTGCACGCCACGAGCGGGCCGAACTCGATCCGCGACGTGACCGCAGCGATGGCCGCCAACTGGCTCCACGCCTCCCACGGCCCGCGGGCCGGTCGATCGGGCCAGCGGTAGAGGAGGTGCTCGCCGACCCACGCCGAGTCGAAGCCCAGGTCCTCGATGGCCCGGATCATGTCGAGCAGCTCGGGCCAGCGGACCTCGCGTTCGACCTCGGGCAGCTGGACGCCGACCTTCACGCCGCGATCAACCGGCGTCGGCCGGTTCGAGCGCCGCGTGCATCGCCCGCAGGTGATCGGGCGTCGAGCCGCAGCAGGCGCCGACGATCCGTGCGCCGGCGTCGCGCATCTGGCGGCCGTAGTCGGCCATGGTCGCCGGGTCGGCGCGATAGACCGCGCGCATGTCGACGAGCTCGGGCATGCCCGCGTTCGATTTCGCGACGAGGACGGCGTCGGGCTTCGCCGCGTGCATCCGGGCGATGACCGGCAGCAGCTCGTCCGGACCGTTACCGCAGTTGCCCCCGACGGCGTCCGCGCCCCACGCGATGAGGGCTTCGACGGCCTGCTCGGGCGACACGCCCATCATGGTGTGACCGCGGGTGTCGAAGGTCATCGTGGCGATGAGCGCGATGCCCGGGGACACGCGGCGGACGCCCTCGATCGCGGCCTTGATCTCGTTGAGGTCGGACATCGTCTCGATCCAGATGAGGTCGACCCCGCCGGCGATGAGCGACGCGGCCTGCTCGCGGAAGACGTCGACAGCGATGTCGTAGTCGAGCGTGCCGAGCGGGGCGACGATCTCGCCGCTCGGCCCGATGTCGCCGGCGACGAGCGCCGTGTCGCCCGCGGCCCGGACCTCGGCACGGGCGAGGATCGCGGCGGTCCGGTTCAGCTCGTCGACTCTCGCCGACAGGCCGTGGAGGCCGAGCCGCAGGCGGTTGCCACCGAACGTGTTGGTCATGATGATCCGCGACCCGGCGTCGAGATAGGCGCGCTGGATGCGCCGGATGACGTCGGGCTGGGTCAGGTTCCAGACCTCGGGCGGGTCGCCGAACTGGAGGCCGTTGGCGAACAGCATCGTGCCCATCGCCCCGTCGGCGAGGATCGGGCCACCCTCGGCGAGGACCTCGCGGAAGCGGGCGCTCGCGGCGCC
>DAIUES010000040.1:0-9620 GCA_036844985.1 Candidatus Limnocylindrales bacterium
CGCTCTGCTCGACGATCTCGCCGGCGTACATCACCGCGACCCGGTCGCACATCTCGGCGACGACGCCGAGGTCGTGGGTGATGAGCACGATCGCGGTGCCGGTCTCGTCACGCAGGTTGCGCATGAGGTCGAGGATCTGGGCCTGGATCGTCACATCGAGCGCGGTCGTCGGCTCGTCGGCGATGAGCAGCTCGGGCTCGCAGGCGAGCGCCATCGCGATCATGACCCGCTGAGCCATGCCGCCCGACATCTCGTGTGGGTACGCGGACAGGCGCCGCTTGGGGTCGGGGATGCCGACCATCCGGAGCAGCTCGAGGGCGCGGCTACGGGCCGCGCTGCCCTTCAGCCCGCGATGGATCTCGAGGACCTCGGAGATCTGCTTGCCGACGTCCCACACCGGGTTCAACGACGACTGCGGTTGCTGGAAGATCATGCTGATGCGCTCGCCGCGGACCCGGCGCATCTGATCGCTCGACAGCTTGAGCAGATCCTGTCCGTCGAACAGGATCTGGCCGCCCTCGATGCGGCCGGGCTTGGCGACGAGGCGCATGATCGACAGGCTGGTGACGCTCTTGCCGCAGCCGGACTCGCCGACGAGGCCCATGATCTCGCCCCGATCGACGTGGAAGTCGATGCCATCGACCGCCCGGACGACACCGTCGCGCGTGTAGAACGACGTGCGCAGGCCCTTCACCTCGAGCAGCGGACGCTCGCCACGTTCGTGACGGGGGCGTCGCCGCGACGCCGGGACGAGCTCCTCGATGACGTTGCCGCCGACCGACGGGTCGAGCAGCGGCACCTCGCTCGGCGCGGGCGGCTCGCGAGTGTCCTCGATCATCGGTTGAGCCTGGGGTCGAGCGCGTCGCGCAGGCCGTCGCCGAGCAGGTTGAAGCCGAGCACGGTCAGGGTGATGGCCAGCCCGGGGGCGAGGATGATGTGCGGCGCGTTGAACAGCTGGTTGCGCTCGAGCCCGATCATCGAGCCCCATTCCGCGTTTTCCAGGTCACCGGTCACGCCGATGAACGCGAGCGCCGCGATCTCGAGCACGGCTGCGCCGATGCCGAGCGTGCCCTGCACGACGAGCGGCGTCAGCGAGTTCGGCAGGATCCGGCGGCGCAGGATCCCGATCGACGATTCGCCGAGGGCGCGCGAGGCGGTCACGAAGTCGGCCTCCCGGGTCGACAGCACCGCCGAGCGGGCGATCCGGGCATAGATCGGCACCGACACGATGCCGATGGCGATGAGCGCATTGAGCAGGCTCCGACCGGCGGCCGTGACGATGGCGATGGCCAGCAGGAACGAGGGGAACGCGAGGACGACATCCATGAGCCGCATCAGGACGTTGTCGACCCAGCCGCCGACGAACCCGGCGACCGAGCCGATGAGCGTGCCGAGCGTGATCGCGAACGCGATGGCCGCGAACCCGACCGTCAACGAGATGCGCGCGCCGTACACCACCCGGCTGAACACGTCCCGGAAGTTGCCGTCTGTGCCGAACAGGTGCTGCGGCTGATCGGCCGGGCAACCGAGCAGGTGGATGCACGACCCGACCCGCTTCTGGACGCCCGGTTCGATCCCGAGCAGGCTGCGGTTGGGGTCGTGCGTCGCGATCTGGGCGGCGAAGATCGCCATCAACACGAGGAACGTCAGGATGATCAGCCCCACGACGGCGGATCGCTGCCGCAGCACGCTCGCGAGGGTGTCCCGCCACAGGCTCGCGGGGCGTGATTTCGCGAGCGGGTCGGCGGCCAGCGGCGCCGGCGGGGTGAGCGACACGTCGGGCGTCGTCATCGGAACCGGATCCGCGGGTCGAGATAGCCGTACGACACGTCGACGATGAGGTTGACCACGACGTAAGCGACGGCGATCAGCAGGGTGAAGCTCTGGATCACGACGTAGTCACGACCGGTGATCGCCTCGTACATCGTGCGCCCGACACCGGCCAGGTTGAACACCGTCTCGGTCAGCACCGCGCCCGACAGCAGCGCCCCGATCTGGAGGCCGATGATGGTCACGACCGGCAGCAACGCGTTGCGGGCGCCGTGGCGGAGGACGACGGAGCGCTCCTTGAGGCCCTTGGCACGGGCCGTCCGGACGTAGTCCTGGCCGAGCACCTCGAGCAGGCTCGAGCGGGTCATCCGGGCGATGATCGCGAGCGGGATGGTGCCGAGCGCGATGGCCGGCAGGATGAGGTGCCGGAACGCATCCAGCCACGCCCCCCACTGGCCGCTGATAAGCGCGCTGAACGTGTAGATGCCCGACACGAAGTCGAGGATGCCACGCGGCAGGCCGGTCATCCCCTGGAGCCCCCACACCTCCGCCAGGGGGACCACCTCGACGCCCGAGCTCAGCCGGCCCGACGGCGGCAGCGACAAAGGCGTGTCCTTGAGCACGATGGCGAACACGTAGGCGAGCACGAGCCCGAGCACGAACACCGGTACCGATACGCCGAGGTTGGCGAAGATCATCGAGCCGACATCGATCGGCGAGTTGTGACGGTACGCCGACAGCAGGCCGATGGGGACCCCGACCGCGACGGCGAACAGCATCGCCCAGGCGGTCAGCTCGACCGTCGTCGGCAGGCGCTCGACGAGCAACTGGGTGACCGGGCGGGAGTGCTTGATCGACGTCCCGAGGTCGCCCGAAGCGAGCTGTCCCAGATACGCCGTGAACTGGTTGTCGACCAGCGTGGCCGGCAGCTCCGCGGGTCGGAACTCCCAGGTGCTGCCGGTCTTGAAGACCCCGGGCGCGATCGCCTTGTCGAGCCCGTAGCGGTGGATGAAGTCGTTGCACACGGCGTCGGTCGCCCGTTCGCCGAGGACGGCCCGGCACGGGTCGCCCGGGATGACCCTCGCCAGGGCGAACACGACGAACACGATCCCGAACAGGACCGGGATCGTCACGAGCAGCCGGCGGGTCACGAAACGGATCACGAGGGGCTTGACTCCGACGGACTGGACGATCGGGCAGCATCGGCCGATCAGGGATGGATAGTCGAACGGGGGCGCCGGGTGGCGCCCCCGTTCGGGCTGGTGCGGGTTCGACGGCCTAGGAAGCCGGCGGGTTGAGGAACCCGCCCCACAGGCCGGGGAAGTACTCGAACGCGCCGGATCGGCCGATGTGCAGCGGGTGCTTGGTGTCCCACTGGGCGGCGTAGCTGACGACGACGTCGTTGGCGTCGAGGTCGGCACCGTCGTGGAACTTCACGCCGTCGCGCAACGTGCACGTCCAGACGGACGCATCGTCGTTCGGGGCGCACTCGGTCGCGAGCGAGGGCACCGCCTTGGTGCCACCGACCTCGTAGGCGTACAGCGCCTCGTTGGTCTGCTCACACGCGCGCAGCGACTCGCCGTCGGTCTCGTCGGCGCAGTACAGGCTGAGCGGCTCAGCGTTCTGCATCCAGACGAGCGTGTCGCGGTCGCCTGCCTTCATGACCGAGAAGATCTCGCTGCTGAGCGGCGAGGAATGCGAGTTCTCGACGTCCGCCTTGAACGCCGTGCCGGACGCGCCGTGGGCCACGATGACCGCCGGCACGTGCTGCTTGATGAGGTTGTTGGCCTCCGCGTAGGCCGCCTTGCGGGTGGCCTCGTCGAGCGAGGTCGCGCCCTTGGTCAGTGCAGCCGCGACGTCCGGCAGCGGAGCGCCGAACTTCTTGCCGGAGCCGGCACCGAAGTGGTAGTCGAGGAAGTTGGTCGGGTCCGGATAGTCCGCACCCCAGCCCAGGATGAAGATGCCGTCGAGCGTGCCCGCCGCATTGGCGTCGAGGAACGCACCGGACTCCTGGAGGTCGAGGGTCACGTTGATGCCCAGGTTGTTCTTGAGCTGCTGCTGGATCTGGGTCGCGATGACCGGCGGATCCGGCAGGTAGCCGCGCACGGCGGCGCGGAACTGGAGCTTGTAGCTCTTGCTGAAGTCAAACCCGGCGTCGGTCAGGAGCTGCTTGCCCTGGGCGGCGTCGAAGTCGTACCACGAGTCGCCTTCGCAGCCGAACGGCACGGAGCACGGCGTGAAGTGCGTCGCGACTTCCGAGCCCTCGGGATAGAAGTTGTCGACGAGCTCCTGGCGATTGATGCCGAGCGCGATGCCCTTGCGGACGTTCTCGTTGTCCCACGGCTTGATCGTGTTGTTGAACCCGAGGTACATCGTGTTCATCCCCTCACGAGGATTGAACTTGAGGCTCGAGTCGGCCTGGATCGTGGCGATGTCGTCGGCGCCGGGGTTGTCGATGCCGTCGACATTGCCCGACTGCAGCTCGAGCAGCCGCTGCGCGGCCTCGTCGCTCCAGCGGAACTCGAGGTTCGGGGTCAGCGCCTTCTCGCCCCAGTAGTTGTCGTTGGCGGTGAGGACCAGGCGGTTGCCCTTGTCCCAGGTGTCGAACTTGTACGGGCCGGTGCCGTTGGGCGTGTCGAGCAACGACTTGTCGGCAGCGTGGGCGGCCAGGTAGTCGCTGTCCTGGATGCCGAACACGCTGAACGCGATCTTCGGCAGGAAGGCCGGGTCCGGGGCGCACAGGTCGAAGCGCACGGTCAGGCGGTCGACCGCCGTGATGCGCTTGATGGTGCCCTCATACGGAGCGACGCCGCACGGGGCGTCGGCATCGGCCGGGTAGGCCATGCCGTCATACGCCGCGGCGCTCGTCGAGGGGCTGGCGGCGGGTTCGCTGGCCGCCGGCTGGCTGGCGGGCGCACTCGCGGATGGCGTCCCGCCACCGCATGCGACCGCGATCAACGCCGCGCTGCCCAGCAGCGCGGCGAGCCTGAGCGGCAGGCTCGATGCACGAGTCATGCTCTGAGCTCCTCCTCATACGTCCTCTCGCCGGACCGCCTCATGACCTCCCTGGCGGCCGTGCGGGAGCGAGTCATCCGCGGCAGGACGTCATCCGGCCGCGAGTCGCGACACAGTAGCACCGGCGGAGCCGGCATGCCAGCACCGTTCAGGGGCTCGACGGCGGGTGGAGCAGGCCGCCGAATCGGTCGATGAACGCGCTGAACGAGCCGTCCCGACCGTGGTGCAGCGGGTGCTCCGCGTCCCACTGGACCGCGTAGGACAGCACGACGTCGTTGGCGTCGAGCGCTGCACCGTCGTGGAACCGAACGCCGGGTCGCAGGGAGCACGTCCACACGACGAGGTCGGCGTCGGGGACACACGCCGTGGCGAGGGCCGGCGCCAGGGTCGGTTCGGGCAGGTCGAAACGGTACAGCGACTCCGCCAGCTGGGCGCAGATGCGCAGGGCGGCGTCGTCGACCTCGTCGGCGCAGTACAGGCTGCCGGGTCGACCGGCCTGCATGAACACGAACTGGGTCCGGTCGCCGGGTGTCACCTGGGCGAACCGGTCACTGGCGGTCGCGGTGGCGGTGTAGCCGCTCACATCGGCGCGCGCCGCACCGAGGCTGCCGACGTGGGCGAGCGGGATCATCGGGACGTGGCGCGCGATGCGCTCGTTGACGCGTTGATAGGCGACGGTCCGCTTGGCCGGGTCGCCGGTGGCGCGTCCCTGGTCGAGGGCACGAGCGATATCGTCGAAGCGCCGCCCGAACTGGGCGCTTGAGGTCGGCCCGAAGTGCTGGTCGAGCAGGAGGCTGGCGTCGGGGACCCTGGCCCGCGCCCCCAGCAGATAGAGGCCGTCGAGGCGACCCGCGTCCGCCTGGGCGACCAGCTCGTCGAACGGGAGGACCCGCAGCGTCGCTTCGACGCCGAGATATTCGTGGAGCTGGGTCTGGAGGGCCGTCGCGACGGCGGTAGGATCGGGCAGGTAGTCGCGCGGCTCGTCGCTGTAGGTGATGCTCGTCGCGAACCCGTCCGGGAAGCCGGCCTGGGCGAGCCGCTCGCGGGCGAGGGCGGGATCGAGGCCCGGCCATCCGGCGCCGGCACAGCCGTCGACGATGGCGCAGGGCAGGAAATGGGTCGCCAGCTCGGTGCCCGGTGGGAACGCGTCGTTGACGACGGCCGCCCGGTCGATGCCGATCGACAGCGCCTGGCGGACCACCTCGCTGTCGAACGGCGCGAACCGGTTGTTCAGGCCGATGTAGGCGATGTTGAGGCCCTCGCGGGGGTCGAGCACGATGTCGGGGTTCTGGACGACGCCCTGGGCATCGGCGGGGGCGACGAGATCGACGCCGTCGACCGAGCCCTCGGCGAGCTTGGCCAGCCGCTGGCCGGCGTCGCTCTCGGTGACGAACACGACCGCGCCGGTCCGGGCCCGATCGCCCCAGTAGCCGTCGAACCGGCGGAGCATGACGTTGGTCCCGTCGCCCCACGAATCGAGCCGGAACGGTCCCGTGCCGTTGACCTCGGTCAGGAGGCGAGGCGACCCACCGCTAGGATCGATCCGGGCGGTCAGCCACGCGGTGTCGTTGATGGCCAGCGACGGCGACGCGATCCGGGCCAGGAAGGCCGGGTCCGAATCGCACAGCTCGAAGGCGACCGTCAGGGCATCGACCGCGGTGATCCTCCGGATGGTGCCCCGGTAGGGCCCGTGGGCCGGGTCGGCGGCGACATCCTCGTCGCATGGAGCCGGGCCGTCGACCGGGTAGACCATCGGCACGAACGGGCCGCTGCTGGGTGGGGCGCTCGGGAACGAGCTGGCAGCCGAGCTCGTGGCCGGGCCGCGGGTGGCCGCGTCCGACGGGCTGACGCTCGGGTCGGCGCATGCGCCGACGACCAGGACCATGACGACACCCAGCGCAAGCCAGCGATCCATGCGCGGACGTCGTCGTGCCATCGCGGGCGGCTCCTCCTGGGATCGGTGTCGAGGCGGGCGGGCGGAGCCCCGCGACCGGTCTTCAAGCCTAGCATCGGCTTCGCGTATGCTCGCCGCGATGGATCCGATCCGCGTGGCCCTCGCCCAGATCGCGCCGGCGCTCGGTCGCCTCGACCTGAACCTGACCCGCCATCACGAGCTGCTCGCCCAGGCCCGGTCGGACGGCGCCGACCTCGTGGTCTTCCCAGAGCTGGGACTGACCGGCTACCTCCTCCAGGATCTTGCGGCCGAGGTCGCGATGCGCCTCGACGATCCGCGCCTGGTCGAGCTGGCGGGCGCCACCCAGGGTCTGTCGGCCGTCGTGTCGTTCGTCGAGGAATCGGCCGACCATCGACTGTTCATCGCGGCCGCCCTGCTCGAGGACGGCCAGATCCGGCACGTCCACCGCAAGCTGTTCCTGCCGACCTACGGGCTGTTCGACGAACGCCGGTTCTTCGCGGCCGGCGACATGCTCCGGGCCGTCCCGTCGCGCTTGGGCGTCGGGCTCGGGATCGCGGTGTGCGAGGACTTCTGGCACCTGTCCGTGCCGCAGCTGCTCGCGCTCGACGGGGCGCAGGTCCTCATCAACGTGTCATCGTCGCCCGGCCGCGACCTGGCGGCCAGCAACGAGGTCGGTCTCGGCACGGCGACGTCGTGGCGCCAGCTGATGCGAACGTACGCCCGGCTGACGACGTCGTTCGTGATCTTCTGCAATCGGGTCGGGATCGACGAATCGATCTCGTTCTGGGGCGGGTCGGAGGTCATCGCCCCGACCGGGGCGGCGATCCTCAGCGCGCCGCTGTACGACGACGGGTTGTTCAGCGTCGACATCGCCACGGCCGACATCCGGCGCGAACGGATCGGCCTGCCGCTGCTGCGCGACGAACGGCCGGAGCTGCAGGCGCGCGAGCTCGGTCGGATCGTCGCCGAGCGCGGCGGGCTGGCGGAGGACTCGACCGGCGACGGTGCCGCCGAGGCCCGGTCCGAGACCGCGTCGAGTGACGCCACGCCGGGCGGGGCCGGGCCCAGGCCCATCGACACACGGCGGGCGGTCGGGCAGTGACCGGCCCGGCGCCGGCGTTCGAGCTGCCGAGCGAGCTCGAGATCGACACCGACGTCGCGCGGCGGATCATCGGCGAGTTCATCCGCGCCCAGCTCCAGCAGGCCGGCTTCGAGCGGCTGGTGCTCGGCCTCTCGGGCGGCATCGACTCGGCCGTTGTCGCCTATCTGGCGGCCGAGGCGATCGGGGCCGACCGGCTGCTGTGCGTGCTGCTGCCGTACCGCACCTCGGCGGCGGCGTCACGAACCGACGCCGAGGATGTCGTGGCCCGACTCGGAACGGCGTCGGAGCTGATCGACATCTCGCCGCTGGTCGATGCGTTCTACGGGCCCGACGATGAGGCGTCGGCGGTGCGTCGCGGGAATTTCATGGCGCGCATGCGGATGAGCGTTCTGTACGACCGGTCAGTCACTTGGGGCGGGCTGGTCATCGGTACCGGCAACAAGACCGAGTCGCTCATCGGCTATACGACGGTGTTCGGCGACTCGGCCTGCGCCTTCAACCCGATCGGCGATCTGTACAAGAGCCAGGTGCGCCAGCTGGCGGCCGCGCTCGGCGTCCCCGACCAGATCATCCGCAAGGCGCCGTCGGCCGATCTGTGGCCGGGCCAGACCGACGAGAGCGAGGCGGGCTTCAGCTACCCCGTGCTCGACCGACTGTTGTTCTGGCGGATCGACAAGCGCCGCTCGGTCGACGAGGTCGTCGCGCTCGGGTTCGACCGCGCCGTCGTGGAGCGGGTCGACCGGATGGTCGCGGGCGCCGAGTTCAAGCGCCAGGTCCCGCCGATCGCCAAGCTCGGGCCACGGACGGCCGGCGTCGATTACCTGTACCCGCGGCGGCGGCCAGGCTCGGCGCGGGCGTGAGCGCGTCGGACGCGACGACGTCCGCACCGCGCGACGCGATCCTGTACGTGGTGGCCACGCCGATCGGGAACCTCGGCGACGTCACGATCCGGGCCTTGGACGTGTTGCGCGCAGTGCCGCTGATCGCCGCCGAGGACACCCGGCTCACGCACCGGCTGATCGACCGTCACGGGGTCGCGGGTCGGCTGACAAGCTTCCACGCGCGGAGCGGGCCTGGTCGGCTGGCCGCGCTGCTCGAGCACCTGCGGGGCGGGGCGGACCTGGCCCTCGTGACCGATGCCGGCACGCCGGTCATCAGCGATCCAGGGGCCGATCTCGTCGCGGCGTGGGCCGCCGAGGGTGGGCGTGTGGTGCCGATCCCCGGCGCATCGGCCGTCCTGGCGGCGGTGGCCGCGAGCGGGGTGGCCGGGCCGCGCTGGGTGTTCGAAGGGTTCCTGCCGCGGTCGGGACGGGACCGCCGGGAGCGGCTCGCAGCGATCGCCGCCGATCCGCGGGGTTCCGTGCTGTTCGAGGCGCCCGGACGGGTCGCGGCCACGCTCCGCGATCTTGCCGCGGCGTGTGGCGCGGGGCGCATGGGCGCGGTCTGTCGGGAGCTCACCAAGGTCCACGAGCAGATCGTTCGCGCGCCGCTCGGCGAGCTCCTCGCCGCGGTCGGCGAGGGGACGATCCCGGCACGCGGCGAGTTCGTGCTCGTGGTCGGGATGGACGCGACGCCACGGGCGGTGGCCGGCCGTGGTTCGGCCGGCGCGGCTGCCGCGTCCGGTGCGACCGCCACGGGCGACGCCGGGCCGTCGGCCGGTGACGAGGACGATGCGCTCGCGGCGGCCCTGCGCGAGGTCGAACGCCTCGTCGAGGGCGGCACGGCACGGGGCGAAGCTGCGCGCCGCGTCGCGAAGGCGACGGGGATCGGACGTCGTCGGCTGTACGAGGTGCCGGACGGCGGCTGAGTCCGGTCGGC
>DAIUES010000040.1:9720-16297 GCA_036844985.1 Candidatus Limnocylindrales bacterium
GGATCGGACGTCGTCGGCTGTACGAGGTGCCGGACGGCGGCTGAGTCCGGTCGGCCGCGGCACGTTCGCCGGCGACAACGGACGGGCCTCGCTGGCGGTCGGGCCTCGCCCGCGGTCGGGCCGGCCGGGGCGGGCGTCCGGGCTGCGGCGCTCAAGGCCCCAGTCCGGCCCTACCGTGCATGAAACGGGCGAACGGGCGAACGAACCGGGTCGGATCGCCGCCCAGCTCTCGGACGTGCCGCGGGATGCAGCGACGAGCGATCCATGGCCCGACGTGCGACTCCCGATCGCTGGTTCGCCCGTCTGATGCAACGCGGGCGGTCGGGCTCGGTCGGGCCGACCCGGGCGGGCTCGGCTGCGTCCGTCGGGCACCGGGAGGGTCGCGAGCACCTCGCCGGCCCGCCGTGCATGAAACGGGCGAACGGGCGAACGAACCGGGCCGGATCGCCGCTCAGCCCTCGGACGTGCCGCGGGATGCATCGACGAGCGATCCACGGCTCGATGCGCGACTCCCGATCGCTGGTTCGCCCGTCTCATGCAACGCGCGCGGTCGGGCTGGGCCACGGGCATCGTTGCGGTACCTGGCCTCGTCGCCACCATCGGTCGTCGATATGACTGACGCAGTTCCGTCGCGATCGCGCATTACCTCGCGCGCCGCCACGGCCACGACCGACGCCGCCCGGGCGGCCCAGCGCCAACCGGGCCCGGCGGCCCGATCGAGCACGGCCTCGGTGCGCTCGTCGGCGGCGACCTCCGCGACCGCCCCGGCTCCCTCCCGGACGAGGCGTCCGAGCCTCTCGAGGACGCCGACCAAGCCCTCGGTGCCGGTGCCGGGCGTGGCCGCGCCCACGACGGCCGCGCCGGCCATCGCCCCCGCCCGCAGATCCCGTTCGACCTGCAGGCGCTCGCGATACAGCACCTCCCACTCGTCGTACGGGATCCGCAGTGTGGCCAGTTCGTCATCGATGGCGGCGAATTCCGCTGCGACCGCCCCATCGAACGGGCGTGGCTGGTCGGGTCGATCCGGCGCGGGCTGGGCAAGCGCGGCGATGCGATCCTCGAGCTGCTGGGCTTCCGCGGTCACGGTGAGGTGAGCGGCCGATGTGGTCAGACGACTCGCCATCGCCGCACGGGCACGTACCACGAGCTCGGGTCGGCCGGTCACGAGGAGGTCCATCGGGTAGATGAGGATGTCGAGGCCATCGCCCTGCAGCTGGATCATCCGCGCCGGCACGAGCGCGGCCGCGTCCTCGCCGGCGATGGCGGCGACCCACCGCGCGGGCTTCGACATGGCGGCTGGGGCGAGGCTCGGGGCGACCTCGATGTCGACCGCGGCGAGGGCCCGGTCGAGGTCGTCGGCCACCTCGTCGTACCGGCCGGGCTCGACGACGAGCGGGACGTGGGCGTCATCCCACCGTCGCGCCAGGCTGCGAGCCCTGCGGTAGATGGCCAGCGCGGCGAGGAACACCAGCAGGACGGCGAGAAGCGCCGTGAGGGGGTAGCCGCGTCCGATGGCGCCGGCGACGCGGCGTGGGGTTCGTGGCCGATCGGGCTGGAGCATCAGCGTCAGCACCCCGACCACTGCCGGCACGATCGCGGCGCCGACCAGCATGATGATCCGGATGACGGACTCGGGGACGAGTTGCTGGTCGGGGATGAACACGAGCAGGAACGTGCCGATATCGGGGAACAGCACGCCCGCCAACAAGACGACCCAGATGACCGAGCCGAACGTGACCCCGAGCATGAGGGCCTGGCGCGAGGCGGGCACGCGCCCGAACAGCAACGTGCTCGCCCAGCCGAGCGCGGTCGTCACGATCTTGCCCGCGAACCGGGACCCGATGGCGAACAGGGCGGCAAGGAACGCCATGCCCGGAGCATGCCAGTCGTCGCCGGTGGTCCGGGTGACACCGACGCGTCACCGTCTTGCGACGCCGTGACGACGGCGTGGGCTACGATGCCGCGATGACCGCGCTGGCGTCGTCCCCACCGGACCCGTCGCCGGGCGCCAACCTGCCCATCCTCGGCAAGCTGTCGCGGTTCGGCCGGATCGCGATGCTCGTGACCCTGGCGCTGAGCGCCGCGGCGATCCTGCTCGATGTCGTGGTCCATGCCGACCGGACCCTGGTGTTCCTGGTGTCGGCCGCCGCCATCCTCGGCCTGGCGTGGGTGGTCGGCCTCGCCACCGAGCGACTCGGTTCGCTGACCGGACCGCAGATCGGCGGCGTGCTCAACGCGACGTTCGGCAATATCGCCGAGCTGATCATCGCGTTCTTCGCACTGCAGGCCGGCCTGATCGAGGTCGTGAAGGCGTCGTTGACCGGCTCGATCATCGGGAACCTGCTGTTCGTGCTCGGGGCGAGCGTGCTCGTCGGTGGCCTGCGCCACGGCACTCAGACGTTCAGCCAGCGCGTCGCGGCCTCGAACGCCTCGCTGCTCGTGCTCGCGGTCATCGGCCTGTTCGTGCCGGCCGTGTTCGCATTCACGACCCGCGACCCGGGCCAGGGATCCCTGACGGAGGAAAGCGTCCTCGTGTCGGTGGTGCTCATCGTCGGCTACGTGCTGTCGCTCGTGTACGCCCTGACCAACCCGGCAGCGACCCTCGGCGGCCACGGCGAGCCGGCCGGCCATGCAGGACCGGCCTGGACCACCACGGTCGCGATCGTGGTGCTGCTTGGCGCCGCCGCCCTGTTGGCGGTGCTGTCGGAGATCCTCGTCAGCTCGATCGAGTCATTCATCGACGCGTTCGGCCTGAGCGCGTTCTTCGTCGGCGTCGTGCTGGTCCCGACCATCGGCAACCTGGCCGAGCATCTCGTGGCGGTCCAGCTCGCCGCCAAGGACAAGATGGAGTTCGCGATGGCGGTGGCCTACGGATCGAGCCTGCAGGTCGCGTTATTCGTCGCACCGGTGCTCGTCCTGATCGGGGCGGCCCTGGGCCAGCCGATGGACCTCGTGTTCACCCCGCTCGAGGTGGCCGCGGTCGCCGCGGCCGTCGGGATCAGTGCCCTCATCGCGCTCGACGGCGAGTCGAACTGGCTGGAGGGGGCGTTGCTCGTCCTCGTCTACCTCATCCTGGCGGCCTCGTTCTTCGAGGTCGTGTAGCGCGGCCGAGCGAGTCGGCGGCGACGACGTGGAGGGAGAACGTCGTCGCCGCCGCGGGGGTATCGGGTCGATCAGGCGGCCGCGCCCTCGGCATCCTCCTCGTCATCGTCATCCGGTCCATCGATCGCGATGGCCTCGGCGGACTCGGGGATCGGCTCGCTCGGCGGGGCGTCACCGAACTGCTCGGCCTGGGCCACGAGCGAGTCGGCGGCCTGCTGGGCCTCGTAGTCCTTCTTCCGCCGTCCGGACAGCATCTCGACGTGGTTGGCCACGATCTCGGTCTTCCAGTGCCGCTGGCCGCGGTCGTCGTCCCAGGAACGGGTCTGGAGCCGACCCTCGATGGCGACCTGCTGGCCCTTGCCGAGGTACGTCCCGGCGATCTCCGCCAGGCGGTCCCACGTGACGACGGGGTGGTATTCGGCCTTCTCGCGGCCGCCCCCGATGAACTCGTTGCTCGCGACGGTGAACGTCGTGACGTTCTTTCCGCTCGCGAGACTGCGCATCTCCGGGTCGCGCGTCAGGCGGCCCGTCAAGAGGACCTTGTTCACGGTCCATCTCCTTCCCGGTCGGCCGGATGCTCCGGTCCCGACCCTGCGTCTCCGGCGGGATGACGGATCGCACGCTAGCAGGGGGCTCTGCACCGCCACGTATCGGCGACTTGCCCACGGCGCATCCGGGCGGGACGGACCTTGCCCGACCCGACCCGAATCGGCTGGACCGGAACGAGATCAGCCGGCGGCGGACTGGCGGCCGCGGCGGGCGGGCGTCGGGGCGGTGTCCGGCGAGTCGGACGGAGCACCCTCGAGCGTCGGCTCGGCGCGCCGGCGCGGCGCCGGTCGAGTCGCGGTCGGTGCCGGGGCGAGGCCCAGGCCCCCGTCGGGCGCCATGGTCCGGGTCTCATCGGGTCCGCCATCACGGTCCGCTTCGGGTACCTCGGCTCGTCGCCGCCGCCGCGCGGTCCCGCCGCCCGCGGCATCCGGCAGCAGGAGCGACACCGGGGCGTGGGCTGTATCGACCGCGTGCAACGCCGCCAGGGTCTGGTCGGGCTGTGGCGCGCGGTCCGCGTAGAGGTCGCAGAACAGCTCGACGAGCTGCGGGTCGAACTGCGTCCCGGCATGCCGACGCAGCTCGGCGATCGCCTGGTCATGGCTGATCGCGCGCTTATACGGTCGGTCGTGGATCATGGCGTCGTAGGCGTCCGCGATGGCGACGATGCGCGCCCCGAGCGGGATCTCGTTGGCGCGCAGCCCGTAGGGGTAGCCGTGACCGGCGAACCGCTCGTGGTGGTGGAGGATGATCGGCACGGCGTCCTTGAGCGCGGCGGCCTGCTCGAGGATGACCTGGCCGATGCGCGGGTGCTGGACGACCGTTCGCCATTCGGCCGAGGTCAGCGCCGACGGCTTCTCGAGGATCTCCTCGGGGATGGCGACCTTGCCGACGTCGTGGAGCAGCGCCGCGACCCGTAGTCGATCGATGTCGGCCTCGGGCAGCTGCAGCTGGCGGGCGATCTCGACGACGATCTACGCGATCAGCGCCGACGGCTGGCCGCGATAGTGGGGGAGCGGCGACAGCACGGCCGTCAGGGCCGCCGTCGCGGCATCACGCGCGCGTTGGCCGATCTCGACCGCCCGCGCTCGGCCCGCCGCCGAGATGGGCGCGCGCGGGACCCGGGCGTCGTCGTCGGGCTCGGCGAAGATGTACGTCTGGTTCCGTCCGAGCGACTTGGCCGAGTACATCGCCGCGTCGGCGTCGCGTACCAGGGTGTCCATCCGCAGCTGGGCGCCGGACCCGCCGGCGATGCCGATCGAGATGGTGACCGAGATGTCGGCCCCACCATCGACCGCGAAACGCTGGCGCTGGACGAGGGTCCGCAGCTTCTCGGTCAGGGTCGCCCCTTCCTCGACGCCGGTCTCGGTAAGGATGAGCATGAACTCCTCGCCACCGTACCGGCCGATCATGTCCGACGCGCGCAGGTTGGCGGCGATCGTCTGGGCGACTCCCCGCAGGACGACATCGCCGACCCCGTGGCCGTACGTGTCGTTGACGGTCTTGAAGTGGTCGATGTCGACGAAGGCGACCGACAGCGGCCGCTCGTAGCGGCCGGCCCGCTCGACCTCGGCGAACAGCGCGGCGAGCAGGGACTGGCGATTGGCGACCCCGGTCAAGCGGTCGAACGTCGCCCGGTCGTGGGTGTCGACGAGCGCCGCCGCGATGTCGTTGACCGCGTGCCCGAGTCGGCTTTCGAGGCCGCCGCCATGGGGCGCCACGCGCGCCGAGTAGTCACCTGCGGCGATGCGCTCGGTGGCCTTCACCAGCTCCGTCAGGCGGTAGCGGAAATGGGTCGCGACGAGGATCGCCGTCAGCGTCACGCCGATGGCCGCCGCGACGATCGCCGCGACGATCGAGCGGACTCCCTGGTCCACCCACACGAGGAGGGCGTCCGGCACGGCGATAAGCAGGATCCCGATCACGACCAAAGCCGCAAGCGCCAGGACCCCGAGCAGGCGCATCACCCCGCAAGGCTAGCCGCGCACGCCGGGCACCCGGACCCACCGGTGGTACCGCTTCGCGAGCGGCGGTCGTACCGGCGATCGCGCACCATCGACTGGCTCGGGCGGGGCCGGCCGGGCCATCCTGCGGCCCGACGCCGCTGCTATACTCCGGCCGTCCTCGATCATGGCGGGTGACACCCGCGCAGCAGGAGGTCCACGATCGCGCGTGAACGGCGCACCGGCCGTCCCGTGAGGCGACCGGGCGACCACCGATCGACGCACCGCCGACCGATCGGCGCAGGGACACGGGAGAGGTCTATCCGCCCCACGACGTGGGGCGTTTTTGTTGCCCGCCCGGGGCGGGGAGCGACCTGATGCCGGCGACCGTGATCGTCGGGCTCCAGTGGGGCGACGAGGGCAAGGGCAAGACCACCGACTTCCTTGCCGAGCAGGTGGCCATGGTCGTGCGCTACCAGGGCGGCGACAACGCCGGCCACACCGTCGTGCGTGGCGACGAGGTGTTCAAGCTCCAGCTGACCCCGTCGGGCGTGCTCTACCCGCACATCACCTCGGTCATCGGCAACGGGGTGGTCGTCAACCCGGCGACCCTCATCGCCGAGTTCGACATGCTGACCGCGCGCGGCATCGATCCGAGCCGCGTTCGGGTCAGCCGCAGTGCCCACGTGATCATGCCGTACCACGTGGCCCTCGACCGGGCCAACGAGGCCCGTCTCGACGGTGACCGCGTCGGGACGACCGGGCGAGGCATCGGACCCGCCTACGGCGACCGCGCGTGGCGCGTCGGGCTGCGGATGGAGGATCTCCTCGACGCGGCCATCCTGCGTGAGCGGATCGGCCGGATCATCGACGACCGGAACCTGCTGCTGGCGTCGATGGGCGGGCCGGCCTTCAAGGTCGAGCCGCTCGTCGAGCTGGCGCTCGGCTGGGGCGAACGGCTGCGTGGCCACCTCGCGGACACGACC
>DAIUES010000041.1:0-8197 GCA_036844985.1 Candidatus Limnocylindrales bacterium
CGTTCGAGACCGAGATGTCGAGGTTCTTCGAGCGCCTGCTCGCCGAGGACGACCCGACCCGCTTCGCGTCGATGGCCGAGAGCCTGCCCGAACCGCCCCCGTTCGACCCGTCCGAGGCATGGGAACCGGCCGTCCTGATCGGCACGACCGACGAGTCCGCGGCCGAGGCGCCGACTGCGCTCGACGCCGCCGACGAGGCGATCGGTGGCGAGCCCGTCGCCGCGCCCGGCGAGGCCACGGCCGAGGTTACCGACGCAGGCACCACCGACGCCAGTGCGCCCGATGCCAGCGTTCCCGACGCCAGCGCCGAGGTCGACGCCGGGATCGACGCCTCCGCTGACCTGTTCAGCATCGGCGTGGACGAGCCCGCCGCGGACCAGACCGATCCCCGTCTTGCGGCCCTGGGTGCGAGCCCGGACTTCGCCGCGGCCGAGGCCGAGGCCGCCTCGTTCGACGCCGGCGCGCCCGATCCCGACGAGGACATCGCCGTGATCGGCGATGACGCCCTCGCCGCCCGGTTGGCCGGGCTGGTGCCCGATGGCGACGCGGCCCCGTCCGACGTCGTGTCGACCCGCGTCATCGTCAGCGGCCTGGTGAGCGTCGCCAGCATCGCTGGCTTCAAGCGCAACCTGTCCCGCGTCGCCGGCGTGCAGTCGGTCGGCGTGTCGTCCGGTCCCGACGGCGAGTTCGTGTTCGCCATCGGCCACGATGCCGGGCTGACCCTCGAAAACGCAATCACCACGCTGCCGGGCTTCGCCGCCCGTGTCACCGGATCGTCCGACGGCGAGCTGACCGTCAGCGCGCGCGATCCGGAAGCGGAGGGCTGATCGCCCGTGGCTCGTCCCGCTGTCGCGATCGCCCTGCCGCCCGGCGAGTCGGCACCGGTCGCCACCGAACTGCGCGAGGCCGGCTTCACCGCCGTCACGGTCGCGCACCCCGACGAGCTCGAGGCGCTGCTCGCCAGCCGTCGCGACGTCGCGGTCGCGATCCTCGACGGCGAGACCGACTTCGACCAGTCGCTCGAGTACTACGGGCTGCTGCGCGATGGCGGTCGGGCCATCCCTGCCCTCATGGTCGTCAGCCAGCGGACCCTCGACCAGCTCGGCCCGAACCACGCCGGCAGCGTCGAGGACGAGTACTTCACCCGACCCTACTCGGCCGAGTCGTTGCGGTGGCGGGTCGAAGCGATGTGCATCCGCAGCCAGACCGTCGATGACGGCTCCGGGCCGATCCTCCAGGGTGGCGAGTTCGAGACCGACGCGTGGGCCCAGCGCGCCACGGTCATCGCGGTGTTCAACCCCAAGGGCGGCGTCGGCAAGACGACCGTCGCAACGAACCTCGCCTCGACGCTCCAGACGCGCAAGGGCCAGCAGGTCCTGTTGGTCGATGCGGACACCGTCACCGGGCACGTCACCACGTCGCTCGGCATCGACGCCGTGCGCACCGTCGTCGACAGCTGGCAGGACCAGCTCGAGGGCGGCCCGATCGAGTCGCTCATCGACGTCGCCGCCGCCCACCCCAGCGGCCTGCGTGTCGCTGCGCTGTCCAGCTCGCCGCTCAACACCGAGGGGCTCGAGCCCAAGCGTGTCGCCGACGCCATCGCCGCGGCCCGCCGCGGGTTCGATTTCGTCGTCGTCGACCTGCACCCCTCGTACAGCGCGCTGAACCAGGCCATCTTCGAGTCGGCCGACCGCATCCTCGTGCCGGTCACCCCGGACGTGCCGGCCATCCGCGCCGCCGTGCAGCTGGCCGACATCGCGACCGAGATCGGCATCCGCGACCGGCTGGCGCTGGTCATCAACCGCGCCAACAGCGGCGTCTCGGTGGCCGACATGGAGCGGACCGTCGGGATGCCGTCGCTGGCCCTGATCCGGTCCGGCGGCCTGCTCTTCGTGCGCGCCGCGAACGAGGGACGCACCGTCATCGAGATGTTCCCCAAGGAGAAGATCTCGGAGGACTTCGACGCCCTCGCCGATCGCCTCCTCGGGACGCCCGCCGTGGCCCCGACGAGCAAGGCCGCGTTCGGGCTGTTCACCCGCCCCAAGGCGATCGTCCGCGCCTGACCCCGGTTGACCGCGCCTGACCGCTCAAGGGCGGCGGTCGTCTATCGCCCGCCGACTCAGCGCGAGCGATCCTGCCAGGAGGTCCCGCCCAGCGACGCGCCGGGCAGCTTCTGGTGCCGTTCACCGGTCCGCCGGTCGACCTGTTCGACGCCGCGCAGGTAGAAGCGGTTGACCAGGATCGCGTCCATCTCGGGGCCGATCGGCTGGCCGCCCAGATAGGCGGTCGCGGCCACGACCGGCTGGAACATCTCGGTGGCCCGGTCGAGCAACTGCTCGGGCTGCGTGCCCGGATGGAGGTAGACGGTGCCGATGACCCGGAACGGTGGCAGCTCGAGGGCGACGTCGTAGTTGATCTTGTGGACCTTGTGGGCAACCCGCTCCTGGTCGCTCAGTGGCGGCAGTGTGGCCTCACCGGCGAGCACGATGATGAGGTCGTACGGATCGACCGCCTTGAGGCCGGGGGCCGGGGCGAGCGGCGCGGACCCGTCGATCGGGGCCCACTGGACGTCGGAGATGGTGATCGCCTCACGCTTGTTGAGCGCGTCGGACAGGCGCCCCGACACGAGCATCTGGCCGACGATGCGCCACTCCTCGGTCAGCCCGTCGAACGGAATGCCCCGGCCGCCGGTCCGCGGTCGCACATCGGCAGGCCTGGCCGCCTCGCTGGTCTTGCGTCGCTTCAGGAAGTCGAACGGCACGTCATTCCTCCGCGCTGCCGGTATTGGCGCGGATCAGCTCGACGACGGTGCCGTCGGCCAGGGTCGTGGTGTCGCCGAGCGTCCGTCCCTGGGCGATGTCGCGCAGGAGGCGGCGCATGATCTTGCCCGACCGGGTCTTGGGCAGGTCCGGCACGAACATCAGCGTCTTGGGCTTGGCGATCGGGCTGATCTTCGTCGCGACGTGGGCGCGCAGCATCTCGCCGAGCTCGTGGGTCGGCTCGTTGCCGAGACGCAGGATGACGAACGCGTTGATCGATTCGCCGGTGATGGCGTCGGGGCCGCCCACGACCGCCGCCTCGGCGACGACCGGATGGGACACCAGGGCGCTCTCGATCTCGGTCGTCGACAGTCGATGGCCGGACACGTTCATGACGTCATCCACCCGCCCGAGCAACCACAGGTAGCCGTCTTCGTCGCGCTTCGCGCCGTCGCCCGCGAAGTACATCCCGGGGAAGCGGCTCCAGTAGGTCTGCTGGTAGCGCTCCGGGTCGCCGTAGATCCCGCGCAGCATCGCCGGCCACGGACGCTTGAGAACGAGCAGGCCGCCTCCGCCCAGCGGCACCGTGGCGCCCTCCCGGTCGATGACGTCGACCTCGATGCCCGGGAACGGGAACGTCGCGCTGCCGGGCTTGGTCGTGGTGACCCCCGGCAGCGGAGTGATCATGATCATGCCGGTCTCGGTCTGCCACCACGTGTCGACGATCGGTGTCCGCGCACGGCCGATGTGCTCGTGGTACCACAGCCACGCCTCGGGGTTGATCGGCTCCCCCACCGTCCCGAGGACGCGCAGCGACGACAGGTCGTGGGCCTCGGCGTACTGGGCACCCTGCTTCATGTGCGCCCGGATGGCGGTCGGGGCGCAGTACAGGATGGTGACCTTGTAGTCCTCGATGATCTGCCACCAGCGACCCCAGTCCGGCGTGTCGGGGGTGCCCTCGTACAGGACGCTCGTCGTGGCGTTCGCCAGCGGGCCGTACACGATGTAGCTGTGGCCGGTGACCCAGCCGACATCGGCCGCGCACCAGTACACGTCGTCGGGCTTGGTGTCGAACACCATCTCGTGGGTGTAGCTCGCGCCGAGCAGGTAGCCCGCCGTGGTGTGGATGATGCCCTTTGGCTTGGCCGTGGTGCCCGACGTGTAGAGCAGATAGAGCATGTGCTCGCTGTCGAGCGGCACGGGCTCGTGCTGGTCGCTCTGGCGGTCGACGATGTCGTGCCACCACACGTCGCGTCCGTCGTGCATCGCGGTGCCACCCTCGAGCGCATCGCCCAGGCGCCGGACGACGAGGACGTGCTCGATGGTCGAGGTCAGTTCGAGCGCGTCGTCGACCGCCGGCTTGAGGGCCGCCGGCTTGCCCCGCCGCCAGCCGCCGTCGGCGGTGATGACGAGGGTGGCCTCGGCGTCGTTGATCCGGTCGCTGAGCGCCTCCGCGCTGAAGCCCCCGAACACGACCGTGTGGGGCGCCCCGATCCGGGCGCAGGCCAACATCGCGATCGGCAGCTCGGGGATCATGGGCATGTAGATCGCCACCCGGTCGCCCGTCCGGACGCCCAGCTCGAGCAGGGCATTGGCTGCCCTGGACACCTCGCGCTGGAGGTCGGCGAAGGTGATGGTGCGGGTGTCGCCCGGCTCACCGACCCAGTGGTAGGCGACCTTGTCGCCGAGGCCCCGTTCGACGTGGCGGTCGATGCAGTTGTAGGTCAGGTTGAGCTTGCCGCCGACGAACCACTTGGCGAACGGCAGGTCCCACTCGAGGGTTGTGTGGAAGTCCTCGTACCAGTCGATCCGCTCGCGCGCCAGCCGCGCCCAGAACGCCTCCGGATCGGCCTCCGCCTCGACGTACAGGTCGGCGGTCGCGTTGGCCTGGGCCGTGAACGCCGGATCGGGCGGGAAGGTCCGGTCCTCGGCGAGCAGGTTCTCGATCTCGGCGGTCGGACGCGGGGCAGGGTCGAGGCTCACGGGCACACCTCACGGGCAGGTCGCTGGCCCGGTCATCCTACCGCGGCTCGACGGGCGACGAGGATCGCCGCCGGGTCGCCGAACGGTCAGTCGGTGTCGGCGGCGAGGTCGTCCTGGTCGGGGCCGATCGGACGGTCGGTGGCCGCCAGGCCCGCCGTCGCCAGCGCCCCGGGATCGCGCGACAGCACGACTCGCTGCGGGCGCGGGATCTCGATGCCGTTGGCCTGGAGCGCCGCCAGGAGCCGCTTGCGGAACTCGCCGCCGGCCGCCCACTGCTCGGGTGCCCGGACGGAGCCGAGGATCTTGAGCGTGACCCCGTACTCGCCAAGGGCCTCGACCCGCTCGACATGGGGCGCCTCGAGGATGCGCCGCTTCCAGACCGGGTCCGCGGCCATCGTCCGTCCGACCTCGTCGACGACCCCGATCGCGGTGTCCATGTCGGTGCCATAGGCGACCATCACGTCCTGGTTGATGCGCGCCCAAACCCTGGTCAGGTTCGAGGCGACCTTGATCTCGCCGTTGGGAATGGTGTGCACGATGCCGTCGATGTCGCGCAACGTCGTGCGCCGCAGGTTGAAGTCCTCGACCGTGCCGGCGACCCCGGCCAGACGCACCACGTCGCCCTTGGAGAAGTGGTTCTCGACAAGGATGAGGGCGCCGTTGAGGTAGTCGCGCACGAGCGCCTGAGCCCCGAATCCGACGGCGATCCCGACGACCCCGAGGCCGGCCACCGCCGGGCCGATGTCGAGTCCGAGCTTGGCCAGGACCATCAGCCCGGCGATGACCACGATGAACGCCTGGATCGCGTGGGCACCGAGGTCCTCGAGCGTGTCCATTCGCTTCTTGAGCTCGAGCGCGCTGAGCTCCTGGGCGGTGCCCTCGGTCGCCTCCCGGTCGAGGAGCGCCTTGACGACCCCGTGGACGAACGTGCTGGCCAGCCGCATCGCCACCAGCGCGACGATGACGATGAGGGCGATCGGGACGAGGCTCCCGCGCGCGAACGCAACGACGTCCGCCCACGGCCCCGCGGTCAGGTCGGGCATCGCCACAGCGTAGCCGAGACCGCGCGACGCGCGACGCGCTCGACGGCGGCTGGGCGAGCCGTGTCGGTCAGGCCGTGGCGTGCACCTGGGCCGGCTCGCGATCGGGAGCGATGCCGCCGAGGCGGACCGAGATGGCGGCCGCGGCCTCGCGCGCCTGCGCCGCGAGCTCGGGCACCCGCCGCGGGGTCAGCCGGAACGCGGGTCCCCAGATGTCGACGGCGGCGATGACGTTGCCACGGGCATCGTGGATCGGGGCCGACACGGCGTTGAGGCCGAGCTCGTACTCGCCGATCGCGGTCGCATAGCCGCGCCGGCGGATGCGCGCCAGCTCCTCGAGCAGCGGCTCGAGTTCGACGATCGTGCGCTCGGTGTAGGACGCCAGCCCGCGACGGACGATGCGCAGCACCTCGCGCTCGGCGAGAGCCGACATCAGGACCTTGCCCGAGGCCACGCAGTGGAGCGGCGTCGCCCGGCCGGTCCAGTCGCCGACGGCGATGAGGTTCGGTCCGTCGACCTGGGCCACGGTCAGCAGCGACTCCCCGTCGAGGATGCCGATGCCGGTCGTCTCGTGGGTCAGCCGGGCCAGGCGCTCCAGCTCCGGTGACGCGATGCCGCGCAGGTCGAGCGTTCGCTCGGCCCGTTCGGCGAGGCGGATGACGACCAGGCCGAGGCGATACTTGCCCGTCTCGCCATCCTGCTCGACGAGGCCTCGCTTCTGGAGCGTCGCGAGCAGCCGCGAGGCGGTCGACTTGTGCAGGCCGAGCCGGCGCGCGAGCTCGGTGACGCCCGCCTCGCCCGGCGAATCGCCGAGGGCCAGGAGCAGCGCGGCCGCTCGATCGACCGAGCGGACCGCGTTCCCGTCAAGCGCCATCTTCGAGCCGATCGGCGCCACCCGACGGCGCCGCCATCCCGCCGTGCGGGGGGTGGACGCCGCCGTGGGCGCGTGCCTCGAGGGCCGCGTCGAGCGAGTCGGAAAACGCCGTCAGCACCCGATCGATGATGTCGGCATCGGCATGCGCCTCGCAGATGAACCACGGCTCGCGCGAGTCCGGTTCGGGCATGGCACCGCGGGCGTGCATGCCGATGGCGATGGCGTCGTACAGCTCGTGGTCGGTCGTCGCCCAGTCGCGGTACTCGGTCGCCTCCTCCTCGCGGAACATGATCCCGAACATCGACGGGTGGCCCGTGAAGTGGTACGGGATGCCGACCGGATCGAGGATCTCCTTGAGCCCGTTCTGGATCGTCCGGCCGGTTGCATGGATCGTGTCGAGGGCGTTGGTGTCGCGCAGGATGCGGAGGGTGGCGACGGCCGCCGCGGCGGCAACGCGGTTGCCCGCATAGGTCCCGCCGTGGCTGACCTTGTCGGGCAGCACGCTCATGACCTCCTCGCGCCCACCGAAGGCCGCCGCGGGGTAGCCGTTGCCCATCGCCTTGGCGTACGTGGCCAGGTCCGGGGTGATGCCGAAGTACTCGGCGGCGCCGCCCTTGGCGAACCGGAAGCCGGTCTTGACCTCGTCGAAGATGAGCAGGATGCCGAACTCCTCGGTCAGGGCGCGCATCTGCTGGTGGAAGCCGGCCTGCGGCATGATCCCCTGGGCGTTGCCGAGGACGGGCTCGACGATGATCGCGGCGATCTCCTCGCCACGCTGCTCGAACAGGGCGCGCAACCGGTCGATCCGGTTGTAGCGGGCGGGGATGATGGTCTCGGCGACGGCGGCCGGGATGCCTCGACCCCAGGCCAGGGCGACCGGCGCGTCGGCGTCGCCCAGCTCGGACATGTCGTCCGGCCCGACGCTGATCAGCGCGTAGTCGTGGACGCCGTGGTACTGGCCCTCGAACTTCACGATCTTCTCGCGCCCGGTGTAGGCACGGGCGACGCGCATGGCGTGCATCGTCGCCTCGGTCCCCGACACCGTCATGCGCGCCTTGTCGACCCAGCCGGTGAGCTCCTTGACGAGCTCCATGGCCTCGACCTCGTCCTCGCTGGTGAGGCTGAAGCTGACGCCGCGTCGCATCCGCTCGTTGACGTGGTCGTCGACCCGCGCGTCGCCGTGGCCGAGGATGACCGGGCCGTAGCCCATCCGCAGGTCCACGTACTCGTTGCCGTCGACGTCCCAGACCATGCCGCCCTGACCGCGATCGACGTAGATCGTCGAGTCGCCCCACGCCCGGAAGTTCGAGTCGGTCCCGCCGGGCAGCGTCTCGAGGGCGCGGCGGTAGAGCGCCGACTGGGCGGTCCGGCGGAGCGACGGGGTGGGGCGGGCGGCGGGTTCGGTGGCCATGCGGTCCTCGGCATAACGGGATGGGTCGAGGGCCGGCCCGGTAGGTGGGACGGCCGTTGCGCGGAGCGGGACGTGGGAGGACTCATCGTGCCATAGCCGCGAATGGGTCGTCAACGCGACATTCGTCGCA
>DAIUES010000041.1:8297-15689 GCA_036844985.1 Candidatus Limnocylindrales bacterium
TCGGTGGCGGCTTCACCGGCCTGTGGACGGCCATCGCCCTGACCGACACCGAGCCGGCGCTGCGGATCGCGGTGCTCGAGGCCGAGACCGTCGCGTTCGGTGCCAGTGGCCGCAACGGCGGCTTCTGCGAGGCCAGCCTGACCCACGGCCTGGCCAACGGGATCCGCCATTTCCCCGACGAGCTCGACCGACTCGAGCGCGAGGGGATCGACAACCTGGCCGGCCTGATCGCGTTCACCCGGGACCACGCCATCGACTGCGACCTCGAGGAGACCGGCACCCTCGCCCTGGCCGACCAGCCCCACCAGGTCGACGAGTTCCGGGCGTGGGTCGACGAGGCGGCCGAACACGGCGAGCAGCTCGAGTTCCTCGATCGCGACGCGGCGCGGGCCGAGGTCCACTCGCCGCTGTGGCAGGCCGGCCTGCACCGGCCACCCGGTCGCGACATCCTCGTCGACCCGGCCAAGCTGTGTCGCGGTCTCGCCCGGGTCGCCCGCGAGCGCGGCGCGCGCGTCCACGAGCGCACCCAGGTGACGAACCTCGAGCGGCGCGCCGGCGGGGTCGCGGTGACCACCGCGGACGGCGCGACGGTCCGCGCCCGCCAGGTCGTCGTCGCCACATCGGCCTACTCCGGCTGGCTGCGGCGGCTGTCACCGCTGTTCGTGCCGGTCTACGACTACGCTCTGGTGTCGGAGCCGCTCAGCCCGGCCCAGCGCGCCTCGATCGGCTGGCAGCGGCGCCAGGGCCTGTCCGATGCGAACAACCAGTTCCACTACTTCCGGCTTACCGCGGACGACCGGATCCTGTGGGGCGGCTATGACGCCATCCACCATTTCGGGAGCCGCGTCGCGGCCGAGCTCGACCACCGGCCCCAGACGTTCGCCAAGCTCGCTGCCCAGTTCTTCCGGGCCTTCCCCCAACTCGATGGGCTGGCCTTCCCGTATCGCTGGGGCGGGGCGATCGACACGACCTCGCGGTTCACCGTGACCTTCGGCCAGACGATGGGAGGGCGGGTCACCTACGCGCTCGGCTACACCGGCCTGGGCGTCGGGGCCAGCCGCTGGGCCGGCGGCGTCGTGCGCGACTTCATCCTGCGCCCGGACGAGGATCGACTCCGGTTGCGGCTGGTCAGCAGCCCGCCCGTGCCGTTCCCGCCCGAGCCGCTGCGCTCGATGGCCGTGGAGACCGTGCGCCACGAGCTCGATCGGGCGGACCGCAACGAGGGACGGCGCGGGCTCGTGCTGCGGACCCTCGACGCACTGGGGATCGGCTTCGACTCGTAGCCGTCGCCGTGACGACGGCCGTCCGCCCGGCAGTCCTAGGCCGGGCGGACGACCATCAGCCAGAGGAGCACGAGCAGACCGCTCGTCCCGACGATCGCCAGCAGTTCGGGCCGTCGCGAGTCGAGCGCCGCGTGCATGGCGGTGGTGTCGATCGCGTCGCCCGTGCCAGCGCCGACCAGCTGGCGCACCCGCCCGTAGTAGGGCGTGGCGATCGCGGTCATGGCGCCGATGACGACGGCGAGCACCACGTACGAGGCGATGGCCCACGGCGCCAGCAGGGCGCCCGTCTGCCAGGCTGCTCCGAAGCCGCCGATGGCGAGCAGGCCGAACCCGAGGTACAGCAGCGAGACCGCCGACTTCGACATCGCCAGGATGGTGGCGACGATGCGCGGGTCCGCCTCGCGCCGAACGCGGAAGGCCGCGAAGATCGAGACACCGTGGGCAGCGGCCATGACGACGACGCCGACGAGATGGGTGAGCAGCAGGACCTGGAACATCGTGCAGCTCGACCCTAGGCCGACGCAACGGGGCGGTCCGGCGTGGCGGTCGCGCGGCTGATCCCGCCGGCGTCCGATCCGCCGGCGGAGGCCAGCAGGACGCGTCCCCAGCGGTACGCCCACCACGGCTGGCCGACGTACGACGCGCCTGCCACCCCGAGTCGCACGCCGCGCGCCAGCACGCCGGCGCGCGTGGCGACCCAGCCGCCACCGATGAACCAGACCCCGATCCCGAGGTACGCGAGCGACACCATCGGCAGCTGCGTTTCGAACGTGATCCGGTCGCTGATGAGCAGGTACTGGAGCCAGATGATCGCCGCCATCGCGCCGAGCCCGATCACCACCAGGCTGGCCCGGATGGCGCGCCGGTCCGGGCCGGTGACGGCGTGGAGCTCGAGCACAGCCGGCATCATCAACGCGGTGCCGATGAGACCCAGGATGTCGTTGGCGCGGCCCAGGGTCATGCCACTCGAGCGCTCGCCGATGCTGAATGCCACGAACATCGCCAGGAGGGCGGCCACCGCGACCGCATTGACCGGGGCGCTGGCCAGCAGCGCCCAGGCGGCCACCCGCCGGCGCAGCCGCTGACCCCGAGCCCGCGTGTCCACGCTGATCATCGGCTGGCCTCGGCGGGCGTGCCGGCTGCGATGGGCGCGGCGGCGGTGATCGCGGCGATCGGCGCCTCGCGACGCACGGCCCAGGCGGCACGGCTGAGGGTGATGGCCACGAACAGGATGAGGAACCCGTTGAGCGGATGGAGCGACGCGACGGTCGGGGCGGTCGGGCGCAGGGCGACGAACACGGACTGCAGCGCGAACAGCGCGAGCAACAGGGCGCTCAGCCCGATCACGCGCCGCGGCTCGCGCCCGATCAGGGCAAGGATCAGCAGGGCAAGTGTGAGCATGCCGAAGAGGTAGCCGAATTGCCGGTGGGTCTCGAATGCGCCGCCATCGGAGAACACACCCAGACCGGCCAGGAAGACCTGGATGATGACGCACAGGGTGAACAGGCCGCCGACGATGGGCAGTGCCTGGCGAGCAAGCAAGCGCATGCTGAGCGTGACCTCTGGTGGGGCCACCATGGCCCGTTGACGTCACGCTGCCCGCACCCGTGTCCCGCTGTCATGGGACCCGTGTCCCGGCTGGTCGGGCGATCTTCGGGTCGAGTTCAGGGCCGCGGCGGCTCGCCGAGGCCGGCCTCCCGGGCGCGCACGATCGCCTCGGCCCGGTCACGCACCTGGAGCTTGGCGAAGATGGTCGACACGTGGTTCCGGATGGTCTTGGGCGCCACGCCCAGCCGATCGGCGATGTCGGTGTTCGACCGGCCCGCCGCGACGAGCTCGAGGATCTGGTGCTCGCGCCCGGTGAGCTCCGGAAAAGGCGGCGCGGCGGCAGGCGCCGGGCGGCCGAAGTAGGCCACCATCCGGCGCGCGATCGCCGCGCCGAACAGGGCCTCGCCGGCGGCGGCCGCGTGGATGGCCCGCAACAGCTCGGCTCGGGACGCGCCCTTGAGCAGGTACCCGCGGGCGCCGGCGCGGAGGGCCGCGAAGACCGTCCCGTCGTCGTCGTGCATGGTCAGAACCACGATCGCGACGTGGGGCGCGGCGTCGATGATGCGACGCGTCGCCTCGACGCCATCGACACCGGGCATGTGGACATCCATGAGTACGACATCGGGTGCGCTCGAGGCGACGGCGGCGATCGCGGCAGCTCCGGTCGACGCCTCGGCCACCACGACCAGCCGCTCGTCGGTCACGAGGAGGGCACGCAGCCCGGCCCGGAACGGCGGGTGGTCGTCGACGATGAGCACGCGCAGCGGCACGTTCCCGACGGGCGTCGTCCCGTCCCCGGTCGTCACGGAGCGGACCAGCCCAGCGGGAGCTCGACCCGCACGACGGTGCCGCGCGGCTGGCCCGCCGCCAGCGACAGCTGGCCGCCGACCTCGTCGGCGCGCTCGCGCATCGATTCGAGCCCGGTCCCGCCGGGTCGCCCGGAACCGTCGACGCCCTGGCCGTCATCGATCACCTCGACGATCAGCCGTTGGGCGGCGGTGAGGCGGACGGCGCAGGTCCGGGCGCCCGCGTGGCGCACGGCGTTGGTGATCGCTTCGATCGCGATCCGATAGGCGGCGACCTCGATCGCCGCGGGCAGCTCCGGCAGCGGTTCGGGCTCCGCCTCGACCGTGATCTGCGGCCCACCCACGGCGCCGTCGGTCGTGCCAAGGCGCTCGGCCTGGTCGACGATGGCGCCGACGAGGCCGAGCTGGTCGAGCGCCGGAGGGCGCAGGCCGTCGACCAACAGGCGAAGGTCGGCGACCGCCGCCCGCGCGTCGCTGGCGATGGTGTCGAGGTTGTGGCGTGCCTCGGCGGGTCGGGCGGCCAGGTGGAGGCTGGCGGCCTCGGCCCGCATGGCGATCGCCGCAAGGGTCGGCCCCAGCCCGTCGTGCAGGTCGCGGCGAAGGCGGCGACGCTCCTCCTCCCGGGCGATGAACAGACGCTGCCTGGAGCGGGCCAGGTCGTCGCGCAGCCGATGGGCGTGGACCGCGGACCCTGCCTGGCGGGCAAGATCGGTGAGCAGCACAAGCTCGGTGTCGGCGAACGCCGTCTCGCCGGCGCGCAGGCCGAGCACCAACCGACCGACGGGCTCCCCGCCATGCACGAGCGGCAGGACGTGCACGGCCGCGGGGGCGCTCCCGCGCTCCGCGGCCACCGTCGACCGACCCAGCTCGTCGGTCACCTCGAGCGCGACGTATGGCAGACGCAGCGCGTCGGCCAGGGTGTCGGCGACGGCGGGGAAGGCGCCGGCGGGATCGGTGGCCCATTCGAGGCGCGTCCCCAGTCGGCGCATGACGTCGACCGGCTGATCGCGCTGGCCGTACAGCATCCGGGTCACTGCCTGCTGGAGCGCGTCGCGAAGCGGCAGGGCGGCGAGTGCGGCGACGCCGGTGGCGAGCAGGGAGACCGCGTACTCGCGTGGTCCGAGCGTGACCGTCAGGCCGGCGACCGCCGCGAGGTAGACGACGACCACGCCCAGGCTCAGGCCGGCATACACGAGCGTGCGCCGGATGGCCACATCGATGTCGAACAGCCGGTCGTGGACGATGGCCCACGCCAGGGTGGCCGGCATGGGCAGGGTGACCAGGCCGATCGCCCCCTCGGGCAGCAACGGCCGGCCGGTCAACAGCACCGGCCCCATGAACCCGACCAGCCCGAAGGTGGCGGAGGCGGCGATCCCGAGCGTCGCCAGTCGCCAGCGGGCGCGGTCGGCCGGGTCACGCGTCCGCACGTGGCGGACGACGAGGATGGTGACTGTGGCGGCCAGCGTCGGCACGATGATCGCCACCTGGGCGGCCGGCCACCGGCCGATCCAGTCGAGCGCGTTCGCCGACGACGCGGCCAAGCCGAACGTCAGCGCGAGATAGGCCCCGAGCACGACCAGGTACAGCGCCGGCACGAGCCAGCGCCGCCGGACGATGGCCGTCGCCGGCGCCGGAAAGGCCAGGGCAAGGTGCAGGCCGGCCGGCCAGATGAGCATGTACACGGGACCGGTCAGCACCGCCTGCAGGAGGAACGGTCCGCCCCGGACGAGGTCGCTCACGGTCGTGCCGAGGAACCACGGAACGCTGGATCCGGCGATCCCCGCGGCGGCAAGTACCAGGGCGGTCGCGGCCGGCGTGTCGGGGCGCCGCCGGTATACCCAGGCCGCCAGAACGGCGGCGACGACCGACGCCAGCGCCACGCTCCAGCCTTCGAGCGCGGTCCCGCTCACGGGCCGGGGTGTCCATCGGACCGCGACCGTGGAGGCGGCACGGTCGCGCTCGATGGCGTAGCTCGCGCCCGTCTCGGGGCGGATCAGGCCGGCATCGAGCAGCGCGCCCGCCCATGCCCAAAGCGGGCGCCCGTCGACGGCGGTGATCCGGTCGCCGCCGCGCAGTCCGTCCGCGGGCGGGTCGATGGGGTCGATGACGACGCCGGTCGGCGACCACGCCCCGCCGTAGAAGGCGACACGCGCACCGTCCGATGGCAGGCCGATCCGAAGGCCGATCGACACGACGCACGCAGCGAGGGCGACCAACAGGATGAGCCACGTGGCACGCCGACGCGCCGAACCTCCCTCGACCATCGCGACCCCGGGCAGCTGGCGTTCGCGCACCGCGCCAGTCTAGAGGTGGGCCGAAGCCCCGAACCCCGTGCTTACGCGGGCGTCGCCACCCAGGTCGGCAGCTCCCGGGCGAGGGTCGCGAGCGGCAGCGATCCGTGGCCCAGCACCTGATCGTGGAACTCGCGCAGGTCGAATCGGGACCCGTCACGTGCCGAGATGTCGCGGCGGAGCGTCTCGATCTGGCGCTGGCCGAGCTTGTACGTCAGCGCCTGGCCGGGCCAGCAGATGTAGCGGTCGGTCTCGATGACCGCGTCGGTCTCCGACAGCCCCGCCTGGCGCAGGAAATCGATCGAACGCTGGCGGTCCCAGCGGAGGGCGTGGAGCCCGGTGTCGACAACCAGCCGGGCGGCTCGCCAGGCCTGAGCGTCGAGCATCCCGAACCGCTCCGCCTCGGACCGGTACAGGCCCATCTCGTCGGCCAGTCGCTCGCTGTACAGGCCCCAGCCTTCGACGTAGGCACCCCCGACCATCCGCGCCCCCAGCCTGCGGAACGTGTTCAGGTTCGGGTTCTCCATCTCGAGGGTGATCTGGAAGTGATGACCGGGGGCCGCCTCGTGGTACGTGGTCGAGGCGAGCTTGGAGTACTTGCGCGACGGCAGGTCGTAGCCGTTGGCGTAGTAGATCGCGTTGCGGTCGCCGGTGGCGGACGGCGGGTAGTAGTAGGCGAACGGGGCGTCCTTTTCCTTGTACTCCTCGACAGGGCGGACCTCGAGTCCGGCCCGCGGCAGTCGACCGAAGAAGGTCGGCGCAGCGGCCATCGCGCGGTCGATGTCCTCGCGGGCGCGGGCCACGAGCTCGTCCTTGGAGCCCGGGGTATTGCCCGCTTCGGCCTCGAGCGCCGCTCGGAACGCGGACGTGTCGTCGCCGAAGCCTCGTGTCCGGGCGATGGCGCGCCGCTCGTCCTCGATCGAGGTGAGCTCGTCGAGCCCGATCTGGTGGATCACCTGCGGATCCATCTCCAGCGTCGTCCACGACCGGATCGCGGTCCGATACAGCTCCTCGCCGTTGGGCGCGGACCACAGCCCGGGCTCCTCGCGGCTGGCATGACGGTACTCGCCACGGAGCGTGTCGAGGAACGCCGCGTCAGCCGGGTAGACGTGCTCGCGGACGGCGTCGCGGATCCGTTCCCGGTCGGCGTCCGACGCGCCGATGGCGCTGCCCGGGATGATCGCCGACTCGATCGGGATGGCGAGCAGCCGCTCGATCTGGGCGATCGTCCGCTCGGTCACGATCGACGGTGCGGTCAGCCCGCTGGCAAGGCCCTCGCGCAGGATCCCGGCGTTGGCCGCCATGAACGCCGGATATGCCCGGATCCTGGCGAGGAACGCCTCGAGCCGTTCGGGCGTGTCGACCTGCTGGAACTGGGTGAGCTGTGGCAGGAGCTGCTGCGGCCCCCCCATGTGATCCACGACCCGCAGCAGATGCAGGCCCTGGTCGGCATCTTCGAGCCCG
>DAIUES010000042.1:0-4333 GCA_036844985.1 Candidatus Limnocylindrales bacterium
GCGGGCAGACGATCGCGCACTTGCCGCAGTCGATGCAGATCGACGGGTCCCAGATCGGGATCTCCTGGGCGATGGCCCGCTTCTCGTAGCGTGTCGTGCCGGTCGGGAACGTGCCGTCGACGGGCAGCGCGCTGACCGGCAGCAGATCGCCCTGTCCGGCGATGAGCGCCGACGTGATGTTCCGCACGAACTCGCGCGGATCGGCCTCGGCCGGGCTGGTCACGATGTGGGCCGGTCCGGGCACGCCGAGGGGAACGTGGACGAGCCGCTCGAGCGACCGGTCGATGGCGGCGAAGTTGCGGGCGACGACGGCCTCGCCGCGCTTGGCATAGGTCTTGGTGACCGAGTCCTTGATCCGCGCGATCGCCTCGTCCGGTGGCAGCACCCCGGCCAGCTGGAAGAAGCACGGCTGCATCACGGTGTTGATGCGCGTGCCCATTCCCACTTCCTGGGCCACGGCGAAGGCGTCGATGATCCACAGATCGACGTCCTTCTCGACCATCTTGCGCTGGACGTCGGCCGGCAGCCGGTCCCAGACCTCGTCGGCTCCATACGGCGAGTTGAGCAGGAACGTGGCTCCGTGCCTGGCGCTGGCCAGGGCGTCGACCTTGGTCAACAGGCCGAACTGGTGGCAGGCCACGAAGTCGGCCTCGTCGATGAGATAGGTCGAGCGGATGGGCTCCGGACCGAAGCGCAGGTGCGACACGGTCACCGAGCCCGACTTCTTCGAGTCGTACACGAAGTAGCCCTGGACGGACTGGTCGGTCCCGTCGCCGATGATCTTGACCGAGGCCTTGTTCGCCCCGACGGTCCCGTCCGAGCCCAGCCCGATGAACACGGCCTGGACCTCGGACGCCGGGCGCGGATGCCGGAAGTCCGCGTCGATCGGCAGGCTGAGATGGGTCACGTCGTCGTAGATGCCGACCGTGAAGTGCCGCTTCGGGCGCTCGGCGGCCGCCTCGTCGAAGATCGGCTTGATCATCGACGGCGTCACCTCCTTGGACGACAGGCCGTAGCGGCCGCCGATGACGCGCGGCATCTCGGCGAACGGTGCCGTCCCGCTGTCGAGCTGCTCGGTCAGGGCCGCCAGCACCTCGAGGTACAGCGGCTCGCCCACGGCGCCCGGCTCCTTGGTCCGGTCGAGGACCGCGATCGAGCGGACCGTCGACGGCAGCGCCGCGAGGAGGGCCTCGGTCGGGAACGGTTGGAACAGCCGGATGCGGACCATCCCGACCCGTTCGCCCGCGGCGACCAGGCGATCGACGGTCTCCTCGACCGCTCCCGCGGCCGAGCCCATCACCACGATGACGCGCTCTGCATCGGGCGCCCCGTGGTAGTCGACCGTGTGATAGCGCCGGCCCGTCCGGGCCGCGAGCTCGTCCATGACCTCCTCGACGACGCCCGGCACCGCGAGGTAGTACGGGTTGGCCGCCTCGCGCGCCTGGAAGAACACGTCGGGGTTCTGGGCGGTTCCGCGAACCACCGGCGCGTCCGGCGTGAGGCCGCGACGACGGAAGGCGAGGACATCCTCGTCACGGACCATGGCCCGCAGGTCGGCGTCGTCGAGGACGGCGATCTTGTTGATCTCGTGCGAGGTCCGGAAGCCATCGAAGAAGTGGAGGAACGGCACCCGCGAGCGAAGGGTGGCGGCATGCGCGACGAGGGCGAAGTCGTGCGCCTCCTGGACCGACCCGGCGGCGAGCATCGCCCAGCCGGCCGAGCGGGCGTGCATGACATCGCTGTGGTCGCCGAAGATCGACAGGGCGTGGGTCGCCAGCGTCCGCGCCGCGACGTGGATGACCGCCGGCGTCAGCTCGCCGGCGATCTTGAACATGTTCGGGATCATCAGCAGCAGGCCCTGCGACGCCGTGAAGGTCGTCGACAGCGACCCTTTCTGGAGCGCCCCGTGCATCGCGCCTGCGGCGCCGCCCTCCGACTGCATCTCGACCACGTCCGGGACGACGCCCCACAGGTTCGGCCGGCCGGCGGCACTCCAGTCGTCGCTGTGCTCGGCCATCGGCGAGGCCGGGGTGATGGGATAGATCGAGATGACTTCACTCAGCGCATAGGCCACGCGGGCCGCCGCCTCGTTGCCGTCGAGGCATTCCCAGCGTTGCTGCATACCAGACACTCCCATCGCCGTCGGATCGGGCCGCTTCCGTACCGGACACGACCTCGACCATCCGAGACGCGCCTGGCTCTCGAATCAGACCTTACTCTCGCGCGGGCCGCGCGGCTTCGGCCAGGAGGACCCGGATTTCGGGACCAATGGCCCCGTCCCCGGCGGTCGGAAGCACGGCGAGCACGAAGAAGCCCTCGGGGGAGGACCGAGGGCTTCATTCGCGGAGGAGATGGCTCGCGCGGGTATCGCAGGTTTGACGAGACGTCACCCCCGCGCGTGACGCGAGCGACCGATCGATCAGTGCGGCGGCGGGGCGTCCTCGCTGGCGAGACGGCGCAGTACCGCCGGCAGGATGCCACCGGCCCGGTAGTACTCGACGTCGATCGGACCGTCGAGCCGGGCGATCGCCTCGAACTGGACCGTCGATCCGTCGCCACCGGCAGCCCGGTCGCGGGTCGCCGTCACGGTGACCGACATCCGCGGTGACAGCCCGTCGGCCAGCCCGCCGATCGAGAACGTCTCGCGCCCGGTCAACCCGAGTGTCGCGGCCGAGTCGCCGGGCTTGTACTGGATGGGCAGCACGCCCATCCCGACGAGGTTGGAGCGATGGATCCGCTCGTAGGACTCGGCGATGACGGCCTTGATCCCGAGCAGCGTCGTGCCCTTCGCGGCCCAGTCCCGCGACGAACCCGATCCGTACTCGCGCCCGACGAGCGCGACCAACGGCACGCCCTCGGCCGCGTAGCGCATCGCCGTGTCGAAGATGAAGCCCCCCTCGCCGGTGGGCAGGTGGAGCGTGTACGGCCCCTCGCGTTCGGGAACGAGCTGGTTGCGCAGCCGGATGTTGCCGAACGTGCCACGCATCATCACCTCGTGATGGCCGCGCCGCGCACCATACGAGTTGAATTCGAGCGGGGCCACCCCATGCTCCTGCAGCCATGTGCCCGCGGGCGACCAGGCGGCGATCGAGCCGGCCGGCGAGATGTGGTCGGTCGTGACCGAATCGCCGAGGACCACCAGGGCCCGGGCATCGACGATGTCGGTCACCGCCCGGCCGTCGAAGGTCAGCCCATCGAAGAACGGCGGCTTGGCGACATAGGTCGAGGCAGGATCCCACGCGTATCGGTCGCCGGCCGGGATCGGTAGTGCGCGCCAGCGCTCATCGCCCTCGAACACGGTCGCATAGGTCGCCCGGAACAGCTCCGGATCGATGGCCGTGCCGATGACCGCGCGAATCTCCTCCGGCGCCGGCCAGATGTCGGCCAGGTAGACGGGCCGACCGCGGGTATCGACGCCGAGCGGATCGGTCGTGAGGTCGACATCGACGTGGCCGGCGAGCGCGAACGCCACGACCAGCGGCGGGGAAGCAAGGTAGCTCGCCCGCGCGAGGGGGTGGATGCGGCCTTCGAAGTTGCGGTTGCCCGACAGCACGGCGGCCACCACGAGGTCGTTGGCCTCGATCGCTTCCGCGACCGGCGTGTCGAGCGGCCCGGAGTTGCCGATGCACGTCGTGCAGCCGTAGCCGGCGAGCGCGAACCCGAGCTCGGCGAGGGGGGCCATGAGTCCGGCCGCCTCGAGATAGCCAGTGACCGCCCGCGAACCCGGGGCGAGCGAGGTCTTGACCGTCGGCGCGACGCGGAGACCACGGGCGACCGCGTTCCGGGCGAGCAGCCCGGCTCCGACCATGACCGTCGGGTTCGAGGTGTTGGTGCACGAGGTGATGGCCGCGATCGCGACCGAGCCCGACGCGATGGTCGCGCTGCTGCCGGCCACGGCGACCTGGACCGGCCGATACGCGCGCGGATCCGCCGTCGCGGCCGACGTCGCTGTGGCCCGCTCCGCGGACGCTCCGTCGGTCGCCGCCACCGGCTCGAACGGGGTCGGGTCGGATGCCGGGAACGAGTCCGCCGATGCCTCGGTCACCGAGTCACCATTGACCGGCGTGTCGTCCGGCACGGGGATCGCCAGGTCGCCGAGCCCATGGGGGAAGTTCTCGCGGAAGTTCGCCCGGAGTCCTTCGAGCGGGACCCGATCCTGGGGCCGTCGCGGACCGGCCACGGACGGGACCACGGTCGACAGGTCGAGGGTGAGGGCCTCGTCGAACGCCGGGCCGTCGCCCGGTTCGCGCCACAGGCCCTGCTCCTTGGCGTAGCGCTCGACGAGGTCGACCCGTTCGGCCGGCCGTCCGGTCAGGCGCAGGTACGACAGGGT